>NZ_JBKEWJ010000010.1:0-104932 GCF_056357555.1 Bifidobacterium sp. LH_230
GCTTTCCAATCGCGGTTTATCTTGTTTGGCGACAGAAAATCGTACACAGGACACGGGCCATGCCTCTATCTCAAGCCCAAACCAAAGTGCGCAAGAATTCGGACGTTATCGTGGTAGCTGAAACATCACGCAACAGGATGATGCGTGAGGCGCGAATCACTTGCGGCTTGAGTGCTTGGGGTATCGGATGATGCGGCCTAGTCTGTGATTGGCTTCGGCGATTTCTGACGGCTTCGGTGTTTTGTCCGGCGGTTGATGATACAGTTACATGCTGTTGCGCTGCTTAGTGGCACAACACGGAGTCATGCCTGAGTGGCCGATAGGGGCACCCTGCTAAGGTGTTAGTCGCTTTTCGCGGCTCGAGGGTTCGAATCCCTCTGACTCCGCCACCAAGGGTTTTCAGGACTTCCCGAAAACCCTTTTTTCATGCCAAAACGTTGATATAACGCCGTTTCCAACGTTCGCCAGTCGGTTGCGTGATGGCGCGTGGGTATGGGTAAGATGTCCGGTAAATAGTCCGGTTCTTCATCACTAAGAAAAGCCTCGACGCTGGAACATCGAGGCTTTGTGATTACCGGCTTGCGCCTCTAACCAAAGGTTACGACAAAGATCATATCATTTGTGGGGATTGCCTGGGTACTCGTCTGAGCATCGATAGAGCGTATCGATCGGGAATACGCAGGGGCGTAATTTCAGAGGAAGTAAACGGAGCCGGAGGTACGCCCTTGTCCGTCCGTCTCCAAGAATTCATTGTAGCGGTCAAAGCGGAGACACGCGGTCGAAATCCCTTGATTTTTCGCCAAAATGGTATGTTAACGCTAACTATGTCGAAGATCACGTCGAAGATGGCAGACAAGAAGATTGAGAAGAAGAGTCAGAGAGGACGGCCGCCATGAGACACGCCAGCGAATACGGCCAACATGTCGACAACGTCAACGAAACCATGTCCAGACGAGCCGGCCACAGACTGCGGTTCGCGCTCGTCGCGGTCGCGCTTGTCGTGATCTGTTCCCTTGTCGGCTGGGCGATCGCGCGGCCGACCGCTAATACACCTGCGCAACCATCCGCAAACAACACCGCTACCGCAAACGGCACCGCCTCACCCAACTCATCCACCCTCACCAAACCCAAGGCAGCCCCGCAGCCCGCCGCAGAGCACCACGGCAACTCGCCCGACTGCCCCGACACCGACTGCATCTCCATCCTCGTCAACGGCGATCTGCTGTTCCACCCCGGACTGTGGAACCAGTACGCCGTCAACCCCACCGCCACCGACGGCACCGCCTTCGACTTCACCGGCCTGTTCGAGCCGCTGCGCAAGTACATCGACGCCTCCGACATCGCGATCTGCGAATTCGAAACCCCGATCGCCCAACGCGGCGGCCCGTACACCGGCTACCCGGTCTTCAACATCCCGCCCGAAGTCGCCGACGCGGCCGCCAAGGTCGGCTACCGCGCCTGCACCCATGCCACCAACCATTCGTGGGATCAAGGCACGGACGGCATCGCCCGCCTGTGGGACACGCTTGAGGCCGACGGCATCGCCCAAACCGGCTCATACAAAACCGAAGCCGACTCCGTCAAACCGCTCGTCATCGACTCACCCACCGGCGGCGGCAAGCTCGGCCTCGTCACCGGCACCGTCTCGCTCAACGGCATGACCGCCGACCACGACTGGCAGGTCGACCGACTGCGCGAATCGGGCGACCCCAACCATCAGGCCGACATAGACAAGGCCGTCGCCAAGGCCAAGGCCGCCCGCGAGCAGGGCGCGGACGTGGTCGCCATCGCCATGCACTCCGTGCAGGAATACCTCGACTACGCCGATTCGTGGCAGCAGTCCGAAGCGCATGAACTCGCCGACACCGGCGCGTTCGACGTGATCTACGGCGCCGGATGCCACTGCGCGCAGCCGATCGAGAACTACAACGGCACATGGATCGTCTACGGCCTCGGCAACACCGTCACCGAATCCGCCGACACGCCCGACACTATCGTCAACAACCAGGGCGTCACCGCGCGCATCCAGTTCGCTGGCAAGCGCGGCCAATCCGGCACGTGGCGCGTCACCCGCATCGACTGGACTCCCAGCGCGAACGAAACGCGCGGCAAATACCAGTGGTGCTCGCTCGCATCCGACCATCCCGATGGCACCTGCTGGAACGAAACGCAAGACGCGGCCGTTCGCGAGCGCATCTCGAACGTCATCTACTCGATGGGCGCCGACCGCAACGTCGTACGCGAGTGGAACATCACCGCAGAACAGGCCGCGAAACAGTCGTCCGGCAAGTAGGCTGGACCGGTGGAATGGCAGGCCGCAAATAGCGGTCTGAGAAACGGTGGTCGGCAGTGGTCAGGAACGAACCATATGCGAAAGCAATGGTATCTTGCAGTTGTAGGTCCTCGACCGTCGGACAACCTCCCTACCGTGGCATATGGCGGTTTGAAAAATCATTGGAATGACGCCATTGTTGTCATTCTTTGGTAACTGATACATTGCGAGATACCGGGTGGGTTACCCTACAACTGCAAGATACCGTGAATTGGATCGTCGTAGAGCCGGTTGAATCGGGTTCGTCGCATGACGATGGGACAAGGAGTACGAGTGCAAACCATTCTGAACGCCGCCGGCGAGCCTGCGCACGACTCGTTCGTCGAGAAAAAATCCGAGTTCATCGGCGACGCGTGCCACATCGACTCACTCGACGAGGCACTCGCGTTCGTGGAAACGATCCGCGAGCAGCATCCCAAGTCGCGGCATGTCGCTTATGCGGCGGTGTGCGGCGGATCGGACGGTCGCATGACCGAGCGTATGAGCGACGACGGCGAACCGTCCGGCACCGCTGGCAAACCGATCCTCGACGTGTTGCGGCAAAACGACCTGACCGACTGTGTGGTGGCGGTGACCCGGTATTTCGGCGGTATTCTGCTCGGCTCGGGCGGTCTGATCCGCGCGTATTCGACCGGCGCGTCGATCGCGGTCAAGGCGGCGCGGATGGCGCGGATCGTGCCGTGCCGGCGGTATGCGGTGCGGCTCGAGTATCCGCAGCTCGCGCAGTTCCAGCGTCTGCTCGCCGACTGCGACGGTTTGGCGGACGACGAGCAGTATACGGATCGCGTGACGTTGCGCGCCGCGTTGCCGCAGGATCGGTGCGCGGATTTCGAAAACCGCGTGCGGGAGACGTTCAATGCGTCCGTCGTGCCGGAGCTGATTGATACGGTCAACCGGCCGGTCGAACTGTGACGATTGCGTTTATTGAGATCGTGTTTATGACGGTCGCCATCCGAGATCTTTGCCGCAGCGGCGAGACGATTATGCGGTGACTGTCCCGTGCCGACGAATGCAAGGCGACTGCCGCGCTGCGGCGGCCATGTTCGCCGCCGACGGTTATGCTGGTCGGCATGACCGATGAGAACGAATCCGACGATTTCGAGCCGCTGACCGTCACCTACGAGCATCTACGCCATTCGACCGACGCGGCCGAACTGTCCGAATTCGCCCGTCGTCAGCTGCCGGACCCGTCCGAGCAGGCGGCGTATTCGCGTGCCACGGCATTGCTGGAGGCTGTGGCTGGCAACTGCAACACGCCGGTCGAGGATCGCATTTTTTTGGCGCAGACCATGCCGTTCCCGAACGTGCTGGTCAAGCTGTCCACCGACGACAACGACGAGGTGCGCAAGGCGGTGGCCGCCAATCACGACGACAAGAACTGGCTGGTGGGCCGTCTCGCCAAGGACCCGGTGCCCGAAGTGCGCGACATGGCGCTGCGCAACAAGCGCACGTCGTGGAAGATGCGTCTGGAGGGTGCGCAGGACCCTGCGCTGGATGCCGACACGCTTGATTTCCTGAGCCGCTTCGGCACGGAGGACAATCCCGACGGTCCGGTGGTACTCACGGCGATGGTGCGCCGCGCGGTCGCGTTGAATCCGAACACGTCGGCGGAAACGTTGGCCCGACTGGCTGCCGATCCGAATCCTGACGTGGCGAAGGCCGCGGCGGGAAGAAGCTGAGCTGTCTTGACGGGCGTGTGTCGTTTCGACTGAGCGAAGTGAGCGGAGCAATCTATCGGTCCCGCATCCCGAGAGATTTTACGGCTCGTCCTTGCCTGGCTCAAAATGACGAAGCACAGCAGCGGCTCGCTCGTTTCCTCCCGACGATTTACGATGAGACGCGTTTCCGCGTGGTCCGTTCTCGGCTCGCTGTGTCCGTATCGTGGAATCCTGGTTATGTGAAATGTTCCGATTTTCGCGTGGTGTTTGCCTTAACATTGCGTAAAACGGGACGATATCGGCGTTTTGGCTAGCGTGCCGTACCACTGCGGGGCATAGACTAAGGACTATGACTGAGAGAACAGAAAGTGCCGAGCGCCTTGCCCGCCCCCTGATTCGCCTTGCGAAGCTCGTCGGCGTCGCCACCAGCTACGTCGGCATGTCTGATGACTACCACGAAATCGAAGACGATGTCCTGGTCGCCGTGCTCGCCGCCTTGGGCATCGATGCCGCAAACGACGAAGCGATCGCCGCATCCACCCGCCGCATCCTGGACCAGCGCCACGGCCGGCTCATCAGCCCCACCGTGCTGCACGTCGCCGGCCGAGAGGACACCGCGCTGATCAACACGCCGATCCTCGCCGTGCCGAAGGCCTCGCTCACGCTTGAGAACGGCGAGGAGTACGGCAAGCTGGAGGTCGGTCCCGGCGACGGGTCGCAGGCGTACGTCATCAACGGCAAGTTCATCGCGACCGCCGCGGTCGTGATGCCGGCAGACCTGCCGCTGGGCTACCACACGCTGCACATCACCGTCGGCGACCGCACGCAGGACGCGACGCTGATCAGCGCGCCCGAAAAGGTCGAGATGCTCGACGAGATGGAACATGGCCACCTGTGGGGATGGATGGCGCAGCTCTACTCGATCCGCTCGTCCGAATCGTGGGGCGTGGGCGACTACGAGGATTTGAAGCGCATGCTGGTCGACGCCAAGGCCAAGACCGGCGCCGACTTCATTCTCATCAACCCGCTGCACGCAGCCGAACCGGTCTCTCCGCTCACGCCGTCGCCGTACCTGCCGGTGTCGCGCCGTTTCGTCAATTTCACGTACATCCGCCCCGAGTCGATCGAGGAATACGGCCGCCTGAGTGAAACCGTCGCCGCGCAGGTGCGCGAGCTGCACGCGCAGGTCGAGCCGCTCAACGGCGACTCCCAGCTCATCGACCGCGACGCGATGTGGCGTGCCAAGATGGGCGCGCTGTGGCTGATCTTCAAGGCCGGCCGCAACGCCGAGCGTCAGGCCTCGTTCGACGCCTACAAGCAGGAGCAGGGCGCGGAACTCGAGTCCTACGCCACGTGGTGCCTGTGCTATGACAAGTGGGGTGCTCCGAGCGGCGACGCCGACAACTGGGAGCGCAAGTTCACCAAGGATTCGCCCGAGATCAAGGCGTTGCGCGAGCAGTACCCGGACACGCTCGACTTCTACCGCTGGCTCGAATGGATCGCCACCAACCAGCTTGAGGCCGCGCAGGAGGCCGCCCGCAAGGCCGGCATGCGCATCGGCGTCATGTCCGACATGGCCGTGGGCGTGCACCCGCTCGGCTCCGACGTGTGGTGGAATCCGGAGCGCTTCGCCAAGGGCGCGACCGTGGGCGCTCCGCCGGACATGTTCAACCAGCAGGGTCAGGATTGGAGCCAGCCGCCGCTGAGCCCGATCGACTTGGAGAACACCGGCTACCGCACGTACCGCGACATGGTGCACGGCATGTTCCGTCAGGCCGGCGCGGTGCGCATCGACCATATCCTCGGCCTGTTCCGCCTGTGGTGGATTCCGGACGGCAAGTCCGCGATCGACGGCACGTATGTGCACTACGACTACGACATCATGCTCGGTATTCTCGCGCTGGAGGCGAAGCGTGCCGGCGGTGTGGTCGTGGGCGAGGATCTCGGCGTGGTGCCGAGCTACGTGGCCAGCGCGCTGTCCGCGCACGGTATCCTCGGCTGCGCGGTCGAATGGTTCGAGCAGTTCGACGGCACGTTCCGTCCGCCGGTCAAGTGGCGTCCGTTCGCGCTCGCCTCGGTCAACACGCACGATCTGCCGCCGGTCGCCGGATACCTCGAGTACGAGCATGTCAAGCTGCGCGAACAGCTGGGACTGTTGACCGGCCCGAAGGAGGAGTTCGAGCAGTCCGCGCAGGCTGAGCACAAGGCGATGATGGACATGCTGGTCAAGAACGGCTATCTGGATCAGTCACTGTTGGCCGATGAGCAGGCCAACGAATGGCAGATCATCGAGGCCATGTACCGTGCGCTGCAGGATTCGCCGTGCAAGCTGCTCGCCGCGTCGATCACCGACGCCGTGGGCGAGAAGCGCGCGCAGAACCAGCCGGGCACCAACAACGAGTACCCGAACTGGCGCATCCCGCTGGCCGATGGCGACGGCAACGTCGTTCCGCTCGAGCAGCTGTTCGACAACGCCAAGCTCCAGCAGCTCACCGCCATCATGCGCGGCTGATCGCGCGTTGTGCGGTTCCCGGGATTGCCGTCGATAATCCCGTGAACCGCAGACCGCACATTTTCTATCAAACGAACAAAGGCCGTTCGTTGATATCACTGGGTTTTGCCATAAAAACCGAACATCAGCTGGTTCCCGGGATTCTTGGAAGAACATCCCGGGAACCAGCTCGCAACACGCCCGGCGTAATGTCAAGGCTGGCGATATACTAGTAGATTGTTGTGTTTCCCTAAGGGGTCCTTCAAAGCGCTTTCCCACTCGCCATCGAGGACTTTCAGGGAGCCCACGGATAATGAGGTCGAAGCCTCTCGCCTCGCGCGCCCCAACCAAGCGCACGATCGAGCAGCCGAAACCCGGAACACAATAGTCAAGAAAAGGTACACCAGTGAAAACTTTCACTCCGAAGCCAGCTGATCTGACTCACGACTGGTACATCATCGACGCCACCGACGTTGTTCTCGGCCGTCTGGCCACTCAGACCGCCACGCTGCTGCGCGGCAAGAACAAGCCGACCTACGCGCCGCACGCCGATTCCGGTAACCACGTCATCATCATCAACGCCGACAAGATCGCTCTGACCGGCAACAAGCTGGGCAAGGAACTCTACTCGCACTCCGGTCGCCCGGGCGGCCTGCGTCGCGACACCTACGCTCAGCTCCTCGCCAACAAGCCGGAGCGCATCATCCTGGCTGCCGTCAAGGGCATGCTGCCGAAGAACCGTCTGTCCAAGGTGCAGCTGGACCGTCTCCACATCTTCCGTGGCGCCGAGCACCCGCACACCCCGCAGAAGCCGCAGGTTTTCGAGATCGCTCAGGTCTCGCAGCAGGCTAAGTGAACCGAAGGGAGATAAGAATCATGGCTGAAAACACCAACGACTCCGCGGTTCAGGCAACCGAAGAGGAGCTCACCTCGTACACCACCGAGACCAACGCTGGCGCTGGCACCGGCACCTCCGCGATCGCTCCGGGCTACGGCACCGGCCGTCGCAAGGAAGCTGTCGCCCGCGTGCGTCTGATCCCGGGCACCGGCAAGTGGACCATCAACGGCCGCACCCTGGAGGAGTACTTCCCGTCCAAGCTGCAGCAGCGCGAGGTCAACTCCCCGATCGTCCTGCTCAAGCTCGAAGGCAAGTTCGACGTCGTCGTCCTCGTTGACGGCGGTGGCACCACCGGTCAGGCCGGCGCCATCCGTCTCGGCGTGGCTCGTGCGCTGAACGCCATCGATCGCGACGCCAACCGCGCCACCCTGAAGAAGGCTGGCATGCTGACCCGCGATGCTCGCGTCGTCGAGCGCAAGAAGGCCGGTCTGCACAAGGCTCGCCGCGCTCCGCAGTTCTCGAAGCGTTAAGCCTTCGCGGTTTTTGCCGCTTATTCGAAGACCCTCGTACCGTTCGGTGCGAGGGTCTTCTCGTATGTGACGGGATGCGTCGGCATCGGCTGGGGGATCACTGGATTTTGCGCATGACGCTGATGCTGAGTGCGGGGATGGTCCACAGGTCGATGTCGTCGGCCGGCGTGCTTGATGACGGCCCGGCATCGTTGGATTGCGTCGGCGATGTCGTGGTGTCATCGTCCGTATGATTCGAGGGATCGGCTGTCGCAGATACGTCTGCGCCGGCATCCGGAATCGTGGGGTCGGCCGTGTCGCGAACCGTCTCATCGTCGGTACCTGCGGCAGCTCTGGTGGCAGCATCGGCCTCGGCATCGCTCCCGTGGCCCGAACCATCAACTGTCCCGTTCGCCAGTCCGGCCGCAGCCGTCACACCGGCGACCGCTCCGGCAGTCGCGCCCGCAGTGGTCATATCTCCGACCTTGCCCAGCACCACCTCGCGCGGCACGTCCAGCTTCTCCTGTCGCCGCAGCTCGGCCTGCACCACCTCGACCAGCTCGTGAATCGGATCGTGCTCGTCCACGGTCACCGTCCAGTTCACATCGCTGTAATCGCGCGGATTGAGCCGCTCCGTGAACAGCCCCTGCGCCGGCCGCACACCGCACACCACGCTGGAACTCCACTCGCACCGCCACTCGCAATCGGACGGCAGCCGGAACTGCATGTCCCGGTCCACGCCGTTGATCACGATCAGGATGTCCGCCTCGTTGGCCGACAGCAGCCGCATCGCGAACGATCGCACGCTGGTGTCGAACCAATCGCGCTCCATCGGCGTCGTGCCGTCCGACAGATACCACTGCACGCGGCTTGACGGCCTGAACAGGCCAAGCTGCGTGAGCCTGGTGAAGAACTCCTCATGATGGTACAGATCGAGCGACTTGCGGATCGCGATGAGCCGCGACACCGTCTCCAAACGGCGCATTTCCGGCGTTTTCTTGGTCTGGTAGAGCCAATCCCAGTCGAGCCAGGTGATGTCGTTGTCCTGCGCGTACGCGTTGTTGTTGCCGTTTTGCGTGTTGCGGAACTCGTCGCCGGCGAGCATCATCGGCGTGCCGAGCGAGAGCATGAGCGTGCCGAGCATGTTCATGGCGGCCCGTTCTCGGTTGCGTTCGATCGCCGGCTCGCCGGTTGGCCCTTCCACGCCGAAGTTCACGGAATGGTTCGTGTTCGAGCCGTCCATGTTGTTCTCGCCGTTGGCCTCGTTGTGCTTGCTCACGTAGCGCGTCAGGTCGGTGAGCGTGAATCCGTCGTGGCAGGCCACGTAGTTGATCGACGAGACGCAGCCGCGCCCCGGGTCGGTGGCGAACAGGTCAGCCGATCCGCATAGTCGCGTGGCCATCTCCTGCATGCCGATGCTGCCGCCCGCGTTCGGCTGCGTGTCGGTCAGCCAGAACTTGCGTACCGTGTCGCGGAACCGGTCGTTCCACTCGCTGAACGGCATGCCGAAGCCGCCGGTGCGCCAGCCTTGCGGACCGAGATCCCACGGTTCCATGATGAGTTTGAGGTTGCCGAGCAGCAGGTCGGAGCGCAGCGCGTACAGGAACGGGTGATGTTTGGTGAAGTCGCCGTCGAGACGGGCGAGCGAGGCGGCCAAGTCGAAGCGGAAACCGTCGATGCCGATGCGTTTCGCCCAGTACCGCAGCGAGTCGATTGCGAACGTTACCACGTGCGTGTTCGTGAAGTCGAACGTGTTGCCGCAGCCGGTCGTGTCCTCGAGCCGGCCGACGTTGTTGCGCTGCCGGCGATAGTACGAGATCGGGTCGAAGCCGCGCCAGCACACCGTCGGGCCTTCGATGCCGCCCTCGCAGGTATGGTTGTAGACCACGTCCATGATGACCTCGAAACCGGCCTCGTGCAACGCGTTCACCATGTTGATGACTTCGTCGCGCACGGCTGATGCGCCCTTTGCGCGAGCCTCGGCGGTGGCGTACGACGGTTCGGGGGCGAAGTAGCCGAGCGTCGAATACCCCCAGTAGTTGTGCCGGCCGCGCTCCTGCAGGAACAGCTCGTCCTGCTTGGCCTGGATCGGCAGCAGTTCGATCGATGTGACGCCCAGTCCCTGCAGATATGCCAACGTTATCGGATGCGCGAGTCCGGCGTACGTGCCGCGCAGTTCGGGCGGCAGCCACGGCGCGTTCTTCGTGAATCCCTTGACGTGCAGCTCGTAGAGCACGGTTTTGCTCCACGGCACGTGCGGGTGCACCGGATCGCCATCGTGCTTGGTCACGTCGCGGTCGTCGATCGCGACCGACACCGGCATCTTGCCGAGCGCGTCCACCGTGCTCATCTCGCCGAACGCCGAGCCGCGCACCTTGTGGTCCTCGCCGATCTCGCACTGGTACGAGAACGCGGCCGGATCGAGTTCCATCTTCCCGTCGATGCCCTTGCCGTACGGGTCGAGCAGCAGCTTGTACGGGTTGAATCTAAGGCCGTGCTTCGGGTCCCAGGCGCCGTCCGCGCGATACGCGTAGCGCATGCCGTCCCACGCCTTGGGCAGGTGCACGTACCACAGGCCGTAATTCGGCCCCTCCATGCGGAACAGCGTCTCGCGCACGTACATCGACTCGATGATGCGCGTGCAGACGGCGTGTTCGTGGATCTCGTTGATGAACGGGGTCGCGGAATCGTCGAAGATGCGGATCGCCCCGTTGAAGAATTTGGTCGGCTGGTCGACCGGTTCGTAGACGCACAGCCAGATCTGGTCGGCGGTTTCGGAGCGCACCACGGCGTCCGCCCCACCGTCCTCGGTGAAGTACAGGCCCGGCCTCGTTGCATAGCGGTGGGGTATCGCATACCGCTGGGGGATCGCGTGTTTCATACACCCATTGTAGCCGTGTTGGTTTAACGGCGGTTTGGCGCGGTTTGCGAGGCCGGAATGGTACTGGGCTGGGCGTGTTTGTGGATGATCGTACGTTCAGCTATCGGTCAGTTGACGCAGGTACCGGTTCACGAAGCCGAGTGCCGCGCCGGTCAGATGCAGTCGGTCGTCGGCGCGGCTGACGCGCAGCGTAAACGATGCGACGTCCGGCATGGTGTCTGGATGGGTGACTGCTGCCGTTGATGATGATGGGATCGTTGTCATCGATGGCGGAGTCCGGTTTGCTTTCGACGGTGGCAACGTTGTCTCTGTCTCGCCCATCATGTGGATCGTGCCTTGCCCGCCGGACCTCGCGACCACGCGCCGCGTCAATTCGGCGATATCGTTGTCATCGAGATACTGCGCCGCCTCTCCGCCGACGATCACGTCGCCCGCGACGATGGTGCGGGCATTCGCGATGGCTTGTGCCACATAGTCCAGCCACTCGTTCATGCGTTCGCGGTGATGCGTCTCGCCCTGCTCGAGCACGCTGAAGAAGCCGGGGATGCTTTCGTAGTCCTCTGGCAACGTTTGCGGCGAACAGTACACGCTCATGCAGCCGCGTCTGCCGCATGCGCATTCACGGCCTCCCGGCACGAGCGTCATGTGCTCGATCACGCCGTTGCGGTGCGTGATAGAAGTGCCGGCATCGCCCTCCGCGGTTGCACGGCTGGCGGTGGGCTGGTGCAGCCGTCCGTCGATGATCAGCGAGCCGCTGGGGTGACGGTCGAGATATATGCAGATCGCGTCGTCGAGCGTCGGGTCGAACCAGGCTTCGGCCGTGGCGGATGCGTCCGCGTAGTGGATCGTGGCGTACGGATAGTGCGCGGTCTGGGCGAGTGAAGTGGCTGCTGGGGTGCGCAGACATAGTCCGATGCCGAGTATCGTGCGATCGTTGTCTGTCGATCCGGGGATGGTTCGATTGCCGGGCTTGGCAACGTTTGCGGCGAACTCGTTGACGATGATGCCGACCCGCTGCCAGTAAGCGGCGTCGTTGCGATAGGGGAGTGTGCGGCTGAGGTCGGTGACCGTTTCGCCGTACAGATTGATCGCCCGCAACGTTACGGCGGTCGGGGTCGGGGCGATGCCGATAGCAAGACGGTGGTTCGGGTTGAAGACGAAGGCTCGTGCCTTTCGACCGCCGGTGGATTGCTGTAGTTCGCCGGGAGAGATGATGCCGTTTGAGATCAGGTCGCGCAGGTTTTGCGTGACCGTGGGGCTGCTGAGGTTCAGCGACTGCATCAGCTCGAGTTTGGTGGCTTGACGGTGCGTATAGAGGTGGCGGATGATGGCGGCCTGGCTGTGTGTTTTGATCGTCGTCGATGGCATCGTTGTCATTGTGGGGCCTCGTATATGGTGCTTCGGTAGCGTGTTTGTGGATATCCCGGATGGTGTGTTTGTGGATAACAAGCATACTTCATGAAAACTGTTTTGTATAACTTAGCTTGGTAGGATGACTTATAGAAAGATAGTTTTGCAAAGTCACTTTGCGAGCATGTGCAGTAGCTTGTGATATCGATGGGAAAAGTGAACAAAAAGCGGCGAAAACGCCGATTTTGTTGCCAACTTGTCATAAATAGACCTTATAACGAACAAAAACAAGACAAAATAGCACATGAAACGCCGCTGGTTTTGTGCGGGTGCGATGCGAACGTCCGTTCGGTACATTGTGACGTAGGCCACACAGCGGCGACCCGTAAGAGGGCGCCGCACGACCGGCAGCCCGGTTATTGACGTGGCGGGAATAAGTTGCTCCGAGCAAGTCAAGGAGGATTCATGGCAGAAGCACAGCAGGCCGAGGCCCCCACCAAGCCGACCCCTGAAGAGAAGAAGGCGGCCGCCGAGGCCGAGGTCGACGCGCTCGTCAAGAAGGGTCTCAAGGCCCTCGCCGAGTTCGAGAAGCTCGACCAAAAGCAGGTCGACCGCATCGTCGCCAAGGCGTCCATCGCCGCGCTGAACAAGCACCTTGTGCTTGCGAAGATGGCCGTCGACGAGACCGGCCGTGGCCTCGTGGAAGACAAGGCCACCAAGAACATCTTCGCGTGCGAGCACGTCACCAACTACCTGGCGGGTCAGCGTACCGTCGGCGTGATTCGCGAGGACGACGTCATGGGCATCGACGAGATCGCCGAGCCGGTCGGCGTGGTCGCCGGCGTCACCCCGGTCACCAACCCGACCTCCACCACCATCTTCAAGTCGCTCATCGCGCTCAAGACCCGCTGCCCGATCATCTTCGGCTTCCACCCGTTCGCCCAGAAGTGCTCCGCCGAAGCCGCCCGCATCGTGCGTGACGCGGCCATCGAGGCCGGCGCTCCGGCCGACTGCATCCAGTGGATTGAGCACCCGTCCATCGAAGCCACCGGCGCGCTCATGAAGCACGACGGCATTGCCACCATCCTCGCCACCGGCGGTCCGGGCATGGTCAAGGCCGCGTACTCCTCCGGCAAGCCGGCCCTCGGCGTCGGCGCCGGCAACGCCCCGGCCTACGTCGATTCCGACGTGGACATCGTGCGCGCCGCGAATGACCTGATCCTGTCCAAGCACTTTGACTACGGCATGATCTGCGCCACCGAGCAGGCCATCATCGCCCACAAGGACATCTACGATCCGCTGGTCAAGGAGCTCAAGCGCCGCAAGGCGTACTTCGTCAACGACGAGGAGAAGGCCAAGCTTGAGCAGTACATGTTCGGCTGCACCGCGTTCTCCGGTGGCACCCCGAAGCTCAACTCCGTGGTGCCGGGCAAGTCCCCGCAGTACATCGCCAAGGCCGCCGGCTTCGAGATCCCGGCCGACGCGACCATCATCGCCGCCGAATGTTCCGAAGTCTCCGACAACGAGCCGCTCACCCACGAGAAGCTCGCGCCGGTCCACGCCGTGCTCAAGGCCGACTCCAAGGAGCAGGCGTTCGAGATGTGCGAGGCCATGCTCAAGCTCGGCGCCGGCCACACCGCCGCCATCCACACCAACAACGAGGCGCTCGTGCGCGAATACGGCCTGCGGATGCACGCCTGCCGCATCATCTGGAACTCCCCGAGCTCGCTCGGCGGCGTCGGCGACATCTACAACGCCATCGCCCCGTCGCTCACCCTCGGTTGCGGCTCCTACGGCGGCAACTCGGTGTCCGGCAACGTGCAGGCCGTCAACCTGCTCAACATCAAGCGCATCGCTCGGAGGAACAACAACATGCAGTGGTTCAAGATCCCGGCCAAGACCTACTTCGAGCCGAACGCCATCAAGTACCTGCGCGACATGTACGGCATCGAGAAGGCCGTCATCGTGTGCGACAAGGTTATGGAGCAGCTTGGCATCGTCGACAAGGTCATCGACCAGCTGCGCGCCCGTTCCAACCGCGTCACCTTCCGCATCATCGACTACGTCGAGCCGGAGCCGTCCGTCGAGACCGTCGAGCGTGGCGCCGAGATGATGCGCGAGGAGTTCGAGCCGGACACGATCATCGCGGTCGGCGGCGGTTCCCCGATGGATGCGGCCAAAATCATGTGGCTGCTGTACGAGCACCCGGAAATCTCCTTCTCCGACGTGCGCGAGAAGTTCTTCGACATCCGCAAGCGCGCGTTCAAGATCCCGCCGCTGGGCAAGAAGGCCAAGCTCGTGTGCATCCCGACCTCGTCCGGCACCGGCTCCGAAGTCACGCCGTTCGCCGTGATCACCGACCACAAGACCGGCTACAAGTACCCGATCACCGACTACGCGCTCACCCCGTCCGTCGCGATCGTCGACCCGGTGCTTGCCCGCACCCAGCCGCGCAAGCTCGCGTCCGACGCCGGCTTCGACGCCCTGACCCACTCGTTCGAAGCCTACGTCTCCGTCTATGCGAACGACTTCACCGACGGCATGGCGCTGCACGCGGCCAAGCTCATCTGGGACAACCTGGCCGAGTCCGTCAACGGCGAGCCGGGCCTGGAGAAGACCAAGGCGCAGGAGAAGATGCATAACGCCGCCACCATGGCCGGCATGGCGTTCGGCTCCGCGTTCCTCGGCATGTGCCATGGCATGGCGCACACCATCGGCGCGCTGTGCCACGTCGCCCACGGCCGCACCAACTCCATCCTGCTGCCGTACGTGATCCGCTACAACGGCCAAGTGCCGGAGGAGCCGACCTCGTGGCCGAAGTACAACAAGTACATCGCCGACGAGCGCTACCGCGACATCGCCATCAACCTCGGCATTGACCCGGGCAAGACCCCGGCCGAAGCCGTCGAGAACCTGGCGAAGGCTGTCGAGGACTACCGCGACAACAAGCTCGGCATGAACAAGAGCTTCCAGGATTGCGGTGTGGACGAGGACTACTTCTGGAGCGTGCTCGACCAGATCGGCATGCGCGCCTACGAGGACCAGTGCGCCCCCGCGAACCCGCGCATCCCGCAGATCGAGGACATGAAGGACATCGCCATCGCCGCGTATTACGGCGTGCCGCAGGCCGAAGGCCACCGCATCCGCGTCGAGCGCGAAGGCGTGGCCGCCACGGAGGAAGCCTCCGAGCGCGTTTGAGACTGAACGTCTGATCAGGCACTGAGGGAGTTCGCCCATCTCGGGCGGGCTCCCTCTTGTGTATTCGTGGCTTGAGCGCCGATCATGCGAGGCCTTCCTGATTCACGCGACGGATATGATCGGGCCAATTCCATCCCGTGAGCCGTTACTTCGTGTCGCCTTCCGCGCTGGTGATCGCCTCGGCGATCGGATCATTGCTGAAATCATGCTCGCGGTATCCCGGATCGTCCACCGGCAGATGCTGCACCAGCGTATCGAACACCTGACTGTAGATCTTGCCGTGATCGAGCACCGCATCCAGCACATGCCCGCCGAACGTACGGTCGTCAGACAGAAAATGCTCGTGGAATCCGGCCACCGCCGCACCGTGGAACATCACCGGCGAAAAGTACCCGAGCATCGTGCCTTTCACGTCGTGCCGCAGGAATGTCGCCTGCCGGTCGGCCACCTCCACCAGTGTCGGGTACGGGACCTGCTGTTTGATCACCGCGCGGGTCTTCATGAAACTGAACGTGCCGCGCACGATCACCGAAAAGAACGTGTTCGCCCGGCCGTTCGCCTCCACGATCCGCCGGTTCAGCTCCTCAAGGCCGATGTCCGACCGCTCGCATTGATACTGGAACGCGGCGTGATGCACGTTCGCGAACGGCATCGTGAAATCGTCCGGCACGCGCTCGGCCACGCCGGTGCTGCCGACCTTGTACGCCACGCCGTCGAGGATGATCAGCTCGCCGTCGAGTCCCTCGCCCGTACCGATGCCGGTGTCGCCATGCGTGAGCAGTTCGCCGATGGTCGTCGTGCCTTCCAACAGGCCGGGCACGAGCAACGCGAGCGTGCCGTGCTGATACAGCTGGTTGGCATGATGCGCCGTGATGGGTTTGATCTGGGAACCGCGCAATTGTGTCACGGGACTCACGATAGAAAACCGTGCGGCACGATTCAACGGCCATCTCACCGTTCGCCGCAACCGTGACGCGGATCACAGGCGCCGCATAGCGTGCGGCCTGCGTCGTCCGATCATTCAGAACGTCATCACCACGGCCGCAAATACCAGCAGACTCGACACCATTTCGACCAGGCCAACAACGATCGGCTTGATTGTGCGTCGTCGTGCGATCAACGGCATCGCGATCGCGCGGATCATCAGCCACACGCCGGCCAGCGCCAGCATAGCGAACAATCGGCCGAATCCCAATAGTCCCCACAATCCGCATGCAACCACCAGCACAACGCCGTGCCAAATCCACGACGCCCACAGATATTCGGCGTTGCCGCGTTCGCGAATCATCGTCTTCACGAACAGCACCGAACCGAATTGGGTGAGCAGGAACACGATGGCCGCCGGCAGTCCGCCATTGGCGAGCGACGGAATCTGCGCGCCGGCCGCATGGGTGCCGAACGAGCCGACGACCATTGCCATCGCGCAGGATGCGAGGATCGCGGCCGCGTTACCCCAGAGCGTGCGTTCGCGGCGCAGCCATGCGGCGGCGAACGACAGGCCGGCCAGCACGAGATACAACGGCGCCCACCACAGGATCGTCGGGTGGACGATCACGAACGGCAATCCGACCGCGGCAAGTAATGCCGTATATACAACGGTCGGCGGCAGGTAGCGGCGTGCGAACCGTGATTTGAGCCATCGCGCGGCGGTGAATTGGACGCAGTAGCACAGGACCCATGCGGCGAGCAGCCAAGCGGTGGTCGCGTTTGCGCCGCCGACGATCATGCCGGCGAGCGCGGGCAGTATCGCCATCGCCCATGCGCCGGGCTGATCGGGTATCCAGTCGCGCGGTGCGGTGGTGCGGTGCGGTTGTGCGGTGGGCGGTGACGAGGGGCTGCGCAGCGGCGAGGGGATGAGCGGTGATGTGGCGGTGTGCGGTGATGCGGTGCGGTGAGCTGGCTCGGACTCGGCGGCGCGACCGACGGATGTGGTGTCGTGATCGATAGATGCGGCGTTGCGGGCAGTGGATGTGGCGGGATTGTCGGGCATGGCAGGACGATCGACGGTTGCGACGGTGCGATCGGCGGGCGTGGCGGTACGGTCGGTGGGTGCGGTGGAACGATCGACCGATGTAATGGAATGACCGCTGCCGGCGGCGTCGGTGTGATGGTTGACGGTGGATTGCCGCTGTTGCTGCTGATTTGCGGTCGTTGCGCGGCGTGTTTGTGGAGACGGATGCTGTGCGTGTTGTGGATTATCGAAAGGATGGTCGCCGGCTGGAGACGACGGCATGGTCGGCGTAGTCATGATTCATATGGTATGAAGGCGCTCGTCGACTCGCCAGTTGCGATACGACGATTGATCGGCAGAGGTGACGAATATGCGAGAGACAATGCTATCTGTACTACATAGTTTCACGTGGAACATGATGACCATGCTCCGAAGCGTCCGGTGGTTGCGTCACCGATCATGAGGGTATGTCCGAGCGTGCCGGCGATTGTGGATAGTCGCTCAGCCGTCCACAAAAAATGTGGACAGACACGCCGAATGTGGATAACTCCGACCTTTCGACCACATACCCCGGAATCGTCTTGCTTCCGCGCCGAAATCCGCTACAGTGCGCACATGAGAACGAATACCGCATTGCACGCCCGATATATCGAGGCCGAACGGCACCGCCTGTGCATCTGGGGCCGCACCGACGCCGAACAACGTGCCATACGCCGCCGTGCCCAAGCCGGCGAGCTGGTCCGCGTGTTCGATGCCTGTTACGCGCAACCCGATACGTGGAACAACCTGGACCCGGTCGAACAATACCGCCGCATCGCCCGCACGCTGACGCTCCGCCATCCAAACTGGCTGTTCTGTGACATGAGCGCGGCGGCCATGTACGGCATCAACGATTCAATCCGTCATCTCGACCTGTTCCACATCGCCACGAGCCGGCAGCGTCACGGACACGACAGCGGCCGCATCCGCCGTCATTTCGTTTCGGAATCGGACTGGGAACGGTCCGAACTGGTCGACGGCGTACGCGTCACGCCGCTGTCACGCACCATCTACGACTGTACGCGGCGGCTCGATTTCGCGGACGGGCTATGCGTGGCGGAGGCGGCGCTGCGCAACAACGTCATGCAACGCGACGAGATGCGCGAGCACTGTCTGACATTGCCCGGGCGGTTCCGCTCTCGCTCGCTGCTGGCGGTCGACCATGCGCCGGGCGGTACCGAGAACGGCGGCGAAGCGTATTCGTATGCGGTTATGGTCGAGGAAGGGTTCGTACCGCCGCGCGTGCAGGAGGAGATCGTCAATCCGTATGATCTGGCCCATCGCGACCGGGTCGATTTCGCATGGCGCACCCGTGACGGGCGGTTCATCGTCGGCGAGCTGGACGGGCGGGTGAAGTACCGCGACCCGTCAATGTACGTGAATGGGAGCCTGCAAGACACGGTGATCGCGGAGAAGGAGCGCGAGGAACGGATTCGACTGGTGGCCGACGAGATGTTCCGGTTTTCGTTCGCCGACGCGTTCAAACGGCGCGACCTGATCGCCAAAATGGAAAAGGCCGGCGTTCCGCGCGTACGGTGAGATGATCCGGTGGTCGGTGCCTCATGTCCCGATTCAGCGGAAGACTACTCGTGCGGTGACGTTGCGCTGCCGTCTGGCCGGCTCAGGCGGACCATGCGTGGTTTCTCATGTTCGGTGACGCAGCGGAATGCGCGTTGCGGCCATGCTGCGTCTGCCGGTTAGATCTTCTATATATAAGGAGAGACGTCGGCGTGACCGCAATCGATGGATGGTCAGGTTTGCGATTAGCGGTCGGTGCCGGTCCTGCGTAGCCATGACGAGTCCGACGTCGATCGCGAATAGGAAAGTCGGATTGGTCGGGCTTCGTGCCGTGATGCCAAGGTCTTGTCTGCCGCGATGCTGCATCGGCAAGTGGGTGTTTGCGGACGAAGACGATGACTGTGGGACGATCGGCTGGTTCTGCAGACGGCCTGTGGAACGAGTGGTTTGCGGAAGTGGCGAGTCGTGGCTGAGCGTGTGCCGAGATGGTGGCTGCAAGTGTATGGCCGATCGATATTACAGACGGTGCATACGTGCATGCTGCGATTCGTGGAGCTATGACTGATGGTGACTGTGATGGACAAGTCGTACATGAATGTGGAGTGGACGGTTGCTGCATCTGGACATAGACGACCGATGGCTGGGGGATAGGTGGTTTGCGTTATGTGCCGGTCGCAATGAATATCTGATGGTGCGAATGATGAAGGTGTATGGCTGCTTGCTGGTGCAGGCGGCGCGATAAGTGGGAGGTTGCGGACGAAGAGAATGGTAAGTGGGTGATTGCCTACCATTATGGATGAGTTGTAAGTGGGTGTTTACGGACGGAATGTTGGGTAGTGGGTGTTTGCCTACCATAAAGAGATTCTGCAAGTGGGTGATTGCGGACGCTGAATCCATAAGTGGGCGTTTGCATACCATGAATTGTCTGCATAAGTGGGTGAATACATACCACGAATCTGTAAGTGGGTGTTCACCTACCATGAGGAAGCCTAAAACCCGGTTTTCGTGGTAGGTAAACACCCACTTACAGATTCTTACGTCCGCAATCACCCACTCTCCGCCAGTAAGTGCATGATCACGGACATATCAAAGAGTCATCATCACGCATACTGACGATAACCTGGACACCCTGATGCGCGATGTCAATGATGATTGATGGAGCTAAAGATATATCAGTATCCGAATGACCTGTTCGTAGAACCGTACAAGAGAAATCCGTCAATTGACGATACCTCGCTATTGACCGGACGATATAGGACAACAGTCAGAGTAGGCGGTGCGCAGCAGATCTCCCGCAGAGCCTTGGAGTGAAGAGTTCGGAACTGTCCGTAGGCGGGTACCGAAGACGACCGATAAGGAAGCCCGAGGAAATATGGCAGTACGAGAGGTGTGCCGCGCAAAGCGCGACACGACTGCGGAGCCGTTAAGGTGGAACCCCGGTGGGTTTTCCGGTAGATGACGCCGGAGGCGGCGGCAGCGAGTGTGCGATGTTGCGTAGCAGACGGATGACGTTATCTCATGATTGTTCGTTGAACTTGTGATTGACCGCGAAAATAAGGGATATAAGTCAGCCATAAGAAGATGCATGCGGTGGTATGTCCCGCGGAGCCACACAGACGAAAACCAGTGAGTTCGCCTGTTCAGATGACGTTGGTTCGTGATTGGTCGTGATGAATATGGGATATGAGTTAGCCTCGGGGAGAGGAGTGCGGCGACTCGCCCGCGGAGCCGTGAAGCGAAGAGTCCAGTGGACTCTTCGTAGGCGACGCCGAGGGCGACCGATAGGGAAGCCCGAGGAAATATGACAGCATCCGGGCGACACGTCCACGGCGCCGTGAGCGGACAGTCCGGTGGACTGTCCGTAGGCGACGCCGAGGGCGACCGATAAGGAAGCCCGAGGAGATATGACAGCACGAAGGGCGTGTCGCGGTCGCGACACGCCCGAGTTCATTAAGGCCATACCTAGTGCTTTAATAAACAAGTTGCCTGATTTGGGCTCGCAAATTGGAATCAAAAAAGCGAGCGCGGAACGGAAACCCACGCGAGTGGAAGCCCGGATGCCGCGCACTGATGTGGTTTGGCCACAAGCATCACCTCGTACGAGGTGTGTCTTGCTGCGGCCAGGTCCGCCGGTGCCCTCGAAGCAGGCTGGTAAACAGTACACGAATCGCTAGAAAGGGCGGACGGCAATGGCGGGACAGAAAATCCGCATCAGGCTTAAGTCCTATGACCACGAGGTCATCGACCAATCGGCGAAGAAGATCGTCGAAACGGTGACGAACGCGGGCGCAACTGTGGTTGGCCCGGTTCCGCTCCCGACCGAGAAGAACGTCTTTGTTGTTATTCGTTCTCCTCACAAGTACAAGGATTCTCGCGAGCACTTCGAGATGCGCACTCACAAGCGCCTCATCGACATCGTGGACCCGACCCCGAAGGCCGTGGACTCCCTGATGCACATTGATCTGCCCGCAGATGTCAACATCGAGATCAAGCTGTAAGGGAGGAGGGAACCACTATGACTTCGCAGAGAGGTAGCCACAAGGCTCTGCTGGGCAAGAAGCTCGGCATGACTCAGGTCTGGGACGAGAACGGTTTCTTCGTCCCCGTCACCCTCGTTGATGTGTCCACCAACGTGGTGACCGCCGTCAAGTCCGAAGAGACCGACGGTTACAAGGCCGTTCAGATCGGCTACGGCCAGATCGACCCCACCAAGGTGACCAAGCCGCTCGCCGGCCACTTCGCCAAGGCTGGCGTGACCCCGCGCCGTCACCTCGTCGAGGTGCGCACCGAGGACGCCGCCGAGTACGAGCCGGGCCAGGAGCTCTCCATCGAGTTCTTCCCGGAAGGCTCTGAAGTCGACGTCACCGGCACCACCAAGGGCAAGGGCTTCGCCGGCACCATCAAGCGCTGGGGCTTCAAATCCTACCGTCGTTCTCACGGCTCTCACAAGAACGAGCGTCGCCCCGGCTCTGTCGGCGCATGCGCTACCCCGAGCCGTATTCTCAAGGGCAAGCGTATGGCCGGCCGCATGGGTCACGTGACCGCGACCGCTCAGGGCTTGACCGTCATGTCCGCGGATGCCGAGAACAGCATTCTCGCCATCAAGGGCGCGATCCCGGGCCCGAAGGGCGGCATCGTTCTCGTCCGCACGGCAGTGAAGTAAGGGGAGTCTGATCAATCATGGCAAACGTTACTCTGAACGTGTCTGACGCCCAGGGCGCTACCACCGGCACCGTCGAGGTTCCGGCTGAGATCTTCGGCCACACCGCCGAAGAGGTCGCCTCCCGCGTCCCGCTGATCCACCAGGTCGTTGTGGCTCAGCTCGCTGCTGCCCGCGCCGGCACCCACGCCACCAAGACTCGTGGCATGGTCTCCGGCGGCGGCAAGAAGCCGTGGAAGCAGAAGGGCACCGGTCGTGCTCGCCAGGGCTCCATCCGCGCCCCGCAGTGGTACCACGGCGGCACCGTGTTCGGTCCGCAGCCGCGCGACTACTCGCAGCGCACCCCCAAGAAGATGAAGGCCGCGGCCCTGCGCTACGTCCTGTCCGATCGTGCGAACGCCGGCCGCGTTGCCGTGGTGAACTTCGGTATCACCGATACCCCGTCCACCAAGGCCGCCGTCGCCGCGCTGTCCCCGATCACCGAGAACAAGTTCACCACCGTGGTGCTGTCCCGCGAGAACATCAACGAGTGGCTGTCGGTGCGCAACATCCCGACCGTCCACCCGATCTTCGCCGATCAGCTCAACACGTACGATGTGGTCACGGCTCAGTATGTCGTCTTCACCCAGGAAGGCCTCGACGCTTTCCTCGCGGGTAAGACCGAGCCGGCCGCGAAGGAGGACTGATCTTAAATGGTCGCAATCCACAAGCCCGCACACGACGTCATCCTCAAGCCTGTCGTCTCCGAGAAGAGCTACGCGCTCTCCGATCGTGGCCAGTACACCTTCGTGGTGGCCCCGGACGCGAACAAGGTGCAGATCAAGCAGGCTATCGAAGAGATCTTCAAGGTGAAGGTGACGAACGTCAACACCCTCAACCGTGACGGCAAGCGTAAGCGCACCCGTTTTGGCTTCGGCCAGCGCGTTTCCCAGAAGCGTGCGATCGTGACCGTCGCCGAGGGCCAGACGATCGACATCTTCGGCAACTGAAGGCTAGCCGAGAAAAGTTAAAGGAAGAACTACATTATGGCTATCCGCGTTTATAAGCCGACGACTGCTGGCCGCCGTAACGCGTCTGTCTCGGATTTCTCCGATCTGACGCGCTCCACGCCTGAGAAGTCGCTGGTTCGCAAGCTGACCAAGACCGGCGGTCGTAACTCCTACGGTCGTATGACCTCCCGTCACCGCGGTGGCGGCCACAAGCGCGCCTACCGTCTCATCGACTTCCGTCGCTGGGACAAGGACGGCGTGCCGGCTACCGTCGCTCACATCGAGTACGATCCGAACCGCTCCGCCCGTATCGCGCTGCTGCACTACGCCGATGGTGAGAAGCGCTACATCATCGCTCCGGAAGGCGTCAAGCAGGGCGACCGCATTGAGACCGGCGAGAACGCCGACATCAAGCCGGGCAACAACCTGCCGCTGAAGAACATCCCGACCGGTACCGTGGTCCACGCCATCGAGCTCAAGCCGCTGGGCGGCGCGAAGATCGCGCGTTCCGCCGGTGCCGCCGTTCAGCTCGTCGCCAAGGATGGCGCTTACGCTCAGCTGCGTATGCCGTCCGGCGAAATCCGCAACGTCGACGCCCGCTGCCGCGCGACCGTTGGTGAGGTCGGCAACTCCGATCACGCCAACATCCAGCTCGGTAAGGCCGGCCGCGCCCGCTGGATCGGCAAGCGTCCGTGGACCCGTGGT
Source organism: Bifidobacterium sp. LH_230 (assembly GCF_056357555.1). Classification (NCBI taxonomy): domain Bacteria; kingdom Bacillati; phylum Actinomycetota; class Actinomycetes; order Bifidobacteriales; family Bifidobacteriaceae; genus Bifidobacterium; species Bifidobacterium sp. LH_230. The sequence goes on from NZ_JBKEWJ010000010.1 coordinate 23,620, forward strand.
GAGTCCATGAACCCGGTCGATCACCCGCACGGTGGTCGTACCCGCGGTGGTAAGCCGCCGGTGTCTCCGTGGGGCAAGGGTGAAGTTCGTACTCGCCGTCCGAAGAAGGCTTCGAACAAGATGATTGTTCGTCGTCGTCCGAATGGTAAGAACCGCAAGTAAGGGAGTGTCGAGTAGATGACTCGTAGCATCAAGAAGGGCCCCTTCGTCGACGCCCACCTGCAGAAGAAAGTCGACGAGCAGAACGAGAAGGGCACCCACAACGTCATCAAGACGTGGTCCCGCCGTTCGATGATCACCCCTGATTTCATCGGACACACGTTCGCTGTTCACGATGGCCGCAAGCATGTCCCGGTGTTCGTCACCGAGGCCATGGTCGGTCACAAGCTCGGTGAGTTCGCCCCGACCAAGACCTTCAAGGGTCATGTGAAGGACGACAAGAAGGCCCGCCGCTAAAGGATAAGGAATAGAACATGGAAGCTAAAGCAATCGCTCGTCACGTCCGCGTGACGCCGCGCAAGGCTCGCCGCATGGTCGACCTCATCCGCGGCAAGCAGGCGACCGAAGCCGTCACCATCCTCAAGTTCGCTCCTCAGGACGCGTCCCTGCCGGTTCGCAAGGTCCTCGAGAGCGCTATCGCCAACGCTCGCGTCAAGGCCGACAAGGCCGGTGAGCCGTTCCGCGAGAACGATCTGGTCATCAAGGAGACCTATGTGGACGAAGGCGTGACGCTCAAGCGTTTCCGCGCCCGCGCCCAGGGCCGTGCCGCTCGTATCAACAAGCGCACCTCCCACATCACGGTCGTTGTCGCTACCAAGGAAGGAGCCCGCTAAAGATGGGTCAGAAGATCAATCCCTTTGGCTATCGTCTGGGCATCACTGAAAACCATCGTTCCAAGTGGTTCTCCGATTCCAACAAGCCTGGCGAGCGCTACAGCGACTTCGTCCTCGAGGATGACAAGATCCGCAAGGAAATGAACAAGGACCTCGAGCGTGCGGGCGTGTCCCGCATCGTCATCGAGCGCACCCGCGACCGCGTGCGTGTGGATATCCACACCGCTCGTCCGGGCATCGTGATCGGCCGCCGTGGCGCCGAAGCCGAGAAGGTTCGCGCCAAGCTCGAGAAGCTCACCGGCAAGCAGGTCCAGCTCAACATCTTCGAGGTCAAGAACGCCGCTCTGGACGCCCAGCTCGTCGCTCAGGGCATCGCCGAACAGCTGACCAACCGCGTGACCTTCCGTCGCGCGATGCGCAAGGCTCAGCAGGACGCGATGCGCGCCGGCGCCAAGGGCATCCGTATCAAGCTCTCCGGCCGTCTCGGCGGTGCGGAAATGAGCCGTTCGGAGTTCTACCGCGAGGGTCGCGTTCCGCTGCAGACCCTGCGCGCCCTGATCGACTACGGCTTCTTCGAGGCCAAGACCACCTACGGCCGCATTGGCGTCAAGGTGTGGATCTACAAGGGCGACATGACCGAGCGTGAGTTCGAAGAGCAGCAGCAGGCGCAGCAGAACAGCCGCCCGGGCCGCCGTGGTGGCGATCGTCGCCCGCGCCGTGGCAACCGCAACGCTGCCGCCCAGCAGCAGGCCGAGGCCCCGAAGGCCGAGACCGCCGCCGCTGAGGCTCCTGCCGCAACGGAAACGAAGGAGTGAACTGATGCTTATCCCGAAGAGGACTAAGTACCGCAAGCAGCATCGTCCGGTCCGCTCTGGCATGTCCAAGGGCGGCAACGAGATCGCGTTCGGCGATTTCGGTATTCAGGCGCTCGCGCCGGCCTACGTGACCAACCGTCAGATCGAGGCCGCCCGTATCGCCATGACCCGTTACATCAAGCGTGGCGGCCGTGTGTGGATCACGATCTTCCCGGATCGCCCGCTGACCAAGAAGCCGCTGGGCACCCGAATGGGTTCCGGTAAGGGCACCCCGGAGTTCTGGATCGCCAACGTGCGTCCGGGCCGCGTGATGTTCGAGATCGGTGGCGTTTCCGAGGACGTCGCTCGCGAGGCCCTGCGCCGCGCCATCGACAAGCTCCCGATGAAGTGCCGCATTATCGCTCGTGAAGGTGGTGATATCTGATGGCAGTCGGTACCGCTGAATATGCAATCAAGAATCTGAACGAGAAGACCAACGAGGAGATCGAAGGTTTCCTCAAGAAGTCGAAGGAAGAGCTGTTCAACCTGCGCTTCCAGCACGCGACCGGTCAGCTCGACAACACTGCCCGCCTCAAGGCGGTCAAGCACGACATCGCCAGGATGTACACCGTCCTGCGCGAGCGTGAGCTCGGCATCAGCCAGGCGCCCGAGGCATCCGATACGAAAGCTGAGGAGAACTAATGGCTGAAGAGCGTAACTTCCGCAAGGTTCGTCGCGGTTACGTCGTGTCCGAAGCGATGGACAAGACGATCACCGTCGAGCTCGAGCAGCGTTCGACCCACCCGCTGTACGGCAAGGTCGTTCGTTCCACCAAGAAGGTCAAGGCCCATGATGAACACAACGACGCGCACGTTGGCGACCTCGTGAGTATTATGGAGACTCGGCCCCTGAGCAAGACCAAGCGTTGGCGTCTCGAATCCATCATCGAGCGCGCTAAGTAACAAGTTCGGCAAGGCTCCGCGAGTCACCCCGCCCATGCTCGTACAGGTGGGCGGGGTGCTCGGGGAGAACCAGCTCGGCTAAGGAGAATCAATGATTCAGCAGGAAACGCGGCTTCATGTCGCCGACAACACGGGTGCGAAGGAACTCCTCTGCATCCGCGTGCTCGGCGGATCGAAGCGACGCTATGCCGATCTGGGCGACGTGATCGTCGCCTCCGTCAAGGACGCGATCCCTGGCGGCTCGGTCAAGAAGGGCGACGTGGTCAAGGCCGTCGTCGTCCGCACCGTCAAGGAGCACCGTCGTGTGGACGGCTCCTACATCAAGTTCGACGAGAACGCCGCCGTCATTCTCGGCTCCGGCCGTGAACCGAAGGGCACTCGTATCTTCGGACCGATCGCTCGTGAGCTGCGCGACAAGCGCTTCATGCGTATCGTGTCCCTCGCTCCGGAGGTGATCTGACATGGTAGCCAAGATCAAGAGCGGCGACCTGGTCAAGGTCATTCGCGGTAAGGACAAGGGCAAGGAAGGCAAGGTCACCCGTGTGCTGGCCGACGATCGCCTGATCGTCGAGGGCGTGCAGATCGTCAAGAAGCACGTCCGCGCCACGCAGCAGGGCCAGCAGTCCGGCATCGTCTCCGTCGAGGCTCCGATCCATCGCTCCAACGTGATGCTGATCGACCCGGAGACCAAGCAGCCGACCCGCGTGGGCGTTGTGGTGAAGGAAGAGGCCCGTGACGGCAAGGTGAAGACCGTGCGCGTGCGCGTGGCCAAGAAGTCCGGAAAGGAGCTGGCATGACCGATACGACCGTTGAGGCGCCGGCGACCCCGCGCCTGAAGCAGAAGTACAACGAGGTCATCATCCCCGAGCTCGAGAAGGAGTTCAACTACTCCAACCCGATGCAGGTGGCCCGCATCCAGAAGGTCGTCGTCTCCATGGGCGTCGGTGCCGCTGCCCGCGACTCCAAGCTCATCGAAGGCGCGGTCAAGGACCTCACCCTGATCACCGGCCAGAAGCCGAAGATCACCAAGGCCAAGAAGTCCGTCGCGCAGTTCCACCTGCGTGAGGGCCAGGCCATCGGTGCGTACGTCACCCTGCGTGGCGACCGCATGTGGGAGTTCCTGGATCGTCTGCTGACCCTGGCTCTGCCGCGTATCCGCGATTTCCGCGGCATCAACGGCAAGCAGTTCGACGGCCAGGGCAACTACAACTTTGGTCTCACCGAGCAGTCCATGTTCCACGAGATCGATCCGGATTCGATCGATCACCAGCGTGGTATGGACATCACCGTGGTGACCTCCACCAAGGACGACAAGGAAGCTTCCGTGCTCCTCAAGCACCTCGGCTTCCCCTTCAAGGAGAACTGATATGGCAAAAACCGCTCTGAAGAACAAGGCGGCCGCCAAGCCGAAGTTCAAGGTGCGCGCCTACACGCGCTGCCAGGTTTGTGGTCGTCCCCACTCCGTCTACCGCAAGTTCGGCCTGTGCCGCATCTGCCTTCGTGAGAAGGCTCACCGCGGCGAGCTGCCCGGCGTTACGAAGTCCAGTTGGTAAACATCGACGCTGAAGGTCCGCGGCCCGATCGCCCGTGCCATCATGGCCGGGCGTGAGGGCGGCGGAAACCATAGCGAGAAAGGGCAACAGCCCAAATGACAATGACAGATCCTATCGCAGACATGCTTACGCGTCTGCGTAATGCGAGCGCGGCAAAGCACGAGACCGTGGACATGCCGTACTCCAAGTTCAAGGCGAACATCGCCGAGATCCTGAAGCGTGAAGGCTACATCAAGGACTTCACCGCCAAGGAAGCCAAGGTCGGCCAGACTCTTGAGGTCACCCTCAAGTACGGTCCGAACGGCGAGCGCTCCATCCAGGGCATCAAGCGCATCTCCAAGCCGGGCCTGCGTCGCTACGCGAAGTCCGACGCGCTGCCGATGCCGCTCGGTGGTCTCGGTATCGCCATCATCTCGACCAGCTCGGGATTGATGACCCAGAAGGAATGCCTCGACCGGGGCATCGGCGGCGAAATCGTCGCTTTCGTGTGGTGAGAAAGGAGAGCTAGATCATGGCATCGCATATTGGTAAGCTCCCCGTCGCCATCCCGGCCGGCGTGGAAGTCACTATCGACGGTCAGAACTTCTCGGCCAAGGGCGCGAAGGGTTCCGACTCCTACGTCATTCCTGAAGGCATCACCGCTGTGGTCGAGGGCAACGAGATCGTCCTCACCCCGGCCGATGACCTGCGTCCGACCCGTGCCAAGCACGGTCTGGCCCGCGCCATCGTCGCCAGCATGGTCAAGGGCGTGCACGAAGGCTACGCCAAGACCCTGCAGATCGTTGGCACCGGTTACCGCGCCACCCTCAAGGGCAAGAGCATCGAGTTCGCTCTCGGTTACTCCCACACCATCACCGTTGATCCGGCCGAAGGCATCGAGTTCGAGGTCCCGAACGCCAACACGGTGATCGTCAAGGGCACCGACAAGCAGGCTGTCGGCCAGGCTGCGGCCAACATCCGCAAGCTTCGTGCTCCGGAACCCTACAAGGGCAAGGGCATCAAGTACGCTGACGAGCACATCCTGCGCAAGGCTGGAAAGGCTGGTAAGTGATATGAGCGTTCAGATTCTCGGTAAGGGCAAGAAGGTCGCGCTCAAGCGTCGTCACGCCCGCATCCGCAAGCGCATCTTCGGCACCCCGGAAATGCCGCGTCTCGTTGTCTCCCGCTCCAACCGTCACATGGTCGCCCAGATCGTCGACGACACCAAGGGCATCACTCTCGCCTCCGCGTCCACGCTGACCGCCGATTTCGCCGGTTTCGAGGGCACCAAGGTCGAGGCCGCCAAGAAGGTCGGCGAGCTGCTGGCTGAGAAGGCCAAGGCCGCTGGCATCGAGGCCGTCGTCTTCGACCGTGGCGGCAACAAGTACACCGGTCGCGTTGCAGCTGTCGCTGAAGGCGCCCGCGAGGGAGGTCTGGCACTGTGAGCGACGAAACTCAGAAGGAAACCCAAGTGGCTGAAGAAACTCAGAACACTGAGGCGGCTGAGACCAACAACGCGAACGAGGACCGCAAGTCCCGTCGTGGCCAGCGCGGCGAAGGCCGTCGTGGCGAGCGTCGCAACCGTCGCGAAGAGAAGCAGGGCGATGAGCTGCTCGACCGCGTGGTGACCATCAACCGTGTGTCCAAGACCCACAAGGGCGGCCGTACGTTCAGCTTCGCCGCGCTCGTGGTCGTCGGTGACGGCAACGGCACCGTCGGCGTTGGCTACGGCAAGTCCCGCGAGGTCCCGGCCGCTATCGCCAAGGGCCAGCTCGACGCCAAGAAGCACATGTTCACCGTCCCGCGCGTCCGCGGCACCGTCACCCACCCGGTGATCGGCCACGACGCCGCCGGCACTGTGCTGCTGCGCCCGGCTGCCCCGGGTACCGGCGTTATCGCCGGTGGTCCGGTCCGCGCCGTCATGGAGTGCGCCGGCATCACCGATATCCTGACCAAGTCGATGGGCTCCGCCACCGCTGTGAACATGGTTCGCGCCACCGTGGCCGCCCTCAAGCAGCTCGAAGATCCGGAAGAGATCGCGGCTCGCCGTGGTCTGGCCCTCAACGAGGTCGCCCCGGACGCCCTGCTGCGTGCTCGCGCCGCTGGCATCGACGAGGCCCGCAAGGCTCGCGAAGAGGCTGCGGCCGCCGCTCAGGCTCAGCAGAAGGATGGTGAGTGATAGATGGCTAACCTGAAGATCACCCTGCACCACGGTCTGGTGAACCGTACGCCCAAGCAGCGCGCCACCGCTCAGACCCTCGGTCTGCGCAAGATCGGCCAGAGCGTTGTCCTCGAGGACAACAAGAACACTCGCGGCATGATCCTGACGGTGCGCCACCTGGTCACCGTTGAGGAGGTCGACTGATTATGGCAGAAGAAGAAACCACTATCCTGCAGATGCACGATCTGCGTCCGGCTCCGGGCGCCAAGAAGGATCGCATCCGCGTTGGCCGCGGTGAAGGCTCCAAGGGTAAGACCTCGGGCCGTGGCGAAAAGGGCACCAAGAAGCGTTACCAGGTTCGTCCGGGCTTCGAAGGTGGCCAGCTGCCGCTCTACATGCGCCTGCCGAAGCTCCGTGGCTTCAAGAACCCCTTCAAGCAGGAGTTCCAGGTCGTGAACGTGGCTGCTCTCGCCAAGCTCTTCCCGGCCGGTGGCGACGTGACCGTCGCCGATCTGGTCGCCAAGGGTGCCGTGCGCGCCAACCAGCCCGTCAAGGTGCTGGGCGACGGTGAGGTCACCGTTGCGCTCAACATCAAGGGCGTGAAGGCTTCCGCATCGGCCAAGGCTAAGATCGAGGCCGCCGGCGGTTCCGTCTCCGAGGAGTAGTTCCTACTCTTCGCTGCGATGACCGCATTGCGATACGACTAATGACCCTCGTCCGCGATTCGCGGGCGGGGGTCATTGCGTATGATCGCACGTAAATTATGGACAGAACGGCTGCTGCATGGGGGCAGAGGTAGACACTGTACGCTAGACTCGTCGGTTAGAGTCTGTCCGGACGGGTGCGCATGGGGCGCACATATGGAAAGGAACCCAGGTGAGGACGTTAATCCAGGCCTTCCGTACCAAAGAGCTACGAAATAAGATACTGTTCGTTTTCGGCATGATCATCATCTACCGCATCGGATCGTTCATTCCGACGCCGGGTGTTGACTACAAGGTCGTGCAGGAGTGCGTGGGCACGATGAAGACCGCGTCCGAGAACTTCATTGGCCTGGTCAACCTGTTCTCCGGCGGCGCCATGCTCCAGCTGTCGATCTTCGCGCTGGGCGTCATGCCGTACATCACCGCGTCCATCGTCGTGCAGCTGCTGCGCGTCGTCATCCCGCGCTTCGAGGCCCTGCACAAGGAGGGCCAGTCCGGCGAGGCGAAGCTGACGCAGTACACGCGTTACCTGACCATCGGACTTGCGGTGCTGCAGTCCACCACCATCCTCGTCACCGCCCGTTCCGGCGCGCTGTTCAACTACGCCTGCTCGCAGGTCATCCCGGACGGCTCCGTGTGGAACCTCGTCGTCATGGTCCTCATCATGACCGGCGGCACCGGCCTGATCATGTGGATGGCCGAGCTCATCACCGACAAGGGCATCGGCCAGGGCATGTCCATCCTCATCTTCATGTCCATCTGCTCCGGCTTCCTGCCGCAGCTGTGGGAGATCGGCTGGGGCACCAACGGCACCGACGGCAACTGGCCGAAGTTCGCGATCGTCGCCGGCGTGTTGCTCGTCATCCTGATCTTCGTCGACTTCGTCGAACTGTGCCAGCGCCGTATCCCGGTCCAGTACACGCGCCGCATGATCGGCCGCAAGATGTACGGCGGATCGTCCACCTACCTGCCGCTGAAGATCAACATGTCCGGCGTCATCCCGCCGATCTTCGCGTCCTCGATCCTCGCCATCCCGACCCTGATCGCGCAGTTCGGCTCCACCGACCAGAACTGGGTCAAGTGGATCAACAACAACCTCGCCAACACCACGTCCGTGTGGTACATCGGCCTGTACGCGCTCATGATCGTGTTCTTCTGCTTCTTCTACACCGAGATCACGTTCAACCCGGACGAGACCGCCGACAACATGAAGCAGTACGGCGGCTTCATCCCGGGCATCCGCGCCGGCAGCGCCACCAGCCGCTACCTGAGCTACGTGATGAACCGCCTGAACACCGTCGGCGCCATCTACCTGCTGTTCGTGGCGCTCATCCCGACCGTGCTCATCATGGGCCTGCAGCTCAACACGCAGCTGCCGTTCGGCGGCACGACCATCCTGATCATCGCGGGCGTCGGCCTTGACACGCTGCGTCAGGCCAAGGCCCAGACCGAGCAGTTCCAGTACACTGGCTTCCTGCTCGAGAACGTGGACCACGTCGAAGGCTGACGCCCGCTTGGCAGGCGTCAGCGCGAGGAGTCAGACAGTCCGGTGGGCTGTCTGACGACGGAGCCATCTGCGGCCTGACCTGATCTTAGGCCGCGCGAGGAATCGGACAGTCCCCTGGACTGTCCAGTGACGGAGCCATCCGTTTCTCCAAACACCCAACACACAAAGGAACAACAATGCGTCTTCTCATCATGGGCCCGCAGGGCGTGGGCAAGGGCACTCAGGCCGCGCTGCTCGCCGAGCACTTCGGCATCCCGGCCATCTCCACCGGCGACATCTTCCGCTACAACATCAAGAACAAGACCGAGCTGGGTCTCGAGGCCCTCAAGTACACCGACAAGGGCGAGCTGGTCCCGGACGAGCTGACCAACAAGATCGTCAAGGACCGTCTGGCCATGGACGACGCCAAGAACGGCTGGATTCTCGACGGCTACCCGCGCAACGCCTCCCAGGTCGAGGCGCTTGACGCCATGCTTGAAGAGCTGGGCACCCCGCTCGACAAGGTCGTCGCCCTCGACGCCGACCACGACGTGCTCATGGAGCGCATCGCCAAGCGCGCCAAGGAGCAGGGCCGTTCCGACGACACCCCGGAGGCCATCGCCAAGCGCCTGGCCACCTATGCGAAGGAGACCGCCCCGCTGCTCGACATCTACCAGCAGCGCGGCCAGCTCGTCGCCATCGACGGCGTGGGCGAGATCGACGTGATCCAGGCCAACATCGTCAAGGCGCTTGAGGCCTGAGTCTCCTTTTTACCTTGGCCCCCTCGGCTGAGGGGGCTGTCAGCGAAGCTGACTGGGGGAGCGTCAGACGGATGAACGCTTAATGTCAATGGGTAGCTCTGTAGCTGCCCATTTTTTGTATCCGGGTTGATGTGGCGGGGTGTGGGAAACGGATGGCTCCGTCGGCAAACGGTCCACTGGACCGTTTGCCTCCTCGCGCCGTCGCTTGCCAAGCGAGCGACGGCGTGTCGTAATCCCCGTGTTCGTGTATATTATTCCGTTGGTGTGTCTTCGGACTCACTAACGGTAATTGTCCCGAGGAACGGATAACGAGGCTCATGGCAAAAGACGGTGTGATTGAAGTCGAAGGTCAGGTAGTGGAAGCACTGCCGAACGCGATGTTCCGCGTCGAACTTGAGAACAAGCACATCGTGCTCGCCACGATCTCCGGCAAGATGCGCAAGAACTACATTCGTATCCTGCCGCAGGATCGCGTGGTGCTCGAAATGAGCCCGTACGATCTGAACCGCGGAAGGATTACGTACCGCTACAAGTAAAGGTACAAGTAAAGGAAAACCATGAAGGTCAGCCCTAGTGTGAAGAGGATCTGCGAAAACTGCCGCGTGATCCGTCGTCACGGCCGCGTCATGGTGATCTGCACGAACCCGCGCCACAAGCAGCGTCAGGGCTGAGAGCAGATCCAGCGGCATCAATTAATCAGGCGCTGAGTCACAGGTGAGTTTCTCCCGAGAGGCTTGCTTGAACCCCGGGTACGCAGGCCCGGGCCGGGAAACCGGACGACTCGGTGCACGACCTGCGGAGCATAGAAGGAATCGCAATGGCACGTCTTGCCGGAGTCGACATCCCCAATGAGAAGCGCATTGAAATCGCCCTCACCTACATCTTCGGTGTGGGTCGCACTCGTGCGAAGGAAACGCTTGCCGCGACCGGTATCAACCCGGACACCCGCGTCAAGGATCTGACGGATGAGCAGCTGATCACGCTGCGTGACTATCTTGAGGGCAACTACAAGATCGAAGGCGATCTGCGTCGTGAAATCGATGCGGACATCCGTCGTAAGATCCAGATCAACTGCTATCAGGGCATGCGTCACCGTAAGGGTCTGCCCGTGCGCGGTCAGCGCACCAAGACCAACGCCCGCACCCGCAAGGGCCCGAAGCGCACGGTCGCCGGAAAGAAGAAGGCCACCAAGTAATAAGGTGGCTCGTCCAAGCCACGGGACGTCACGTTCCATCGTTTGGACAGACAAATAAGTTCGTACTAGGAAACGAGGATCAATGGCAGCTGCAAAGCAAGCCGCTCGTAAGCCTGTCCGTCGCCGCGACCGCAAGTCGATCCCGGTGGGTCAGGCTCACATCAAGTCCACTTTCAACAACACGATCATCTCGATCACTGATCCGTCCGGTGCCGTCGTGTCCTGGGCGTCCGGTGGCGACGTCGGGTTCAAGGGTTCCCGCAAGTCCACGCCGTACGCTGCCGGCATGGCCGCCGAGTCCGCCGCCCGCAAGGCGATGGAGCACGGTCTGAAGAAGGTCGACGTGTTCGTCAAGGGCCCGGGTTCCGGTCGTGAAACCGCCATCCGTTCCCTGCAGTCCGCTGGCCTCGAAGTCGGTTCCATCACCGACGTCACCCCGCAGGCGCACAACGGCGTTCGTCCGCCGAAGCGTCGTCGCGTCTGAGCCGTCTGAGCACTAGACATAGCAATTCATCCAAAGCCGCTTGCCTGGCCGGTGAGTGCACCACCGACCAGAAGCTGAAAGGATAACACAGTGCTTATCGCACAGCGTCCGACACTGACCGAGGAAGTCATCAACCCGCAGCGCTCCCGCTTCACCATCGAGCCTCTTGAGCCTGGTTTCGGCTATACGCTGGGCAACTCCCTGCGCCGTACCCTCCTGAGCTCGATTCCGGGCGCGGCTGTGACTTCGGTCCGCATCTCCGGCGCCCTGCACGAGTTCACCACTCTGCCGGGTGTCGTGGAGGACGTGACCGAGCTCCTGCTCAACATCAAGGGCATCGTGCTCACCAGCGAGTACGATGAGCCGGTTCCCATGTATCTGCGCAAGAGCGGCGAAGGCGAGGCCACTGCGGGTGACATCACCCCTCCGGCCGGCGTCACCATCGCCAATCCGGATCTGCACATCGCGACTCTGGCCGAGGATGGCGAACTCGAGATCGAGTTCACCGTCGAACGCGGCCGTGGCTATGTGCCGGCGCAGATGAACAAGCAGGACAACGCCGAAATCGGCCGCATCCCGGTCGATTCGATCTACTCCCCGGTGCTCAAGGTGAGCTACAAGGTCGAGGCCACCCGTGTCGAACAGCGCACGGACTTCGACAAGCTCATCCTGGACGTGGAAACCAAGCCCGCCATCTCCCCGCGTGACGCGGTCGCTTCCGCCGGCTCGACCCTGGTGGAGCTCTTCGGCCTGTGCCGCGAGCTCAACACCCAGGCCGAAGGCGTCGAAGTCGGTCCGGCTCCGGTGGCTGAGGAAACCAATCCTGAGATGGCCGTGCCGATCGAGGATCTCAACCTCACGCAGCGCAGCTACAACTGCCTCAAGCGCGAGGGCATCCACACCATCGGCGAGCTGGTGAACCACACCGAGCAGGACCTGCTCGACATCCGCAATTTCGGTATGAAGTCGATCGACGAGGTCAAGGACAAGCTGCAGACCCTGGGTCTGTCGCTCAAGGCCTCCCCGCTGGGCTTCGACACCACCAACCTCGAAGGCGGCACCTTCTACTCGCCGGAAGACGAGTGAGTTTCCGCTTTTGACCAATCACTCCGCCGCGCCCGGACGTTCGGGCACTTGCCCACCTGAGCGCGGCGGGGCATTCAAGGAGTAATTCATGCTTACACCCAAGAAGGGCCCGCGTCTGGCCTCCAGCCCGGCCCACGAGCGCCTGATGCTCGCGAACATGGCCACCAGCCTGTTCCAGAACGGCCGCATCGTCACCACGCTGCCGAAGGCGAAGCGCCTCCGTCCGCTGGCTGAGCGCCTCATCACCTTCGCGAAGCGCGGTGATCTGCACTCCCGCCGTCGCGTGATGCGCGTCATCCGCAACAAGTCCGTCGTGCACACGCTCTTCACCGAGATCGCCGAGCAGATGGAGCAGCGCGAGGGCGGCTACACCCGCATCGTGAAGATCGCCCCGCGTAAGGGCGACGCCGCTCCGGCCGCGATCATCGAGCTCGTCACCGAGCCGGTCGCCAAGAAGGCCGTCGTGAAGGAAGCCGAAGCCGCGACCAAGGTTGCGGAAGAGGCTGCTCCGGTTGCCGAGGCTCCGGTTGAGGCTCCGGCCGAGACCGCTGAAGCTCCGGCTGAGAACGCCGAGTGAGCATAGCGTTTCGCTAGACCACGACTCAAAGGGGTCGGGAATCCACCGGGTTCCCGACCCCTTTTTGCATTTCCACTCCCATGCCGGTCGCTCAGTTTGCCGATCGAGAGGCTATATTTCCGTCTCGCCAAGGTCGGTTTGCCGATCGAGAGACGGGCATTTGGGGTTAATCCGTGTGCGGCGGCCGAATATATACCCCCGAACATCATCGAATGGGTAATTGTTGTGAGAGGATCGCCTCTCGATCGTCAAACCGACCTCGACGGATCATCAAAACAGCCTCTCGATCGTCAAACCGCATGCCATTGCGGGCTTGTACCCGCGAATGGAATGTAACGCAATGATGAATCGCGGTTTCCCCTCAGCCGTTTCGCTAAGATGGTGCCTCATGACGGAAACCATGAGATTACGCATCGACTTGGCATATGACGGCGGCGGCTTCTACGGGTGGGCGAAGCAGCCTGTCCTGCGCACCGTGCAGGGCGAGATCGAAGCCGCACTGCACAAGATCCTGCGCGTGCCGACCGATCCCACATCGCCCGAATCACAGGCCGAACCGCTGCGCCTGGTCGTCGCCGGCCGTACCGACACCGGCGTCCACGCCAGCCATCAGGTCTGCCATGTCGATCTCTCCCCGAGCGTCCTTGCCCGCGCGGTCGGCCATATGGACGTGCCGCCGACCGTCGCGCTGACCCGCCGCATGCAGCGCATCCTGCCGCCCGACATCACGATCCGATCGATCGCCCCCGCGCCGGACGGATTCGACGCCCGCTTCTCCGCGCTCGAACGCACCTACGTCTACCGCATCGCCGACCGCGCGTCCGAAGTCGACCCGCGCACCCGCGGTTTCGTGCTGCACATTGACGACGATCTTGACATCGACGCGATGAACGAGGCCGCCGCGATGACGATCGGACTGCATGATTTCGGTTCGTTCGCGACGCCCAACCCGGGCGGCACGACGATCCGCGAGGTCAAGACCGCGTACTGGCGGCGGATTCCGGTCCGGCCGCTGATCGACGACGACTCGACGATGGGGGAGCGCTACCGCACGCCGGCCGTCGAATCTGGACTGCTGTGCTTTACGATCGTGGCCGACGCGTTCGCACACAACATGGTGCGATCACTGGTCAACGGCTGCGTGCAGGTCGGCATCGGCAAACGTTCGCTGGACTGGTTCGCCGGCAAAATGGCGACGCCGCTGCGTGAAGGCTCCACCGGCCCGATCTCGCCGCAGGGCCTCACGCTCGAACACATCCAGTACCCGCCCGACGACCAGCTCGCCTCCCGTGCCGAAGCCATCCGCGCCAAGCGCACGCTGTGAGCTGATGAAGGAATTATCCTCAGGGGTCTCATTATGGGGCGGGGGCGTTGCGGGTGCCTTTTGTGGGGCGATTCCAAGACGACATCAGGGATATGCCCCGCTGCAAGGCCCCGCGCGGGGCATGATGCTGAGTACTTCCCGGAGCTGCCCCGCAAAACAGCCGTAAGCGTGGCGAATTCCTGAAGCGTTCACGGAATTGCCCCGATACGGGGATGGTTTGCGGGGCACAACGCTGGCATGTCCCTCGATTCGCCCCGCCCAAGGCACCCTAAGCGAGGCGCAATGCTGAAACACTCACCGATTCGCCCCGCTAGTACTTTGTCGGACCTAAATTGACACATTGTTATTCTCGGCCCCTCGGCTGAAGGGGCTGTCGGCGAAGCCGACTGGGGGAGCGTCAAACCCATCACATTAAGTCCAACAAAGTACTAGGAGCGCTCGTAGCGGGGCGATACCCAGATGAATTCCCGCCGTAGCCCCGCACTCCTTCAAAACACGCCCGTAACACATTCGCCCCCGTCCGGTAACCGCGCGCGACTAGCGTAACGCGTATTCATGGCGATGGCCGCGGCGCAAGCGTGCGCTTGCAACAGGCTCAACGGCCGGTCATCGCCCGCGGAACCCACCCGCGGCAACGAATGGACGGATGAAGGCGAGGAGCGAAATGGCTGCATCGGCGATCAATCTGGCAGGCGAACTGGTCAACCGCCGCGAGGCGATCAACCGAGAGCTGAGCCGCAATGGCGTGCGGTTCGGCGTGTACAAGAACGGCGAATACCACGACCGGCTCTTCCCGTACGACCCGATCCCGCGCATCATCGAATCCGACGAATTCGACCAGCTTGAGGCGGGCCTCAAGCAGCGCGTCAACGCGCTCAACGCATACCTCAAGGACATCTACTCAGACAAGCGCATCATCCACGACGGCATCATCCCCGAGGAATACGTGTACACGTCGGCCGGCTACTTCCCGCAGGTCAACGGTGTCACCCCTCCCGGCGGCATCTTCGCGCACATCGCCGGCGAGGACCTCGTGCAGGGCGAGGACGGCCGCTGGTGGGTGCTCGAAGACAACCTTCGCATCCCGTCCGGCGCCAGCTACCCGCTGTTCGCGCGCGACATCGAACGCCGCACGAACCCGAAGCTGTTCCGTGAGGTGCATGTGCGCGACAACCGCGACTACCCGCGTCTGCTGCGCAAGGCGATGGACTTCGTCTCGACCGAGGGCATCGCCGTGGTGCTCACGCCCGGCCGTTACAATTCCGCGTTCTTCGAGCATGCGTACCTGGCTGAGAAGACCGGTGCCGCACTCGCGTTCCCCGAGGATCTCGAGGTCGTCGACAACAAGCTGTTCTTCCTCGATTACGCCGGCAACCGGCACCGCGTGGGCGCCGTGTACCGCAGACTTTCGGACGAGTATCTGGACCCGTTTGCGTTCAACCCCGATTCGGTGATCGGCGTGCCCGGACTGCTTTCGGCGTACCGTTCGGGCAACGTCGCGATCATCAACGCGCCCGGCAACGGCGCGGCCGACGACAAGGCGATCTACTATTTCGTGCCGCAGATGATCAAGTACTATCTGGGCGAGGAGCCGATCCTGCACAATGCGCCGACGTACATGCCGATGTTTGACAAGGATCGCAAGGAAGTGCTCGACCGGATCGGCGAGCTGGTGATCAAGGACGTGGCCGAGGCCGGCGGATACGGCGTCGTGTTCGGCTCGAGCCTTGACGCGGCCGCGCGCGAGGAGCTGGCCGACCGCATCAAGGCCGAGCCGCGCCGGTTCATCGCGCAGGAGGTCATCCAGTTCCGCGACATCGACGTGATCGACCCCGAAACCGGCGAGGCAAGCCCGCGCAAGGCCGACCTGCGCGCGTTCGTCGTGACCGGCCAGAACACGCACGTGTGGTATTCCGGTCTGACTCGCTACTCGTCGGTGCCTGGCCAGATGATCGTCAACTCGTCGCAGGGCGGCGGCTTCAAGGACACGTGGGTGCTCGCGCCGGAGCACGGCACCGAATCGCACGAGCGCACGCAGCAGCGCAACGAGTCGGTCGCGTCCGTGAATCTGATCCCGCACTCGCGCAAGCATACGTTGTCACTGGTCACCGCGTCGAAGGCCGACAACCTGTATTGGCTTGGCCGCTACACCGAACGCGCGTTCACCACGCTCGTCCAGTTCTTCCCGTTCTACGACCGCGTGATGGACACCGATGTGGACGCGTTCCGCCCGTTCGCCCGTGCACTCGACCTGCCCGAGGACTTCGCGGACTTCGACGGCTTTATCCACTCGTTCCTGTACGACGGCAAGAACCCCGATTCGGTGCGCAGCGCGATCGTCGCCGCGTTCCGCAACGCCGTCGTGCTGCGGCCGGAACTCACGTCGCGACTGCTGCAGTACGTCGAACTCGCCGTCACGAACATCACCGATGCGGCCGAACATTCGGCCAACGCGAGCGACATCTACAACCAGCGCGACATCGCCGACGACATGCTCGCGTTCTGGGGCGGCGTCGAGAACTCGACCGTCGACGTGACGTTGAAGGCGTTCATCTTTATCGGCAAGTACATCGAACGCATCGATCTGTACACGCGCTTCCGTCTGCCCGAGGACGAACTCGACGCGCCGCTCGCCAAGCTGGAGACGTACTCGCGCGCGCTCGACGGCAAGCCGCTGCCGTCTTGCTTCGTGTCCGGCATCAGCTGGCTGCTCGGCCAGCTGCCGGACCGCGGCTACCCGGAGTTGACCAAGCGGCTGCAGGTGTTCCTCGACGACTTCAACAGCCGTGCGATCGCCGGCGACGTGAAGGACGCGAACTCGCTCAGCTCGATGAACATGGACGCCAAACGCCCGTGAGCTGACGCCGACGCACGTTTCATTACCCGATCGGTAGTGTTCCTCCCGTTGTCGTTTCGACCGGGTGAGGTTCCCCTAATTTGTCATTTCGACCGAGCGCAGCGAGCGGAGAAATCTTACAATGTCCACGCAAGATTTCTCGACTCGCTGTGCTCGCTCGAAATGACAAGATACCGTGGTTCAAGCGGTACTCCGTGCGGTACAGTGGATGTGCAAGCAGGTACGGGTCGCATCCACTAGAGGAGTCGTATTTTCATGAAGAAACTGGTGTTCGACTATGAGATGAAGCTGTCGTTCAGCTCGCCGGTCACCGATCATCGATTCCAGTTGCGCTGCGTGCCCGCGACCGGTCCGCGACAGCAGGTCGTGGACGTGGAAGTGGACATCGAACCGCACGTCGATCTCGAAACGACGATCGACTCGTTCGATTCGGTGGTCATGACCGGCTTCATCCCCGAGCCGCACACCATGTTCAACTACACGGTCAAGGGCATCGCGTTCGTCGACAACGCGCATATCAAGCCGGAGATCTACAAGCCGCTGTACCGGTTCAACTCGGCGCTGACGATTCCGGGGCCGTGCATCGAGCACATGATCGAGATGTGCAAGATCCGGCTGTCCGCGCTGCCGATCGACGCGACGCCGATCGACCAGGCGCGCGAGGTGATGGACGAGGTGTTCCACGCGTTCGTCTACACGCCCGCGTCCACGACGATTCGCACGACGGCCGAGGAGGCGCTCGCCCAGCGCAAGGGCGTGTGCCAGGATTACGCGCATGTGATGCTGTCGGTGTGTCGTCACGTCGGGCTGACCGCGCGGTACATCGCCGGTCTGCTCGGCGGCGAGGGTGCGACGCACGCGTGGGTCGAGATCTACCATGACGGGCGCTGGATCGGTCTTGATCCGACGCACAATCGCATGGTGGACGACAACTACATCACGATCGCGCACGGCCGCGATTACCGCGACTGCATGCTCGACATCGGCATCTTCTCCGGCTACGACGTCAAGCAGACCCAATGGGTCAACGCCTCCGTGCACGAGCAGCGGCTATAGGCGGTGATCACCTTGGCCCTCTCGGCTGAGGGGGCTGTCAGCAAAGCTGACTGGGGGAGCGTCACACCCAACGGCTGCCAGCAACGCGGCAAAAAGCCAACATCACAAAACATGCGCCACGCCGGTGAAGCGGGCGATTTGCAAAATCGCCGCCCCGCCGTATAATAAACAAGTTGCGTTTTTACGTG
The DNA here is from genome assembly GCF_056357555.1 of Bifidobacterium sp. LH_230. Lineage (NCBI taxonomy): Bacteria > Bacillati > Actinomycetota > Actinomycetes > Bifidobacteriales > Bifidobacteriaceae > Bifidobacterium > Bifidobacterium sp. LH_230. The sequence goes on from NZ_JBKEWJ010000010.1 coordinate 41,620, forward strand.
ACGAATGGATAAGTGTCCGAGCGGTCTAAGGAGCACGCCTCGAAAGCGTGTGAGGGTAACTCCTCCGCGAGTTCGAATCTCGCCTTATCCGCCCCTAGGGTTTCGAGCGGTTCGCTCGAAACCCTTTTTCATGTTTTCATGCCGAAACCGTTCGACGGCTGCGACATGCTCGACAGTCGTGCGCGTATTCGAGCGTTCTGATACAGTCGTGAACGATGCCGTAACATGCGGCGTCCCCGTTGATATGACGGGCCGTTACCGGCGGAAGCTGGTAAAAGAAAGGCCCGGCGCTACCAACACCGAGCCTTTGCGTGGTTATCGGCTTTCGCTCCTAACCAAAGGTTGCGAAATGAATCATATCACGATGCACGGCACACTGACCGTGAACGGGCGTACCGTGATCGTCCACATAGGCGATCACGAGGCGACGGCCACGGTAGACGGCACACCATTCAACGTGTGCAACGTCTGGCAGCTCTACCAGCTGCTGCGGCTGCTCGTGTAGCGGTCATTAGGGCGCGGCGTTCACCTCCGTGGGTGTCTCGCCCGCAACCTTGAACCCAGCATAACGCACGATTGACGAGCGCTTGCCGGCCGATGATGGATGTCGTACGTAATACCGCGGCACTACGCGGGTTAAAAAATCTCTAACGGGGTACGTAAGTGGGTGCGGGAAAGCCGTTGGGCGCGTGAGCCCCGTGCGATTCGCCGTTTTTTGACGATACTTGGCAAGCCGTCATACCACAGATTCGTCCAGGAAGAGATCTCGGGCACGTACGATGCGTATGCCGTCGTCTGATGCTGCCGGGTCCCCCTGCCGGACCACCACCATTTTTTCGAAATTGTCGGAAATGGTGCGTAATGGGGCAAGCTCTCTGGCTCTGGTCGTTTCGGAGAACATTTCGTCCGTGACCTGCACGTACATCGTCCGTCCGTCTTTCGTCGCCACGAAATCAACTTCGCCTTGATACAACTTGCCGACATGTACGGCCCAGCCGCGATACAGCAGCTGTAGATATACGGCGTTTTCGAAGACGAATCCGATGTCGCTGCCGCGATACCCGGACAGGTATTGCCTCAATCCCGTATCTACCAGGTAATACTTGGGCATGGTTTTCAGAATGGCGCGACCGTGAATGTCAAACCGGCTGCACGAATACACAACGTAGGCATCCTCCAAAGACCGTATATAGGTGGTCACTGCGGTCGCGGTCGTTTTACGTCCCGATGCGGTGAGCGCTCCAGCCATCTTGGTGACTGAAGATTGTCGTCCCACGGTGTCGGCGAGATATTCGCACACCAGTCGTAGAAGATCGGCGTCGGACACCTTCCATCGTCCATCGCTGTCTCGATTGAGAATGTCTCGGACGACTACCGTGCTGTATACGCCTTCCAGATACTGTGCGTGCATCGACTGGTCGACGTTCGGCGATGCGATTGCCGGCATTCCCCCGAACATCAGATATCGGCGGAACAGATCGTCGAAGGTCGCCACGGAACCGTCCGGCAATAACGCTGCCGAAGAGCCTTGGGAAAAGGATAATCCGCAAAACGACGCATATTCGGAGAACGACAGTGGCAGCATGCGGATCTCCACGTAGCGGCCGGATAGGTATGTGGCGATCTGCCCGGATAGCAGGTAGGCGTTGGACCCCGTCACGTAGATGTCGCAGTCGTATTCCACGCGGATCGAGTTCACCACGTCGTGCCATCCGGTCACGCGCTGCACTTCGTCAAGGAACACGTATGTCCGGCCGTTTTCGCTCATGCGAGACACGAGATACTGGTATAAATCGTCATCCGTGCGTATCCCTAAGCCGCGCATCTCGAGATTGACGTCGATGAAGCCTCGGCCGGCAACGTCTTCGGCCTCGATATGTTGGCGGACCATGCGGAGCAATGATGATTTTCCGCATCGGCGTATGCCGGTGACGACTTTGACCAGATCGGTATCGCGGAATCGTAGCGCTTCATTGAGGTATTTGTTTCGTTGTATCAGTCGTTCGATCATTGATTCCACCTTCATATAAAGTTTAGTTGAATAAACTAAATACATAATTCTGATATTTAGTCTAGTGTACTAGATTAATTTAGTTGTTGGCGATGTTGGCGCGCATGATGGGGTGGTGGTTGGGGTGTGGTTTGGGTGGTATTTCGGGGTGGCGTGGGGGTGCTGTAGGGCACTGTTGGGCTGCGTCGAATGATGATGTCGGGTTGACTGGATTGCAAACGTTTGAGCAGGGGTGGGGCGGATTTGATTGAGATTGCGTCGGATGGCTCACTATGCGGACGTTTGCAAGAAAAAGCTGCAAACGTAAACACAACACGCCGAGTAGTCAAAAACCGGGAAATCCTTGGTGTGATTAGGATGTTTGCGTTCACTCTGATGTGGTGTGGCGTTGCGAAGGTTTGCAAACTGCAAACATTCGCATTATATTGGTGCGCAGTAGTGGAATGAGACAAGCCGAGGGCGGCATGATTCGATGAGCCCGAAGGAGAGACGAATGTACGGACTCAAGAGGAACCTGCACGGGGGGGGGTATCGTAATCGCATAGCCGCGATGACGCTTGCCGTCGCCATGCTCGTCGGCACCGCCATCACCGGCACCCTCACCGCCCCCTACGCCGCCTACGCGGAGAACGCCACCAAGGGCAACACTGATGGCATTGCCGGTCTGTGCACGCCTACCACCGGTACGATGGGCGATTCCAGCAGCAACATCAACGCCACCGATACCGGCGTCGCCACTTATGTCGGTGGCGATATGTTCATCGGCAAGCGTAGCAATAATCTGTCGAATAATAATGGTGCTACCGGTGGCGGTCCTGATGGTTCATATGCGGCTGAAGCTGAAGGCGCAACCATAGTTAACGGCAACCTCTACTCGAAGCTGAAGAAGGGCTTCTTCAACATGGGTATGGTTGCGTTCGGTTCACAGTTCGTGCCGGCGCAGGGTACGCGGGTGCTTACTGTTGGAGGTAATTCCAGCAGCACCATTCCGAGTGGTCATGCGTATGCGTGGCAGGATCCTGAAGCTCCTGCACCCTCCAAGGATGAGGGGCGCTCTGTTGTTGGTCTTACCGATAACTACAAGATCAACAATAGTACTGGCGATGAGTCGAATTACACGGCTTCTATTGCCGGCGTGGAGAATCGACTTTACAATCATGACAAAGATCCTGTGTTTTCTGCCGTGACGCCGTATTCCGGCAATACGGATCACGTGAAGTGGAATCAGTCTGACGGGCTGAAGAATATCACTGGTTTGAAGAACGATGCCGGTGATAATGTCGATTCTTCAGATTTCTCCAGCTATGGCACCTACCTGCAGACGCTGTCCGAGCAGATGAAAAATTACAAGGGCACCAACGAGATGACGGTAGATGATACTGGCACGTTGGATTCCAAGGACCCGAACGATACGTCCAAGGCTTACACCCGGTATAAGTACAATTGGGACAACATCAAGGACACGAAGAAGGAATCGTCGTACAAGTTCGAGTTTGACAATACGCTCAATGAAAAGCTGATTACGTTCACCGGCGACGGCAAGTCCGCGTTGCAGGTGTTCACGATTGATGCTAGCGATCTGCAGACTACCGGCAATCAGACCGGTGTCAGCTTCAAGTTCGTGAACATTCCCGATAACACGTCCGTAGTTATTAACGTGACTGGTACGACTGTCAGCTTCCATAATGGTTGGCGTTTTCTGTGGCAGGCTCCCGGCGAGACTGAAGCTACGGATATTTCCAATGGTTACTGGGATCCCTCGCATACGACTGGTGCTACGGACAAGCAGAAGAAGGCATATGAGACTTACGCCGAACGTGCGTCGAAGATTCTCTGGAACTTCTATCAGGCTGAGAGCGTTACGATTCTGGGCGGTCAGGCTTCTGGAAAAATGACGGTTCAGAACAAGATTGATGGTAAGCCGTATGGTCGGGATATCTGGGGAGATGCTGATCTCACGACGGATGATGATCCAGCGGCTGCGATGATGGGTTCCATCCTTGTACCGAACGGTAGTCTTGAGTCTCATGTGAGTACGAATGGCCGTGTGTGGGTTGGCAAGGATTTCTCCATGTACAATCCGAAGGCGGTTCATTCTCCGGGTAATGACCAGAATAAATTTGTGAATGCTGGTGGCCAGTATTCCGCCTCCGTGATCGATATGGACCAGGAGCGCCACAACCTGCCGTGGTCGGGCAACTACACTTCGCAGTGCGCGGCGCTCGAGTGGTCGAAGGTTGACGCTGCGGACGGGAACACCCTGCTCTCCGGTTCCAGCTGGGCGATCTACGCCAGCAAGGAAGACGCCGAAAAGGGCCAGAACCCGCTCAAGCTTGTCACCGACAACGAACCGATCGTCGACCTCAACGGCACGGACGGCATCATCAAGGTCGGCGGCCTGAACACGAACGCCACCTACTACATCAAGGAAATCGGCGCCCCGCAGGACTACGAGCCGAGCGACACCATCTATATGGTCACGTCCGGCGCGGAAGGCACCACTGTCACCGTTACACAAGATGTGAACGGCACGGAGGTAGCGCCCAATGGCAAGATCGGCAACACCAAGAAGGGCGCATCCCTGACTTGGAAGAAGAACGACGAAAACAGCAAGCCGCTGTCTGGCACGTCGTGGACGCTCACCAAGAAGGCCGACGGCACGACCAGTCAAGACCAGTCTTGGACGGTCAAGGACAACACCGTCGCCGCAAACGGCATCAACATCTACCGCGGTGCTGGTGATAGCGCGGATCTGTCGAATCCGATCACCGAGTTGACGATGAATATGACCGAGACCGTCAACCTGACGACCAAGGTCACGCCGAGTACGGCACTGCAGAAGGTCTACTGGAAGAGCGATACGCCGGACTACAAGAACATCCTGCGCATCGACTTGAACGACGACGGCACATCCACCGCGTACGCGATCGGCGCCGGCACGGTTGACGCGAAGGTGTGCACGGTGTCCGAAGCGAACGGCAACGGCAGCGATGTTAAGTCGGTCTGCTCGAACCTGACCGTCACCGTCTCCGCGAACATCCCCGATGTCAAAACGTTCAGCGTCAAGTACAACGGCACGGACATGCCGAACGGCAGCAGCATCGACCTGATCAAGGGCAACACAGCGCAGCTCGCCGTCACCGCAAAGACCGCGGATAATACAGCCGTTACACCAACGTATACATCCGACGATGCGAACGTCGCCACGGTCGACGAGTCCGGTCTGATCACCGCCGTCGCTGCCGGCAAGGCAACCATCACTGTGACCGCCGGCAACCAGTCGCGCACGATCACCGTCAACGTGACCAACGAAGCCCCGGCGCAGTACACGTACATCTACTTCCCGTCGAGTGGCGAGGGCGCGTGGGGCGCGGATACCATGCGGGTGCATTACGGCACCGGCAGCAACTGGCAGGATTCCACAGACATGGCCATCGCTGCATGCGACGACAATTGGAAGGTTGTTCGTATTCCGCGAGTGACCGCGAGCAATGTGGAGTTCGGGTTCAAGCGTAACGGGGACGGTAAAGCTTGGTACGGCAAGAATGGCGGCGGTAACTTCACGTTCCCCGCGAACGCCGAGGCCGTGACCGTGTCCGGCGGCAATATGACCGCCGGCTATCCGGCGAACTCGTCCTGCTCCGCCGTGCGACCGACTGCGCTGAACGAGTCCGCCGCCGAGCCGACCGTGCGTTTCGCCCGCGCGTTCGTTGCGAACGATAGCGAGACCGCTGGTCGCGTGGTGGCCGTGAACGATGTCGAGTCGGCTGAATCGTCGGCCGAGGCTGCGGTTGCGGCCGAGACTGCGGACAGCACGATGGACGATGTCGATTCCGACGCCGGCGAGTTCAAAGTGATCGACCTGGACCCCGGCACGTACTGGCTGACCGAGGCCGATGCGCCCGACGGGTACACGGTGAATAAGAACGTGTACAAGATCACGGTGAGCCGGGATGATCAGGGCGTGCTGTCGGTGACGTGGAATGGCTACTGGGAGAACGGAACCGGTGTTGGTGATGATGGTCAGTTGAAGACTATCGCCGATGGGACCGTGGGCACGATCTCCGATACGCCGACCAAGGTGACTTGGCAGAAGGTGGATTCGTCACGTACGGATTTGGCGCTCGCCGGTTCGCAGTGGTCGATTACGTCCGGTGGTACGAAGTACTGCGTGGCTGATAACCAGAAGGCTGATTCGACTGATACCGACTTCACCTGTGAGGGCGGCACTAAGCTGTCGGATGCGAATGATGCAGATGGTGTGATCAGTGTGGAGAAGCTGCCGTACGGCGATTACACGCTGAAGGAGACCAAGGCTCCGACTGGCTACGATCTAGTCACGACTGAGTATAAGTTCACGATCAACAAGGACTCCACCGATGTGAAAATTGGTGCGGATGACGGTGACAAGATCAAGAACACGCTGACCCCGGCCGAAACCGAAATTCCGGTCGAGAAGGTCGTGAAGGGCGGTAGCTGGCCGACTGGTTCGGACGGTAATCCGGTTGCGTTCGAGTTCGAGTTGAGCAAGGGCGACGGTGAGACGAGCGCATCGATTCCGACTCCGACCAACTGCACCAACTCCGACGCGAACATTGCGAACGGCAAGTCGTGCAAGATCAGTGTGACTCGCGGCACTGATACGAGCGCGACGACGGCTGGCGGAGTGTTCAAGTCGCTGAAGTTCACGGTTGACAACCTTGGCACTGACGCGAGCAACGGCTACCAGAACACGTTTACGTACAAGATCACTGAGGTGACGCCGTCTGATTCTGACTCGACTATCCAGTACTCGCAGGCCGAGTACAAGGTGGTCGTGACGGTGTCGCAGACCAAGGTCGGCGATAAGTGGGCTGGACTGAGTGTGTCGTACGTGATGACTCGGGTGAAGAACGATGCTGGCGAGACGGTCAATGAGTCCGTGACTGCTGGGTCGTCATCCACGGAAGGCGGCACGTCCGATCGACCGGGATCGGCTGTCACCGGTTCCGGCAACCCGACGGCCACCTTTACCAACCAACTGTACGGACCTGAGCTGCCGGCGACCGGTGGCGAGGGGACGGCGATGTTCCTGCGGGCGGGCACGTTCGCACTCATCGTGGCGACGGCCGGTCTGGCCCTGATGGTCAGGAGGCAGCGCCGATGATCCACTCCACCCCGAAAGGAGGCTCCGACCCATAGCCCTTCATACAAGCGCGGAGCGCCTCGGCCCCTCGGCTAGGACATTGCCGTTAAGCAAACAGCAGAGCTGTTTGTAGGCAATGTGCGAGCCGACAGGCGAGCCAGCAAAAAGTCAGCCGTAAGGCTGTCCTTAATTGCAGGCTCCCGGCGAAGCCGGGTGGGGGAGCGTCAAAGCCGCGGAACGCTACGAAGCTACCCCTCCAAAAGATTTCATAACTTAACCCAAACCAAATCAAGGAAGATCACTCAAAGGAGTAATCATGAAGAAGTTAGGCAAGGCCGTTCTCGGCCTCGTGGCCGCCGTGGCGATGCTCGTCACCGGCCTAGTCGCCCCGCTCACCGCGGTCGCGGCCGACAACACGTATACGATCACGGTCGGCACGACCGAGAAGCCGGCCGAGGCCGGTCATACGTATCAGGCGTATCAGGTGTTCAAGGGCGACCTGTCCGAGAAGGACGGCGCGGCCACGCTGTCGAACATCGATTGGGGCGCCGGCGTCGATACGACCACGAAGGCCGACGAGAAGACCCTGTTGGAGGCGTTGAAGGCCGACTCCACGCTCTCCACCGATCTCGCGAACGTCTCGACCGCGTCCGAGGTGGCGGCGAAGCTGACCGAGTCCAACGCGTCCGCGTTCGCCAAGGTTGTTGCCAAGTACCTGTCCGCCAATGCGACGGGTACCAGCAGTACCTTCGATGAGACCGCCAAGACCTATACGATTTCCGGTCTTTCCGCTGGCTACTATCTGGTCAAGGACAAGGACAACACTCTTGCTTCCCAGGATAAGGCGTATACCGAGTTCATCCTCAAGGTCGTCAAGAACGAGACCGTCGCTCCGAAGGCCGACGTGCCGACCGTCGAGAAGAAGGTCAAGGACGTCAACGACTCCGAGACGAAGTCGGACGATCCGAACGATGATAAGTGGACCGATTCCGCCGACTACGATTTCGGCGACGATGTCCCGTATCAGCTGACCGGCTCTATCCCGGGCAACTACAGCAAGTACGGCACCTACACCTACAAGTTCACCGATACCCTGTCCAAGGGCCTGACCTACAACGCCAACAGCCTGAAGGTGTACGCCGTGAACGGCGACAGCCGTGTCGAGATCGCCTCCACCAGCTACACCGCCTCGACCGTGAACTACGCCGGCACCGAGACGGATGACCCGTACGTGGGTGGTACCGTTCTGACCGTCAGCTTCGCCGATCTGAAGAAGGCGGCCGCCGCCACTGCCGGCGAGACTGTGACCATCAACGACTCCACGACGAAGATCGTCGTCGAGTACACGGCCAAGCTGAACGAGAACGCGAAGATCGGCTCCGCCGGCAACCCGAACAAGGTCGATCTGACGTTCTCGAACAACCCGAACGGTGAGGGCGAAGGCAAGACCCCGGAAGACAAGGTCACCGTGTTCACCTTCAAGATCGTTGCCAACAAGGTCGACAAGGACGGTAATGCGCTGTCCGGTGCCGGCTTCACCCTGTACAAGTACAACAAGACCACGAGCAAGTACGAAGCCGTCGGCTATGAGCAGACGGGTAAGACGTCTTTCGAGTTCGAGGGCTTGGACGCCGGCAAGTACCAGCTCAAGGAGACCACGACCCCGGAGAGCTACAACACCTGGGCCGGTCTCGACTTCGAGATCGTTGCCGAACATGCCGACACCAGTGACGATCCGACCCTGACCACGCTCGTGGTGAAGGATTCCGCAGGTAACGAAATCTCCGGCACTGGCAAGACCTTCACCATTGATCTGACTAACGGTTCCGCGTCTCTGAACGTCGTGAACTACAAGGGTTCCAACCTCCCGTCCACTGGTGGCATGGGCACTGTGATCCTGTACGCTCTCGGCGCTGCGTTCGTGGCTGCCGCTGGCGTGTGGTTCGCGTTCCGTCGTCGCCTCTCCAACCGCTGAATTCACAGTTCTTGCTCCCCTAACGGGGAGGGTAAGAGCCTGTGACTTCTGGTGAGCCTCACTTCATGTGAGGCTCACCGCCTCTCTCTAATATCTATGGCCAAAGAGATGTAGTGAGAGGCGTTGACCTCGTAGCTTTCGTCATAGTTTGACGAAAGGAGACGGGGCTTACTACTTAATAACCTATTTTTGACGATGACCCGAAGTGGTGAATTGATATGGCTAAGAGGCATGACCCTAAATGTGAAACAGCTGTTGGCAAAAGCTGCAATTGCCGTTGCAAAGGTGCAGGTCATCGTTTGGATTTCCTGAAACGTGCAATAGAACACAACAACCAAGAGAGGGCAATATTTGACAAGCACCTTAATCGAGCGTTCGGCGCGCGTTTTACTGATTTATTGCAACAGCCAACGGGCGGTCAAAAAATAGCTCGTAGCCGAAAGAAATGGAAAAACATTGTCGGTACATCGGTTCCGACGATAAAAACTGAAGCGAGCCAGACGGAACAGCGTATTGTTGATACAACAATGCATGATGCATTGGTAATGGCTTGGGAATTTTTTGAGAACAACGGCATGCCTATTCCGGATTGGAGGGATGCGGCATTTACTCTTTTACCTAAAGACTGGAATAGTAGCAGCGTTAGTATCTCGATGAAGGATAGGCAATCTAGCTATCTCTGGGCTTCAGGGTTAGCCGCACTTTCCAGCTATCTCTGGAAGCCAGGGGCGACATGTGCTTCTGTTACTGCAGTGTCAAATGAGATCGAAACTAGACTGTCAACTGGTACATATACGGCAATCTGTTTTCCGCGTCAAAAGAATGCGCGACAGGTTCAAACATTATTTTCGCCATCGGCAATGAAATCTACTAACATTCACATTTTGTCTGATGAAATAGCGAAGAGAGCAGTAAAAGCGTACAGTACTTTGAACCAAAGAATTGACCATTTGGCTCTGTTGACGAGTTTGGCAGGAAGCTTGTCATCCGCTGATTTATGGAAACATCCAGCTGCAGTTCGATATTGTCTTATTCCGGCTATCGACTACCTTGATGCCGATCCTAATGTGCATGCGACATTGAGTTTGACGGGTCCAAAGTCGGCGAAGCTATTGATTAGTCAGTGTCTTGAAAATCGTTGGAATGTCAATCATCATTGGTGATTTATGCGTTATAGATACAAAATTCCTATCGTTTTAAGGTTAAGGAACAACAATGACTGACGCAAATATAAGTCACGGGCATGGCCGTGATGCAACGGCGTGTAGGCCGCGTTGGGCGAGTGCTGCCCTTGCCGCGGTCTGTTCGCTGGCTCTCGCGGTAAGTGTGTGCGTGTTGTCGCTGGTTCCGGCGATCAGCGCGCAAGCGGCTGAATCCGGTAGCATCACCGTCGAATACAAGGATGACGGCGAGGCACTGGCTGGCGCTTCGGTGAGCCTGTACCGCGTTGCCTCGTGGAACGCGAAGGGCGACGGGTTCGAGCCGACGAAGTCGTTCGCGGATTACTCCGTGGACTGGGATGTGTTCGGCGCGGACTCCGAGACGTTCCGCCAGCTGGCCGAGACGCTGTCCGGCTACGCGGCGCGTGACGCGGTGTCCGCCGATGCGACCGCGAAGACGGATGCCAACGGCAAGGTCGTGTTCGCTGATATGGCCCGCGGCCTGTACTTGGTGAACGTGGCCGCTTTCAAGACGGATACGCTGGCGTGCGGTGCGTCTTCGACGCTGACCGCAGTGCCTTCGGGTACTGCCGCGGATGCGTCGTATGACGTGACGCTCCAGCCGAAGACCGAGTGCACGCCGATCGAGAAGCCGACCACGGTCGAGCGTTCCGTGCGCAAGGTGTGGAAGAACGATTCCGCGTCCGTGCGCCCCGAGTCGATCGCGGTGCAGTTGCTTCGCGACGGCAAGGTGTACGAGGAGGTCAAACTGACTGCCGCGAACAAGTGGTCGTATTCGTGGAGTGGCTTGGCTTCCGATCACGAGTGGAAAGTCGTGGAGAAGTCCGTGCCGGCCAAGTACACGGTGCTGGTCGACCGTGAGAACGCGGAAACGCTGATCACGAACACGTACACACCGCCCGAGACCCCGCCGTCTCAGCCTCCGGCACAAACCGGTTCCGACCTGACCAAAGCCGCCGCCGCGGCCGCCGGCTTCTCCTTCGTCGGCCTCCTCCTCATGCGCCGCCGCAAGGCCCGCAGCTAAGCGTCCTGATGTTGGCGGAGCCGAGTAACGGCATCGGCCAAAGGCCGATTCAGTTATATTGGCGGCCTTCGGCCGCGACGCTCCCTCAGTCAGCCTACGGCTGACAGCTCCCTTAGCCGAGGGAGCCGAGGCTCCGCCAGCGTCATACGTAGCTCCCCCAAACCGGGGGAGCTTCACCTGTTTCTACAGGTCATAACCAAATACTTGATGGCACGGTGATTCGTGGAGATACCGCTTTACTCTCTCACCTCCCGCGGGACTCCCGACTCCCCGCCCCATCGCCCTGAGTAAGTCAGGATTCCTCCGGAGTGCGCTCGTTACTTTTAGCACTCCGGAGGAGTCCGCCTCTTCTCTTTGATAATTGAATCGGCCGGTGGCCGATGCGGTGTTGTTGGCGGCCTTCGGCCGCGGGTACCCCACCCGGCGCTTTGCGCCACCCTCCCCTGAAAGGGGAGGGAAATGCTCCAACGTCTCCCTCCCCTTTCAGGGGAGGGTGCCCGGCGTAGGCCGGGCGGGTTGGGGTATTGCGGCGCATCAGCGCCGCTCAACAACACAGCATCGCGCGAAGCGCGATTCCGTGTGCGCTCAGCCTTCGGCCACTCGCGGCGCAACTCCTTCATCGTCCCAATCATCATCAGTTCTCCATCATCCATCTACTCATTAGTCATCAACCAGCCATCCAAATTCTGTTCCAGTCATCCATCGACTCAGCCACCCCACTCAAGAAAGGAAACGAAACATGGCCGCGAAACGTAAACGCACGGTGCTCGACGTCATTTCGACGATCATCTCCGCGTTTTTCGTCGTCGTGTTTATCGCGGGCGTGGGCCTGATCTCATATCCGACGGTGGCTGACTGGTGGAATCGGATGCATCAGTCGCGCGCGGTGGCGACGTATATCGAACAGACCGAGGATCTGTCGAAAGCGCAACGTAAGCAGATGCTGGAAGCGGCGCGCGCATACAACGCGAAACTGCCAACGATCGCAGACCAGTGGCAACTCGACAAACAGCAGAAGGCCGAGTACGAGTCGCTGCTGGACGTGTCGGGCACCGGCATCATGGGCTACGTGACGATCCCCAAGCTCAAAGTGCGCTTCCCCGTCTATCACGGTACGGACGAAGGCGTCCTGCAGATCGCGATCGGCCATCTCGAAGGCAGCAGTCTGCCGGTGGGCGGCGCGACTACGCACGCGGTCGTTTCCGGGCATACCGGCCTGCCGAGCGCGAAGCTGCTGACCGGCCTCGACACGCTCGTCAAGGGCGACACGTTCGCGTTCCACGTGCTCGGCGAAACGTACACGTACCAGGTCGACAAGATCAGCGTCGTCCTGCCGAACCAGCTTGACAATCTCGCGATCGAGGACGGCAAGGACTATGCGACCGTTGTCACCTGCACGCCGTACGGGGTGAACACGCATCGTCTCCTCGTACGCGGCCATCGCATCCCGAACCCGAAGACTCCGGACACGACCGATTACGACACCCCGGTGCGCACGCTCATGATCGGCATCGTCTCAGTCTCGGTCGCGGTGCTCATCATCGGCGTCCTTCTCGTGCGATGGCTACGCCGTCGCCGCCCCCGCGCCGGCCACTCCACCGGCCAGGTCAGTAGACGGTAGCGGTCTTTCAGAGTGGCAGTGCTGTTTTTGAGACATGTCGCGCGAGAAAACAGGACCGCCTGATTCATATCGTTTGTCACGCTTTGCGTTTGTACACGATTACACGTCAGGGTGTGGCTGGATATTGTGTCACGCTTTAGTTGAATCAGGTGATTTTGCTCAAGTGTGACGGGCCTCCGATGCCGCTGTGCAGTGCGCTGTCCGTGAATCGTTGGTATTGCTGGGTTCTTGCGATCGTCCGATTGTCACACCCTGTCTGAAGTCCTTCCGTACCGCCAGGTGTGACAGATCCGCCGTCACACAATCTAAAAAATCATCCATCTGTGTTATGTGTGACAACAAACCGCGTCAGACCTGCGCCAGAACTTGCTTCGATCGCAATGTGTGACAACAGACCGCGCCACGCTAACCTCCAGTCCATTCCTCACCGCCATGTGTGACAACAAGCCGCGCCACATCCCGGCCTGCGAATCGGACCTGCACTATAGCCCCAAGTCCCCGTACCGCCCACCACGCCGGTCAGCTCGTCCCGCGCCGCGACCGCAGATAAGCAGCCAGCTTTGACGACAGTGACGGTACGGTGGTCTATCTATAGCCAGACGGTTTTGTCTGCCGGTACAGAGTTCAAGGCGGTGAACAATCGTATGGCATCCTGCTGGCTGAGCGTGCCGGTGTATCCTTGCAGGTCGGCGCGTTTGAATCTGACCAGTTGCGCGCATCGCGCGGTGGTTTCATGGGATAGTCCTGCTTGTTCCCAATCCATCAGCCGAATATCGCCCGTTCCGTGCCATTTCGGATTGCTGGTCAGTTTTACCGCGATACCGCCCTTGTTGTCCGCGTCAACTACGACGCAGGTGACGTAATGGTTGCGGGACTTGGTTTTATCTTCCTCGAATCTGACCGGCATCCGATAGACATCGAATGTGCGCAACATTTCTGGAACGGGTTTGAGCGTCGGCTGATCGGTCACCGGCTAGTCCTTCCATGATTGTGGTAGTACGGGGGTGCCGTCGCTGTCTCGCTTTGGTGTGGTGACCAAGTTTTCCGGGATTTCCACAATGGGATAGCCGCGGTCGTCCAGTCCTTTGTAGGTGATTCCGTTGGCGGCGACATGTCCTGCTTCCGGCAACACCGGCTCAGCGCTGGGTTGGAATGGCATGCGATGCTCCCGCACTGATTGTCGCAGGAACACGTTGATTGCCGTGTTCAGAGTCATGCCCATCGATTCGTACAGTTCCGCGGCTTGCTTTTTGAGTTCGGCGTCCACTCGATATGTTGATGTGACCATAATCTACCTCCTCTCAAAGTATATCAAAAGTATTGCTAAAGATATATATTTGATATTCAATATGGTATAGGACGAACTGTTTTCCTGTGGCGGTTTGCGTTCTGATTCGTATTGTTTGTCATGCTTTGCGGTTTGCACGATTACACGGCGGGGTGTGGCTGGGAATCGTGTCACGCTTTAGTTGAATCAAGTGATTTTGCTCAAGTGTGACGGGCCTCCGATGCCGCTGTGCAGTGCGCTGTCCGTGAATCGTTGGTATTGCTGGGTTCTTGCGATCGTCCGATTGTCACGCCCCGTCTGAAGTCCTTCCGTACCGCCGGGTGTGACAAATCCGCTGTCACACAATCTAAAAAATCACTCATCTACGCAATGTGTGACAACAAACCGCGTCAGACCTGCGCCAGAACTTGCTTCGATCGCCATGTGTGACAACAGACCGCACCACGCTAACCCCCAGTCCATTCCTCACCGCAATGTGTGACAACAAACCGCGCCAGCACATCCCCGGAAAACTCTTCAAGCCATATGCGTAACAGATTCGAGGCGTTTCACACGGTGATTCCGAATATATTCCACTGCAAATGTGCATCGACTTTGGGAAACACTCCCAACGGCACGCGGCCGGATTAGGAGAAGAGGGCGTGGTCGGTGGTGGGGTAGCCGGCGGCGAGGGACTGGGCTACGCGGGCGGCGATCAGCTTGGCGATGGTGCGCATGGATGCGGTGTGCGCGGCGGATTGCGCGGCCGCAGAATGGTTGGCGGAGTCGCCTGACTGCGTGTCGGACGACTGCTCAGAGGATTGCGATTGCGGGGTTGACGACTGTGCGGTGGTGTCGTTCGACTGCGGCTGGGAGTCTGATTGCGCGGTGCTGGGTGAGCTGTTTGACTGCGACGACTGCGTGCCGGACGATTGCGCGAATGCGGCGAGTTCTTCGCGGGCGCAGTTGATTTCGACGACCGCGTACGTGGGTGCGGTCAGGCCGGTGGCCGGGTCGGTGATGGTGGTGGCGTTGGCGATCAGTTGGCTGACATCGTAGACCTTTTGCCGCGGATCGGTGATGGTCGAGTCGCCGGATGGCTGCGTGGAACTGTCGGACGATGCCGTGCCCGATTGCGTGGACGAGTCCGATTGCGATGTGCCTGATTGTGCGGAATCGGCAGTCTTCGCACCTGCTCGTGCCAACGATATCAGGCGCTCGCCGGTCGCCTTGTGCGCATCGGCCAGCGCAAGCATCTCGATGCCATCGGAGCCTCGCGCGGCAAGCACTTCGGTCGAGAATCCGGCGCGGTCTTCGGCCAATGCCATCGTCGTCAGCGTATTAGCGGAGATGCTCAGCGAGTTGGTTCCCGCCAACGTTGCCGCACGCAAGTCATCAGTAACGTTTGCAGCAGTATTGTTCACTGCATCGTCGGATGTGCCGTCATCCGAGGTGCCGTCAGATGCTGCGTCGTTCTTCGTGGCGTCGGATGTGCCGTCGTTCCCTGTCTCATTCGTATCATCCGTAGCGCTGTCATCCGCGTCATCCATACCGTATATATACGCAACATCCGCGAACCCGAACCGCTGCGCGATGTCACGCGCGATCCGATCATCCTGCGCGGACCGAATCACGCCCTCGTCAAGCCGATCCGCACACGCCGCGGCGACTTCGATCCATTGCGAACGTGCGCTACGAGCCGCAACATAACGCAACAGCAACGGCTGACCACCGTCGGAACGCGCGATCTCATGCGCATCCGACGCCGCATAATACGAACGTTCGCAATCGCTCATCGTCTGTTCGGACTCGGCCCGACCGGCGTAACGCGGCATCGTGCAGCCGGTCAGCGAGATCAGCATTCCGGCCGATGCGAGTACGGAGAGACACGCCGTGGCCATACGCTTCGGACCGGCGTTGATACGGCCGTAACGGCCGGCAAGGCCCGGCAAAAAACGATTCCGACGTGTCTGCATAAGAACCTACACTAATAGTTGACTGTGACCGTAAGGGCCCTAGCGCTCGGAATATAACTTCATAGGAGGTCTTGACATGGAACTGGACCTGGCAGGAATCCATCAGCTTGCCGCTGGACAAGGCATTGACACCGAGGCGCTGGACGAGGCACTGGCCGAAGCCCTTCGTCTCGCGTACCTGAAGACGCCGCACGCCGCAAAGCACGCCCGTGTGGAACTTGACGCCCGCGCCGGCACCTTCACCGTGTGGGCGCAGGACGAAATCCCCGGCGAACCCACCGAAGACAACCCGCATCCGGCCCCGACGCTGGGCGAGGAGTACGACGACACCCCGCGCAACTTCGGCCGTCTGGCCGCCGCGACCGCGCGTCAGGTCATCACGCAGCTGTTCCGCAAGGCCGAGGACGACCGCATCTTCGGTGCGTTCTCCGGCCAGAAGGGCAAGCTCGTCACCGGCATCGTGCAGCAGGATGTCAAGGACCCGACCAACGTGCACATCGCGATCGGCGACGTCGAGGCGATCCTGCCCCGCCGCGAGCAGGTGCCGGGCGAGCGTTACCGCCACGGCGAGCGTCTGCGCGTGTACGTGGTGAACGTGGCCCGCGGTCTCAAGGGCCCGGAGATCGTGGTGTCCCGCTCGCATCCGGAGCTGGTGCGCCAGCTGTTCGAGCGCGAGGTGCCGGAACTGGTGTCCGGCGCGGTGTCGATCATGGCGATCGCGCGTGAGGCCGGTGCCCGCACCAAGATCGCGGTGCGCGCCAACACCGAGGGCGTCAACCCGAAGGGTGCGCTGATCGGCCCCGGCGGCGCGCGTGTGCGTGCGGTGATGGAGAACCTTGGGCCGGAGAAGATCGATATCGTCGACTGGTCGGCCGACCCGGCGAAGTTCGTCGCGTCCGCGCTGTCGCCGGCCGTGTGCACCGGCGTGCAGGTGATCAGCGAGAAGAACAAGACAGCGATCGCGTTCATCCACGACGATCAGCTGTCGCTGGCGATCGGCAAGGAAGGCCAGAACGCGCGACTCGCGGCGAAGCTGACCGGCTGGAAGATCGGCATCGAGTCCGCCGAGGCCCACGCGAAGAAGCAGGCCGAAGCGGGGGAGTGATATCTTCCTTCGGCTTTCAGCGCTGATGATGTCATTTCGACCGAGCGCAGCGAGCGGAGAAATCTTTCCCAGTCATTGATGGCATAAGATTTCTCGACTCGCTGCGCTCGCTCGAAATGACAGGATCGATGTGCGCAAACTTCGGGCGTGTTGCGCAAGGCGCACACATCCAATGGCACGAGTATGCTTGTCTCGGAATCCGAGCATGGTCGCGCCGCGCGGTCATGCCTTGATGACGAAACACGAGGTAGCACGATCATGGTCGCACGATGAGACGTCGAATGATGAAACGTCGCACGGACACTCAATGTAGGCTCTCGATAAACCAACAGTGACCGCGTCATCATACGCGCGGTTTGGATAGGAGAAAATTTAGTGGCGAAAGCACGCGTGTATGATCTGGCCAAGGAACTTGGCGTGGAAAGCAAGGACGTCCTTGCAAAACTGAAGGATATGGGCGAGTTCGTCAAATCCGCATCGTCGACCGTCGAAGCGCCGGTCGTTCGCCGTCTGAAGGCGGCATTCCAGGGGAACACCAAGGGCGGTGGCAAGGCTGGGGAGCCTGCCCGCAAGCCCGCAGCATCTACTAACGCATCCGAACACAAGGCTCCGGCGGCACCGCGTCCGGCCGCGCCGACCCCGCATCCGCACACCCCGGGTCAGCCGTCCGCGCACACGCCGGCTCCGCACGCTCCGGCCGAGTCCGCTGCGCCGACCCCGGCCGCGCCGAAGCCGTTCGCTCCGGTCCCGGGCATCCCGAAGCCGGCCCAGC
Source organism: Bifidobacterium sp. LH_230 (assembly GCF_056357555.1). Taxonomy (NCBI): domain Bacteria; kingdom Bacillati; phylum Actinomycetota; class Actinomycetes; order Bifidobacteriales; family Bifidobacteriaceae; genus Bifidobacterium; species Bifidobacterium sp. LH_230. The sequence continues at coordinate 59,677 of NZ_JBKEWJ010000010.1, forward strand.
ACATGCCGCGTCCGCAGCGCGACGACCGCGATGGTCGTCGTGACGATCGTCGTCGTGACGGTCGCCGTGATGATCGCCGCGACAACCGCAACGGCCAGCCGCGCAACGAGCGCAACCATCAGCCGCGTGGCGAGCGCAATGGCGCCCGTCCGGGTGCTCCGCTGCCGCACGCGCCGCGTCCGGCCGGCCAGCCGGGCCAGAACGGCGGCCAGTCCGCGTCCGCAGCGCCGACTCCGGGCCCGCGTCCGGGCAACAATCCGTTCAGCCGCAAGCAGGGCATGCGCACCCCGACGCCGGGCGACATCCCGCGTCCGCACCCGATGGCTCGCCCGACCGTGAACAACGGCGAGGGCGGCGGCCGTGGCCGTGGTGGCCGTCCGGGTCAGGGCGGCGGCCGCGGTGGCTTCCGCAATGGTCGTCCGGGTCAGGGCGGTCAGGGCGCACCGCGTCCGGGCCAGTGGGGTCACAACCGTCCGGGTCAGGGCGGCGCGCAGGGCGCTCGTCCGGGTCAGGGCGGCGGCAACCGTTTCGGTGCCGGTGCAGGTGCCGGTCAGAACAGCGCTCCGAGCAACGGTCCCGCACGCGGCGGCCGTGGCGGTCGTGGCGGCGCTGCCGGCGCGTTCGGCCGTCAGGGCGGCAAGTCCTCGAAGGCGCGTAAGAACCGTCTTGCGAAGCGTCAGGAATTCCAGGAGATGAAGGCCCCGGTCATCGGCGGCGTTCGCATCCCGACCGGCAACGGCCAGACCGTCCGTCTGCGTCAGGGCGCGTCCCTCGCCGATCTAGCGGAGAAGATCAACGTCAATCCGGCGGCCCTCGTCACCGTGCTCTTCCACCTCGGCGAAATGGCCACGGCCACGCAGTCGCTCGACGAGTCCACCTTCCAGATCCTCGGCGAGGAGATCGGCTGGAACATCAAGATCGTCTCCGCCGAAGAGGAAGACAAGGAGCTGCTCCAGCAGTTCGACATCGATCTGGACGAAGAGGAGCTGCAGGAGGACGAGAACCTCAAGCCCCGTCCGCCGGTCGTCACCGTCATGGGCCATGTCGATCACGGTAAGACCAAGCTGCTCGACACGATCCGCCAGACCAACGTCGTCGCACGCGAGGCCGGCGGCATCACGCAGCGTATCGGTGCGTACCAGGTGACCGTCGACCTTGACGGCGAGAAGCGCAAGATCACGTTCCTCGATACCCCGGGCCACGAGGCGTTCACCGCCATGCGTGCCCGCGGTGCCGAAATCACCGACGTCGCGATCATCGTCGTGGCCGCGGATGACGGCGTCATGCCGCAGACCGTCGAGGCCATCAACCACGCGCAGGCGGCCCACGTGCCGATCGTCGTGGCCGTCAACAAGATCGATAAGCCGGGCGCGAACCCGGAGAAGGTGCGCGGCCAGCTCACCGAGTTCGGTCTCGTGGCTGAGGAGTACGGCGGCGACACCATGTTCGTCGATATCTCCGCGAAGCAGAACATCAACGTGGACAAGCTCCTCGAAGCCGTCCTGCTCACCGCCGACGCCGATCTCGACCTGCGTGCGAACCCGGATATGGACGCCCGCGGTGCCACCATCGAAGCGCGACTCGACAAGGGCCGCGGTGCCGTGGCGACCGTGCTCGTCCAGCAGGGCACCCTGCACATCGGCGATGCGATCGTGGCCGGCACCTCGTACGGCCGCGTCCGCGCGATGCTCGATGAGAACGGCAACCACATGAAGGAAGCCGGCCCGTCCACGCCGGTGCAGGTGCTGGGTCTGACCTCCGTGCCGACCGCAGGCGACCTGTTCCTCGTCGCCCCGGACGACCGCACCGCGCGCCAGATCGCCGAGAAGCGCCAGGCCACCGAACGCGCCGCGCAGCTCGCCAAGCGCCGCAAGGTCGTCTCGCTCGAATCCCTCAAGGAGCAGTTCGCCAAGTCCGAGGTCGACATGCTCAACATCGTCATCAAGGGCGACTCGTCCGGTTCCGTCGAGGCGCTGGAAGATTCCCTGATGAAGATCGAGGTGTCCGACGAGGTCGGCATCCAGGTCATCCACCGCGGCGTCGGCGCGATCACGCAGAACGACGTCAACCTCGCCACGGTCGACAAGGCCGTCATCATCGGCTTCAACGTCCGCCCGAACCGTCAGGTCGCGGACCTTGCCGAGCGCGAGGGCGTGGAGATCAAGTACTACTCGGTCATCTACAAGGCGATCGAAGACATCGAGGCCGCGCTCAAGGGCATGCTCAAGCCGGAATACGAGGAGGTCGTCACCTCCCACTCCGAGATCCGCGAGATCTTCCGCTCCTCCAAGTTCGGCAACATCGCCGGCGTCATGGTGCAGGACGGCGAGGTCAAGCGCGGTACGAAGTGCCGTATCCTGCGCAACGGCGTCGCCACGGTCAACGATCTGGAGATCTCCTCGCTGCGTCGTTTCAAGGACGACGTGCAGTCGGTCGCGGAAGGCTACGAGGCCGGTATCAACCTCGGCACCTTCAACGACATCGAGATCGGCGACATCATCGAGACCTTCGAGATGCGCGAGATCGAACGCAAGTAGTCTTGCCTGTCTTCGCTTAATTCAACTTGGCCCCCTCGGCTGAGGGGGCTGTCAGTCGCAGACTGACTGGGGGAGCGTACACCCGATTCGTACGAGGTCCGCATCTCATACGGATTTGGATTCGTGCGGATATTCGTACGGTGCGTTCCCCCGGCCGCACTACGTTTCCCGACAGCCCCCTTGCGCAGAGGGGGCCAAAACAGTATGAAAGGACTTCCCATGCCCGGAACGAACCCCCGCGCGGCCCGCATCGCCGCGCTCATCCAGCGCGTCATCGCGTCCAACATGGAGGCTCAGCTGCACGACAAGCGCCTCGCGAACGTGACCATCACCGAAGTGCGCGTCACCAACGATCTGCAGATCGCCAAGATCTACTGGACCCAGCTCGGCCACGAAGGCCACGAGGACGGCGAACGCAAGCGCGCCAAGCAGGCGCTCGAACAGGCCAAGGGCCGTCTGCGCTCGCTCGTCGGCGCGAAGGCCGGTCTGCGCTTGACCCCGCAGCTGCAGTTCATCTTCGACGAGGTGCCCGGCGAGGCCACCGAGATCGAGGACATCCTCGCGATCGCCCGCAAGCGTGACGAGGAGCTGGCCCGCGCCCGCGAGAGCGCGCAGTACGCCGGCGACGCCGATCCGTACAAGCATCCCGAGGAGCGCGACGAGTCGGATGATGTTGATGACGACGATTTCGAGGATGACGAGTACGACAACGACGAGGTGACCGTAGAAGACGGCGACGCCGATACGAACGCCTGATCTCCCTGGTTTCCCTGACAGGGGCTAGGAACAAGAAGTACCGGAACGCATCCTGACGCCGAGGGACTCGGCTCCCTCGGCTAGGCCGAGCCGTATAGCAAACGCCGGCGGCGTTTGTAGGCGAGGTGCGAGCGACAGCGAGCCAGCAGAGCGCGGCCGCTCGCCGTCCTCAATTGCAGGACGCTGTCAGCGAAGCTGACTGAGGGAGCGTCAAATCCCATCACCGTAAATCCCGACAAAGCGCCAAATTCTGTATCCTGTTATTTCGCTGGGCATCGGGTCTCTTCTGTCATTTCGACTGAGCGCTAGGGTCTTTCCTTGTCGTTTCGACCGAGCGAAGCGAATGGAGAAATCTTTTTGTCGTCATGCCGCCCAGAAAGATTTCTCGACTCGGCTTCGCCTCGCTCGAAATGACAAAATGGGATATGTGTTTATGCCTCGCTCGAATGACATCTGGAGTACACGTCTCGGCATCGAACATCATCCGCACTATTCATCATCGATCGAGGTAACCTATGCCCGCGCAACCGCAGCACCAGTCACAGCCGTCCGGACTGCTTGTCATCGACAAGCCGCAGGGCGTGACCAGTCATGATCTGGTCGCGGCCGTCCGCGCCGCGCTGCACACGAAAAAAGTCGGTCATGCTGGCACGCTCGACCCGATGGCCACCGGCGTGCTCGTCATCGGATTCGGCAACGCGACGCGGCTGCTCAACTACATCGTCGACCACGACAAGACCTACGAGGCGACGATCCGGCTCGGCCGCCGCACCACCACCGACGACGCCGACGGCGAGCTGATCGATGCAGGTGATTCCCGTCATCTCGAGCGTAGTGCGGATACCTCTTGCCACCTCGAGCGTAACGCGGATGCTTCCCGTCATCTCGAGCGAAGCACGGACACCCCTTGTCATCTCGAGCGGAGCGCAGCGGAGTCGAGAGATCTTTCCTTCCCCGCAACCATCACGCGCGACCTGATCGAGCGCGCCATCGCCTCGCATCTCACCGGTCCGATCGAACAGGTGCCGAACACGTTCTCCGCAATCAAGATCAACGGCCAGCGCGCCTACGATCTCGCCCGTGACGGCAAGGACGTCGAGCTGAAGGCGCGCCCGGTCACGATCCACGCGTTCGACGTGATCGACATGCGCGTCGGCTTCACCGATGCCGAGCGCACCAACGGCCCGCTGATCGACGATCGCGACGTGGCGTCGGCGGCTGGTGCGGATGTTGTGGGCGAAGCCTTGTCCGGATCGCCGATCGAACGTGCGGGGGAGACCCGGTCTGCGTTCTTTGATGAACGATCCACCGGTTCGGCATCGGCCGTACGCTCCGATTCCGCCATCGGCCATGAGCTGGTGCCGGCGATCGACCTCGACGTGCGGGTGAGCTGCTCGGCCGGCACGTACATCCGCGCGCTCGGCCGAGATCTGGGCGAGCTGCTCGGCTGCGGCGGCTACCTGACCCGGCTGCGGCGCACGCGCGTCGGCCGGTTTGACGTGACCGCAGCAAACGTAGTCACCGCACACACCGAATCGCGCACGTTCACGAACCGTGCCGGCGAAACGGTGACTCGCAATCGCGCGGTGCTCGACGTGACCGGGGACAAGCTGCTGGCCTCGTACGCGATGACGATGGTCGAATCGGTACGTACCGCGATGCCAACGCTCGCAATCACCGCCGAGGATGCGGTCAACCTGCGCTTCGGCCGCCGCGTCCCCTACGACATCCACGAACCGACCGCGGCCTTCGTGCCCGACGCTTCCGGCGACCAGCGCGCCGGCGACGTGGCCGCCATCATCGATCGTGCCAAACGCGGCGAGGCCAAGCCCCTCGTCGTCTTCCACGCCGACTGATCGATCCTGGACCCAGCATTGCCATCTTCTACCCGAGTCGATGACTGATCGTGTGACATGCTTGCTCCTGCTCCGTTCCACCATCATTAGCGTGACATTCTGGCTACTACTGGCCCGTTGCTATCCTCGATGTCACGCAAAAGGTGTCTCTTGCGTGATGTTTCTGCTAGTAGGGGGCGTTGCTATCTCGAATATCACGCAAGATGATGCTGATGGACATAAAACCGTCGGTTTGCGCGCAGGATGAAATCCCTCCGTGCATGTCTGGGCGCACCAGAATGCGGTCGAGTACACTGTCATAGGAACGTCCGCACGCGCACCGCATGTCGCGGGCAACGCGCGTGCCGCTGCGATGGAAACCGCGCAAGACACACTGGAACGAGGATCATATGAACATCACCCGACTCACCCCCGACCCGACCGGACTGGTCGACTGGCCGACCTTAAGCAACGACAGGAAATCCGTCGTGACGGTCGGCGTGTTCGACGGCATGCACCGCGGCCATCAGGCGGTGATCGGCCGCACGGTCGAGCTGGCGAAGCGGTTTGACGCGTTCTCGGTCGTGGTGCTGTTCGACCCGCGCCCCGGCCTGGTGCACGGCTACGCGGCCGCGCACAACGGCACCGAACCGGGCGACGACGTGCGCGATACGCAAGCGCTTACCATCGTGGATGAGCGGCTGCGTTTCATGCGCGAACTCGGCGTCGATCATGTGCTGATCGTGCGCTATACGCTCGCGTTCGCCGCGAAATCATATCGTTTCTTCCTTGGGCAGATGGTCGGCAAGCTCGGCATGCGCACGCTCGTGCTCGGCCAGGATGCGGCGATGGGCAAGGATCGTGCCGGCGATGTGAAAGCGATTTCCACACTGTCCGCCGCCACTGGAGTCTTCGAACTGGACGTGGTGGATGATCGCGGCCCGGGGCACGTGCGTATTCCGGCCGATGCCGAACCGCAGATGCCGACCGAATGGGGTGAGCCGGCTGACCCGTTCGCGGCGATGAGCAAGGCCGAGCTGCGCGCGTGGAGCAAGAAGCATCAGGCCAAGCTGCATCGCACATGGAGCTCCACGAACGTGCGCTACCTGCTCAGCCAGGGCCGCATCGTCGCGGCGAACGAAATTCTCGGGCACCGTCATTCGATCGAAGGCACCGTGGTGCATGGCGAGGAGCGCGGCCGCACGATCGGCTTCCCGACCGCGAATCTGGATGAGGCGACGGTGCGCGGCTACCTGCCGGTCGACGGCGTGTACGCGGGCTGGCTGGTCGATATGGGGCCGGCCGATACGGCCGCCGATGATGTCGACCGCGTCGCCTCCGACGACAAGGCCCGTATCGCGGATGGATCGCCGTGGCGCTGGCCGGCCGCGATCTCGATCGGCACGAAGCCGACGTTCAGCGAGACGACCGGACTGCACGAGCGCGTGGTCGAGGCGTATGCCATCACCGGTGACTGGCTGGAACTGTACGGTCACCGCGTGCGCGTCGAGTTCGCCGGATTCCTGCGTCCGCAGGTCAAGTTCGATTCCGCCGACGCGCTCGTGGCCGAGCTTGGCCGCAACGTCGAGGAGACCAAGCGCCTGACCGCGTGACCGGCGGCGCGGCATTGAGCCGAAGCCGTCCGGGAGTTGCCCCGCAAAACGGATGCTGGCGGGGCGCATCGCTGAAATGTCCGGGAATCGCCCCGTTGGCGTGGTCCTGTGCGGGGCAAATCCCCTAAGCTGTCATGGTTATGCCCCGCTAGGCAGCCTCCCAGCGGGGCATAACCATGACGGAATCCTGATTGGCCTCGCTGGGTGTCATTCCAGCGGGGACAATCGTATATGCCGTCATGGAATCGCCCCCGCAAACAGATGCTGGCGGGGCGCATCGTTGAAATGTCCGGGAGTTGCCCCGCTGGCAGGGTTCTGCGCGGGGCGATGCCCAGAAGCCGTCATGGATGTGCCTCGCTGGGAACCGCTTATGCGGGGGCGGACTGCACATGATTTCTATGGTCAGCCCCGCACATGGCCGTAATCGGGGTTCAACCATGAAGCCGTCATGAATGTGCCCCGCTGGGATGGTTCCCAGCGGGGCACAACGCATATGAGATCGGGAAATAACCCCGCGCGAACCCGCGCAACGGCCCCCGCGGTCACTCAGTGCCGGAAGTGAGCGAAGAACTCGCGCGTCTCCGGGTCCTCGGATTCGTCCATCACCTCGCGAGGCGTACCGTTCTCCGCGATCACGCCGCGCCGCAGCAGCACCACGCGATCGGCCGCGTCATGCGCGAAACTCATCTCGTGCGTGGCCATCAGAATCGTCGTGCCCTGCGATTTCAGCTCGGCGACCATGCTCAGCACCTCGCCCACGAGCATCGGGTCCAGTGCCGACGTGATCTCGTCGAGCAGCAGCAGTTCCGGATCGGTCATCAACGCACGCGCGATCGCCACGCGCTGCTGCTGACCGCCCGACAACTGATCAGGATACGAATTCGCCTTCGCCCGCATGCCGATGCGGTCGAGCAGCTCGAGCGCTCGCGCCTCGGCACGCCCGCGATCCCAGTGATGCACCTTGATCGCCGCCAGCGTGACGTTCTTGAGCACCGACATGTGCGGGAACAGGTTGAACTGCTGAAACACCACGCCGATGCGCGCGCGGATCTTGTCCTGATTCGCCCGCGGGTCGGTGATGTCGGTGTCGCCCAGCCAGATCTGGCCGTCGTCGACCTGTTCGAGCAGGTTCACGCACTTCATGAGCGTGGACTTGCCGGAACCGGACGGGCCGAGCAACGCGACGACCTCGTGCGGTTGGATGTCGAACGAGATACCGCGCAGCACCTGCGTGGAACCGTACGATTTGCGAATGTTGTCAAGCCGCAGCACCGGCAGGGGGGTGGATGTGACCAGTCCACTCGGCTCGGCGATGGCCGGGGCGGCAGTGGTGCCCGTGCCGCCGGGAGCAGTCGTGCTGCCAGCCGTCTGCATACGTTCGCTGTTGCTGTTCATGCCATTCATACCGCTCATACCGTGCCTCCGCTCTGCTCACGTTTGCGCAACCGCTCCGAATACCAGTCGTTGAGCAGGATGAACGGCACGCTCATCAGGATGAACAGCAGGCTCGCCACCACGTACGGCGTGAAGTTGTACGAGCTTGCCACCTCGATCTGCGCCGCACGCACCGCGTCCACCGCGCCCAGCACGGAGATCAGGCCGACGTCCTTCTGCATCGAGATGAAGTCGTTCATCAGCGCGGGCGCGACCTTGCGCAACGCCTGCGGCACGACCACCAGCCACGTCGTCTGCCCGGCCGTCAGGCCCAGCGACCGCGCGGACGCACGCTGCGAGGGGTGCACGTCGTTGAAGCCGGCGCGCAGCACCTCGGCGACGTACGCGCTGTAGCCCATGATCACGGCGATCGTGCCGAGCAGCGACGGGTCGATGCGCTGCTTGGTCAGCTGCAGACCAGGGATGCCGAAGCCGATCAGATACAGGATGACGATCATCGGGATGCCGCGCATGACGGTCGTGTAGATCGCTGCCAACGCTCGCAGCGGGAACATGACCGGGCTTTTGCTTGTACGCACGAGCGCGATCAGCGTGGCGAAGATCGCGACGCCGATCACCGCGACGACAAGCACCTTGATGTTGAGCCACAGGCCGTCGAGCACCTCGGGAAACGATTTCGCGAAGTATTCGGCGGAGAAGAACGTCTGCTTGACGCGCGGCCAGCCGGGCGACAATTGCAGTCCGATGACAACGATGGCGGCCAGCACGATCGTGCTGACGAGGCTCGTGACGACCGACTTGAGCTGCTGCTGGCGTCGGTAGGCACGGCGAGAAAGTTCGACCTCGCTCACCGGCGGCGTTGCGGCCGCGTCGGTGGCGAGGTCTTGCGAAGTTTGCGAATCGACCATAACAGCGATTCTATTGCAGTGGGCGAACCGGTTCGTCCTACTTCAGTTCGGTCAGGTCGGTGGTGTACTCGGCCAGCCACTTGTCCTGCAGCTGCTTGAGCGTGCCGTCAGCGTTCAGATCGTCCACGGCCTTGGTGACGGCCGATGTGAGCTTGGAATCCTTCGGCAGCACGATGCCCAGGCCGTCCTTGTCTTCGGAACCGGCGATGCGGCCGAGCACCTTGGCATCCTTGACCTGCTCCGACTGGACCATGTACACGCTCTCGACCGTGTTGGTCACGAGCGCGTCGATCTGACCGGCCTCAAGCGCCTGCGCGAGCGAGGCGTCGTCGTTGAAGGTCTGGATGTCGTCCTTGATCTTGTCTTTGACGATCGTGTACGCCTGCGTGCCGACCATCACGCCGATCACGGCGTCCTTGAGATCGGCGAGCGACTTGGCGGACGCGAACTTGCCGTCCTTCTTCACGACGACCGACTGCGTGTCCTTGTAGTAGCCGGACGAGAAGTCGACGGCCTGCTTGCGCTCGTCGGTGATGCCGAACTGCTGGATGTTGAGATCCCAGTCCTTGGCGCCCGGGGCGATGGCCGAGTCGAACGTGGTGCGAATCCACTTCACGTTGTCCTTCTTGAAGCCGAGCTTGTCTGCCACGGCGTAGGCCAGTGCGGCCTCGAAGCCCTCGCCGGACTCCGGCTTGTCGTTCATGACCCACGGCTCGTACGCCGGGTCGCCGGTCGCGATGGTGAGCGTGCCGGGGGTGATGGTCTGCTGCGTGATGTCGGAGCTACCGGCGTTGGAATTGGTGTTCGCGTTGTCGTTGCTGCTGGACGTGCCGCAGGCCGCGGAGAACGCGAGCGCGATGACGCTGACGGTCGCGACGGCCGCGCGAATGATGCCGTTCTTGTTGAACATGGTTTCCTCTCCTTAGTAACAGATGTGCGCCGTGACTGCCTGCCGTTGCTGACCGGCTGCCGGCCGGTTTCTTGCGGATATGCGAATATGCGCACGGCGGTTTTGGCGCATCAGCGCCAATTCTAAAGTATTCCCGCTACCGCCGCGCTCGCGTGCCTATCGCCGTTATCTATAGCCGGTTATGGCGGGCTGATTGGCGTGACGGGATTCTCTCGATGATGCGGATCGTCGAGAGAATCCCGTCATTGCGGGCATGAGGTGGTGGCGAGCGGTGGCGACGGGCGGTGCGTTCCGGCCGGCCACGTGGCGGAGCCGTTGCGATGCGTTGGTGCTGCCTACTGCAGCGTGAAACCGTCGAAGGTGAAGCCGGGGGATACGACGCAGGAGACGAGCGCGTCGCCGCGACCCGGGACGGTTCGCTGCCACACGCCGGCGGGAACGATCGCGTGGCCAACCGGCTGATCGGCGGCGATGACCGGTGACGCGGTTTGCGATGCCGTCGTATCGTCGGCGGTCGCGGCGGTGGCCGTTGCGGCAATCGGCGATGCATCCGGATCGGTCGCCGCATGATCTGCGATCGTACCATCCGTAATGCCCTGTCCGAGCACGATCGGCTGGATTTCGGCCGGATCGTCGGCCGGCTGATCGCCGCTGCCGCCGAGTTCCAGCGTGACGGTCGCCGGACCGTGCCACAGCCAGATCTCGTCGGCGTCGACCTTGTGCCAGGCGCTCGCGTCGCCCTCCGGCAACAGGAAATAGATCAGCGACGCGAGCGGTCGGCCGGACGCGGGGTCGGTCGCCGGGGCCTGCCAGTCGCGCGTGTACCAGCCGCCTTCGGGATGCGCCTCAAGCCCGAGCCGCTCCACGACGGAACGTGCGTATGCGCTCATATTCTCCAATGCAACACTCATGATGATGATTCCTTCTCTCTTTTCCCTCCCCTGTGAGGGGAGGGCGGCAGCGAAGCTGACGGGTTGGGGTACCGCGGTCGAAGACCGCCACAATACGGTATCGGCCCACGGTCGATTCCACGGGCGCAAGTCGAATCAAAACGCGCCGTTGTTGTAGACGACGCGGCCGGAGATGACGGTCGCGCGGTTCGTGCCCGCACCGTGGCGCACCAGCTCCTCGAGCGTGTCTTCGATGCCGCGCGGTGTGGCCACGTAGACCGGCACGTCGAAGAACGCGAGATCGGCCATCGCGCCCGCGTTGATCTGCCCGATGCGTCCCGCGCCGACGTGCATGCCGAGTTCCTGCGCGCCGCCGAGCGTCATCATCCGAATCAGCCGATGCGTCAGGTCGGCGCCGGCGTAGCCCTGCTCGCGGGCCAGATCGTACAGCATTGCCACATCGTCGAGCACATCCAGACTCGGCGAACTCGACAGCGAATCCGTACCGACCGCCAGCAGGTTGCCTTCCTCCAGATACTCGCGGATCGGCGCGTCGCGGCCGGTCACGGTGATCCGGTTCGAGCGCGGGCACAATGCGACGCCCACGCCGCGCTGGCGCAGGATACGGCGGTCCTCCGTGTTCGCCCACACGCCGTGCGCGATGTGCACGTCCGGGCCGAGCGAGCCGAGCTGATCGAGGAACTGGATCGCGGATGCGCCCATGCCGGCGTCCTTGAGCTGCTGGTAGCTCGACCAGTCCTCGTCGCGCCACGCGGCCGCCGAATACGTCGACAGCGTGGTTTCGCAGCTGTGCGAGCTGGAACCGGAGTTGGTGCCGGCCTCCATCGGCGTCTCCGCCAAGTGGATGTGCAGACGCATGTCAAGCTGACGTGCGATGTCCGGCAAATCCACGAACGGCGCGGTTTCCAGCGTGTACGGCGCGTGCGGGCTGATACCCACGCTCGGCAGGTCCTCGGCGCGCATGCGTCCCAAGTGCCGTACGAGCTCGCGCACGCCGACCTTGCGCCAGTCGTCGTTGCGCCAGTCCATCACCTCCCAGTACGCCACGCCGTGCATGCCCTGCGAGGCGAGCGCGCCCGCCGCCTCCGGGTCGGTCACGATGTCGGCCGCGGCGGTGGTGCCCGCCTCGACCATCATGCGCGCGCCCTGCTCGGCCGACGCCTTCCAATCGCCCTCCTCGCACAGCCGCTCGTACACTGGATTGAAGCCAAGCTCCCAGTCGCGGAAACTCGTGTACGTGCCGCGGCCGACCTCGGCCATGTTCGTGTACTGCAGGTGCGTGTGCGCGTTGATCAGGCCCGGCGTGATGATGCCGTGCCAATGATGCTCGTCGATGCGAGCGTTCGCAGCCATGTCCTGCTTGAGCGTGTCAAGCACCCAGCGGCGCGTGCCGACATGCACCACGCGGCTGCCGGCCACGGCGATCGCGCCGTCCATGATCACCGGTCCGGTGACGGGGATGATCAGCGGCGCACTGTACAGCGTGACCTCGTTGAGTGGGGCCGGGTGCGCGGCCGCATACAGCGGGTCGAAATCGTCGGTTGTGGTCATGGTTCAGTTATACCGGCCACCCTGCGACGCAACGCCGTCGAGATGGAAACCGTCCGCCGCTCCCAAGAAGCAAGCGGAGCCTCGGCTCCCTCGGTTAGGACATTGCCGTTACGCAAACAGCAGGGCTGTTTGTAGGCAAGGTGCGGACCGGCAGGTAAGCCAGAGAGCAATCGGTCTGCCGTCTGTAAGTGCATGACATCAGGAGACAGGCGGAGCCTCGGCTCCCTCGGTTGAGGGAGCTGTCAGCGAAGCTGACTGAGGGAGCGTTTACGGCGTTAGGTCGTCATAACACATGGCATCACACGACGATGGTGCGATGCCGTTTACTGCGCATCCGCAAATCGCGTGAGCTGCCAGTCGTAGCCGTTATCCGCAACCGCGTGGCTCGCGGCAAAACCGCGCGTGCTCAGGGCGACCTGCGCGATGCGGCGGTCGGATGCCGCGTCGAGACGATGCAGACCGGGAGCGAGCTGATCGCCGACGCTCGCGCGTGATGCAAGCAGTCGCGCGACGGCGCTCGCCTGCACGGCGAAACTCAGATCCATGATCTCGATCGGATTGCCGCCGCCGGCCGTGTAGTTGACGCCGTCGCCCTCGGCGAGCAGCGTGAGCGTCGGACCGTCCGGCACGGTGATCTTGCTGATCGTGCGAGCGTTGTCATGCCGGAAGCCCGGGATGTCGTCCAGCGCGATCTCGTTGGCGATGCCGCCGATCACCGACAGTACCGTGCCGCTGTGCATGAGCCGCATGTGTTCGACTGCGATCGTATGCCGTACGCCGGTCGCGGACACGACAATGCCGGCATTGGCGACCGCATCATCGATATCCTGCGCGGCGAAGCCATCGAACACGGCCTTGAGCGCGGCGACCGGATCGGTATCGCAGATGACGACGTGCGCACCCAGTGCGCGCACGCGTCGCGCGAACCCGCGCCCGACCGGCCCGTAGCCAATCACGGCGACATGCGCGCCGCTGAAGCAGTGCGCGCCGAGCAGCTCCTGCATGGTCGTCACGCAGGTTTCGCCCGTGCCGTGCTCGTTGTCGAAACCGGTTTTGAGTACGCTGTCATTGACCGCGATCACCGGGAACGTGAGCGCGCCCGCGTCCTGCATGGCCTGGAACGCGCGCACGCCGCTGGTCGTCTCCTCGGCCACGCCGATCAGGTCGCGCAGCAGTTCCGGGCGTTCGGCGGCGGCGAGACGGGCGAAGCTCGCGCCGTCGTCGATGATGATCTGCGGTCGGATCGTATCCAACAGACGCAGTGCGCCGGCCTGTGTTTCCTCGGGCGTCCAGCATACGTTTGCTTCGACGGCGATGCCCTCGCGTGCGAGCTGATCGGCGACGCGCTGGTCGGTTTCGGACGGGTCCGCGAACACGCCCACCGTCGCGCCGGCCGCCTTGAGCTGACGCAACAGCACTGCGGTCTTCGGCTCCAACACGAGGCACACCGCGATGCGAACGCCTGTAAAATCAACGGTTTCGCGCAACTGCGTCATCAGCGTGCGCAACACCGTCATATGCCGCTCGGCATAATCGATCGCATCCTTGCCCGACAACTTCCGTGCATCCGTCACCTCGTCAGCTAATGAGATAACACGATTGCCCTCTTGAACGGAATCGGCTTTCGTCTTGTCATCTCGAGCGGAGGCGAAGCCGGAGTCGAGAGATCTTTCAGTGCCTTCGGCAAGATTGCTCGACTCCGCTTCGCTACGCTCGAAATGACGGGTAGGGACTGTCTCGCTTCGCCTGGAGTGAAGAGTGGGGGCCGTTTTGTTTTGCTCGGAATGACAAGTGCGGTTTGTTTCGCTGCGCTCGCAATGACGTGATACGGCATCAACGATCATGCCCCACTGTGTGGCCGCTTCGGCAAATGTGCGCATATCGTCGTCATCCTCGGCGGGTAATGCAATCCGAGCGCCCGCCAACGAACGGTTCGTGTGTTGCGAATACATGACCGCCCATCGAGCGAAATCCAATTCGGTCATATTGCTTGTTCCTCCATCAAAGGTTGTGCGGTTGTAGCCGGTCCAGTGCCGTTTCAACGTGCGTGGCGTGCGGGGGTCTGCTCGTTGAGGCGTATCTTGCAGTTGTAGGGTCTCTATGCAGGATTGTTCGCGAAACGATCCTGTTCGACCATTGGAAAATGGCCATTTTGCAGTGCTGTATCAGTACGGCTCATCGCCAATGACGCAATGAATGCCCTACAACTGCAAGATAGGGCGTGAAGGGTGCGAGAAAGCATGTTCATGTCGTATCTCATATCACGTCAGCGGCTCAATCCGAGCGCGGCGAGCGCGTCAGCCAGCGTGGATGTCTCCACGATCCGTAAGCCAGGCACGTTCACCGGCTTGCGCGGCGTCGGACATACTGCCGTCGTGAATCCAAGCCGGGCGGCTTCGCGCAGACGGTATTCAAGTCGCGGCACCGGACGTACCTGTCCGGTCAGTGAAATCTCGCCGATCGCGCACGTCGTGCGAGGAATCGGGCGCGACTTCGCGGCGCTCGCCAGCGCGGCCACGATCGCCAGATCGCACGCCGGTTCCTTCGCCAGTCCGCCCGCGATCGTTGATACATACAGGTCGTTCGCCAGCAGATTCACTTTCCCGTGCCGGTACAGCACGGCCGTGAGCATCGCGATCCGGTTGGAATCCACGCCGTTGACCGCGCGGCGCGGCGTCGGCAGCACCGAACTCGTCACCAGCGACTGCACCTCGATCGGCAGACTGCGATGGCCATCCAACGTGAATGTCACGCACGTGCCCTCCACCGGCGGCTCGGGCTTGCCATCCGCGCCCACACCCGCGCCGGACGTCGACAGAAACAGGCCGGACGGGTCGGTCACCTCCTCGATGCCCTCGCCGCTCATGTCGAAACAGCCCACCTCGTCGGTCGGTCCGAAGCGGTTTTTCACCGCGCGCAACATGCGCAGCGCGGTCTGCGAATCGCCCTCGAACTGGCACACCACGTCCACGAGATGTTCGAGCGTACGCGGGCCGGCGATCGAGCCGTCCTTGGTCACGTGGCCGACCAGAAACACCGGCACGTCAAGGCTTTTCGCGGTGTCGATCAGCGCGCTCGCGACCTCGCGCACCTGCGTGGAGCCGCCCGAGATGCCATCGACGTCCTGCGAGACGATGGTCTGCGCCGAATCGACGATCGCCAGCGCCGGCCGTTCCTGCTCGATCAGGCCCAGCGCGGTCGCCAGATCGGTGGTCGAGGCGAGCAGCAGGTTCGGTTCGACCGCGTTGATGCGCGTGGCCCGCAACCGCACCTGCGCGAGGGATTCCTCGCCGGAGATATAGAGGACGGATTTGGTGGCTGGCTGTTCGGCTGACTGGCCGGCGGTCTTGCTGGCTGATTGTCTGGCTGACTGTGCCGATGATGCCAGCGTAAGTGAATCCTGCGCACTTCGCACGCCCCGTGCGATGTTGCCGGCCGTCTCCAACAGCAGCGTCGACTTGCCGATGCCCGGCTCGCCCGCGATCAGCACGACCGATCCGGGCACGATGCCGCCGCCGAGCACGCGGTCGAACTCGCTGAATCCGGTGGGAATACGGGTGACTGCGTCGGTATCGATCTGCGTGATCGGTCGCGCGGCGGACTGCGCCGGCACCGCGCCGGGCGTGGTTCGTGCGGTGCGGCCCGGCGCGGCGGTGCGATTGCCGGCCCCGGCACTGCGAGCGCCGCCCGCGCCGCTGCCCGCTGCGCCCCGTACCCGCGCCTCGTGAAACTCCTCGATGGTGCCCCACTGGCCGCACTCGGGGCAGCGGCCGTACCATTTCGACCCGCTCCAGCCACATTCGGAACACAGATATTGCACCGCAGTTTTCGCCATGCTTTGACGGTATCGGGTTTTTGCGACATCGGGGAGTGCGGCGTGCTGACCGACCCGTCGATTGTTGTTGAGTTGCGGCCGTTTCGGCCACGGGGAACGACCGTAACTCAACAACAGTCAAAGAGCTTTGTTGCGGTCGTGGCCGTCTGCCCCGAGTCATGCGGCTGTGAGAGAATCTAAGCCATGTCGAACACTCAACCATCGTCTTCCGTATCGCCGTCTCATGGCAAACTGATCGCCGTCGTGGTGGCCGCAGCGCTCGTGATCGTGCTGGCGCTGCTGTCCGCGTTCATCTGGCCGGGCTGGGCGCTGAGCAAGAACAACGCGTCGCAGCAGGCCGGCGGTAACTCCTCGACTACAACCGGCGGCTCCGATACGTCGTCGACCGACGGCAAGAAGGAGGAGTCGGAGCCGACCACGCCGAGCATCGAGGCGACCGCGCTGCCGGACGGTGCCAGCGAACTGCTCAAGGCGATGCCCGACACGGTGCTCAACTACGCGCGCACCAAGGCCGACGCGAGCACGACGTGGAACAGCACGTCGCCGCTGGAGGAGTACACGCTTACGTATTCGACCGGCGACACCGCCAAGGACGTGACGCTGATCGTCGCGCAGTGGGCGGCGTCCGACGCGGCGAAGACCCAGTACACGGCGCTGGCCGGCGCGCTCAAGGGCACGGAACTCGGTTCGGGCAAGGTGAAGGTGTCCGGCGAGGAGAAGGGCAGCTACACCGCCAAGACCGACGCGAACGACGAGAACAAGGCGATCGCCGTGTGGCAGAACGACACGGTCGTCTTCCAGGTGACCGGCGCGAAGGCCGCGGTGGAGCGGTTCTACCAGAACTTCCCGCTGTAAGTCCAGGCAGTCGCATTTCGGGACAGCGGGTAGCCGCGGCTGAGGGGAAGATTCCTTGGCCTGCGTGCCGCGGTCCGATGCCGTGCGGAAACGCCCGTCGCGGAACGCCGGTACCATTCGTCCCAGAATGCGTGTACTATTGGGCAAGTTGCAAACTTTACGACCTTTTAGGAACGGAGGCTGAGATGGGTTCGGTCATCAAGAAGCGCCGCAAGCGGATGAGCAAGAAGAAGCACCGCAAACTGCTGCGTAAGACTCGCCACCAGCGCAAGTAGTCTTCTCGCTCACTCGGTGAGCAACAGAAAAGCCCCTTACGGATTGTTCCGCAAGGGGCTTTCTCATACCTGCGCCGCCTCCGTCCGGTCCCGTTCGTCGCGGCGGTTCGGGCTGTAGCTCTGAATCAGCTATGGGACAATGCGGCCTGTGGTTGCTTTGTTCCGCGCAACTATTTCCGGAAATCATCCCACCGTTCCGAGAATCGTCGCGCTGGCATCGTCTCATCGCAACTATTTCCGGATATAAGCGGCTTCGTCCGGGAATGGTTGCACTGAGTCATTGCTAGCGCAACTATTTCCGGACGAGTGGGTCGTTTTCCGAGAATCGTTACACTGGCATCGTCTTAGCGCAACTATTTCCAGATGATAGGGCATATTCCCGAGATTGGTCGCGCTGGAATCCGGCGGCATGATATAAAAACGGCCGTAACCGAATCCCGCTGATGAAGCAGGGACTCAGTTACGGCCGTCTGCGGGCCGATCGGCTTGCGCTCAAGGCTGGAACGGCAAGAACCAACCGATCATCAGCTCACTTGTTGGAGTTGGTCATCACGCGCGGGCCGTTCGGGTCGCCCACGATGACCTTGTCGACCATGTTGAGGAACAGGCCGTGCTCCACCACGCCGACCGTGGTGATGAGGTCCTCGGCCAGATCCTGCGGGTGATCGATGCGCTCGAGGTGCAGGTCGACCACGTAGTTGTTCTCGTCGGTGCGCACCGGCTTGCCCTCGGCGTCGAGACGCAGCGTCGGCTTGTAGCCCTTGGCCTCGAACTTCTTGATGACGTGGCCGGCGCCGAACGGGATCACCTCAACCGGCAGCGGGAACTTGCCGATGGTGTCCACAACCTTGGACTCGTCCACGATCCACACGATCTTGTCGGAGTTGGTCGCCACGATCTTCTCCCACAGCAGGGCCGCGCCGCCGCCCTTGATGCCGTTGAAGTTCTTGTCGACCTCGTCCGCGCCGTCGATGGTGATGTCGATGTGGTCAACGTCGTCGATGTCGACGATCTTGATGCCGTAGCCCTCGGCCTGCTCCTGCGTGCGGCGGGAGGTGGTGACGCCCGTGAACTTGAGGCCCTCCTCCTTGACGCGGCGGCCGAGCTCGTCCACGAGGAACCGCACGGTCGAGCCGGTGCCGAGGCCCGCGATCATGCCGTCGGTGATCAGCTTGGCGGCTTCGATGCCGGCCGCCTTCTTCAGCGCATCCTGTTGTGCCTTATCCATATCTACTCTCCTTCGACGGGAAATTCGCCTCGCGCCGCTTTCGTGCGCGGCGTTCGGCCCAATTCTCTAGTGTATCCGATGTGTTCCTTGTTGTGACCTTGTGTCCCGTTTTTGGTGTGATGCTTGTTACATCCGCGGGTGCCGGCCACGTGCGTCGGGCGGATGACTGACCGTTGGCCGGCCGTTGGCTGACTGTTGGTCGACGATCGGTCGCCGTTTGGTTGACAGGCGGTTCGTCCGGTAGATCATGTCCGGCGCGGCCTACTGCCGCACCAAAAACGGCGCGCTGTCGATCGTGATCGTGCCGTCGCCGTTCACGTAGCCGTCGATCATGACGTAGCCGCTGATCATGCGCGGCTGGCCGTCGTACGTCGGGCTGGACGACGGCGGGGGAGTGAACCTTAGCGTGCCGGACACCGCAAGCCCCGACGGGCGTGACTGCTGCGGCAGTGACGACTGCGCGACGGGCTGTGACGACGGTGCTGCGGATGACTGCGGTTGCGAGGATGGCTGCGTGGGTTGCGTCATCAGCGATATCAATGATTGTACTGACTGACATTCCGACGACTGGGACGATGCGGTCTGTGCCGCGGACGGCTGTTGCGAAGATGGCTCAGCCGACGGTGCGGATGACAACGATGGCGTCGATGAGTCGGGAAGATTTCTCGACTCGCTGCGCTCGCTCGAAATGACAGTAGAGGAGGAGCTGCGCTCGCTCGAAATGACAGTGGGGGAGCCGATCTCGTCTGGGATGGTGGAGAAGGCTCCGATGGCGGATTCAGCGCCGTTATCTCGACTGAATCCGGCCCGTTCACTGTTATCTCGCCCGAAGTCGTCAGCGCTTCGTTCATTGTCATTCCGACCGGAGCGAAGCGGAGCGGAGAAATCTTCCGACCCGAACTGTCCGCCGAGTCCGGCCGCATCGCCGCCGTCTCCCGAATCCTCGCCGCGGCCCAAATGGTAGTCCTTCGCGGAAATCAGCCCGTCCATCAGCATTCGCGCGTCGGCCGGCACATTCGTGCCTTTCGCGTACTCGGACGCCAGCAGCGACTCCCATCCTTCCTTCGGCAGGTAGCCGTCACGCACCCCCGAGCGGCAGTCTCCTGCATACGTTCGCGCAAGCTCGTCGACCTTCTCGTTGCCGGCGTTGCCCGCGTGACCCTTGACCCACACGAACTTCACCGATCCGGCCCGCCGAGACAGTTCCGCGTCGATCGCCTTGATCAGCGCCGCGTTCTTCACCGGCTTCTTCTGCGCATTCTTCCAGCCGTTCTTCTTCCAGCCGTGCACCCACTTGGTCGAACAGTTGATCGCATACTGCGAATCCGTCTCAATCACCAGCGGTTCGGAGCCGGGGTGCGCGCGTAGCGCCTCGAGCACCGCGCACAACTCGCCGATCTGGTTCGTGCCGTTCGTCGCGCCGCCCGCATCGCAGTCGCCGCCGTGCTCGTGGCCGTGCCGTCCGCCCGCGTGCGCCTCATGATCGGCCCACGCCCAACCCATAGGGCCGTTCGGGTTGCCCAGCGCTGACCCGTCAGTGGAAACAGTGATAGTCATACTGCGCTCGCTTTCTGGCCAACCCGAACGGCCCCTTCGCGGGCGCCTGTAGCGCGCCCGCTCACTTCGCCTACGAACAGTCCACCGGACTGTTCGCTTAACGGCTCAGCATTCGGGTTGCCCAGCGCTGACCCGTCAGTGGAAACAGTGATAGTCATACGATCACCCTAACGCAAGGGGTCGTTTCCGTGATCTGTTGGCTACCGCAGTGCCGTTGCTATCCGAAACATCACGCCGGCGCCTTTGTTCCCGTGATGTTCCGGATAGCAACGGATCGGTACTATCCGGAACATCACGCAAATCAAGCCCTTGCGTGACATTTGGGATAGTACCGCCCGACTACTAGCGGAATTGTCACGCGAGCCGACCCGTTTGCGTGACAATTCTGCTAGTACGGGATAGGCGCTATCCGAAACATCACGCCGGCGCCCTCTCTTCCGTGATATTTCGGATAGGAATGGTCTGCTGCTATCCGAAACATCACGCAAGGGGCTTGATTTCCGTGACATTTGGGATAGCAGGGGATGGATATTAGCGGAAATATCACGGAAGTCATCTCACTGCAGCGCGGCCGAGTCCTCATTGCGTGACAATTCTGCTAGCAAGAGGTGAGCGCTATCCCGAACATCACGCAAACGGGGCCACTCGCGTGATGTTCGAGATAGCAAGGGAGGGATACTGGCAAAAACATCACGCCAGCATCGTCGCCGCCGTGATGTTTGAGCCAGCATGGGCCGCTAATAGCCCGAATACCACGCAAGTCAGGTGACGATTACCCGAGCATCGCCCGCGGCGCGAAGCCGGTGCGCTCGCCGATCACGCGGATCGCATGCGCGTCGCGCTCGGCGAACGTGCGGTCGTCCAGCATGACGACCCGGTCCGCGTACGGCGACTCGCCCAGCACCTTCATCAGCGTCTCATGGAACTTGTACCGGTCCGACGCCCACTGCATCGCGCGGAACCCGTCGTCCACGTACTCGGTGACGGGCGGGATCACGAGCACCAGATCGGGCCGCTCCTGCCGAATCACCATGTCGAACGTCGAGTCGAGCCGCGCGGCCTCCTCGGGCGGCAGGTACCGCTCCACGTAGGTTTTGGTCACCATCGCGTCGGTGTCGAGGAAGACGATGCCATGGTTCGCGTCCGAGGCAAGCGCCTGCTCGTTCTGCGCGAATTTGCTCAGGACGAGCCGCTGGTAGTCGAACGCGGTCAGCTCGTCGTCGTCCACGTTGCGCGCCTCCTCGAACTCGCGCGCGTATTCGACGGCGATCGGTGCGTCGAACAGCTTCGACAGTCGCGTGACCATCGTGGTCTTGCCGACCGACGCGCTGCCGACGACGAGCACGACGGTCGTGAACTCACGGCGGAACGTGTGGTTGATGGCCGACCAGTACTTGCGATCGTGCGGCGCGGCGCAGATCGCGCGCTGCAGTTCGTCGGAGCCGGGGATGAAGTCGCCGATCAGCCAACGGTCGTGTTCCGCGGCGGTTGGGTTGGGTGTGGAGTCGGCAGGATCGGCTGCGGTTCGCTCGATGATGTCGGACTGATCGCTGCCGTCGCTACTGATCGGCGTGGCCGCCGGCTGCTGCGTGGCGTCCGCGCCGGACTGTCGGTCTGCGGCCGGCCATGCGTTGCGCAAGGTGCGGTCGACGGCGGTGATGTCGGTGACGATCGTGAACGTGGGGCGGGCGGCGAGCGACGCCGGCGCGACGGCCGATCGTGCGACGTCCTTGAGCTGCTTGATCCATGCCGGCGCGTCCGCGGCGATGTCCGCGGATAGCCCGGCGGTCTGACTGTTGGATTGGTCGTTGGATTGGTCGTTGTCCCAGATGAGTTTCTTCGGGCTGATGGCCGGATCGTCGTTGAACGCCTCGCGCAGGTAGCGCAAGCGGTTGCGCGCGCTCATGCCGGTCAGCGAGTCGAGACCGATGCCGTCGGCCGGGTCGGGGCGCGATGCGAGCACGAGGATCACGCCGTCGTAGTTCGATGCGAGCGAGTAGATGCGCTGTTCGAGGCCGGCGTGCAGCGGGCTGAACCGGCTGACGACGACCGCGAAACGCGAGCCGGCGAGCGGCGCGGTGGTGAGATTGCAGCTGGGCATCGCGGGTCAGGCCTTCGCGACGACCGGCTGGACGGACTGTGCGGAAGCCGTGGCGGCAACGCTGTCCTTGTGGAACCACACCCACGTGCCGTAGAAGCCGTTGACGAGCATGACGACCTGCAGCACGAACATCGACATCGCGCCCGGGCCGCCGGCGGCGAGCTGGTTCCACCAGATGACGACCTTGATGACGTCGAGCAGCAGCCACGCGATCCACTGCGAACGATAGCCGTACGTCATCAGCACCTGGCCGATGATGCCGAGCGGCAGCAGCGTACCGTCAAGCCAGATCTGCACGCCGCCGGTCGCGTGCGACGTGAACACGACGATCAGATACACGGCGACGGTGAATACGATCGCAAGCAGACCCTGCCACCACGTGATGTTGCGGGCCTTGACCTCGGCCGAACCGACGGATTCGCTTTTGCCGCTCGTGGGGGCGTCGGCATTGCGCTGGCGGTCGAGCTGACGCTGCCAGACGTACACGCCGACGAACTGCATGACGACGTAGAAGATCTGGGAGAAGATGTCGCCGACGAGGTGGTTCATGACGGCGACCCACAGCCACGTCGCGCAGCCGAGGAAGCCCCACAGATAGTTGGTCAGGCGGCCGCGGTCGACGAGGATGAGGTTGAAGACGATGCAGATGCCGGAGATCAGTCCGATCCAGTCGGCGGCGGTGTAGGAGCCGGTGAAGACGAACGAGATGATCTGCGCGAGCAGCATCGCGCCGATCAGGGTGAATTCGCCCGGTTTGAAGTCGAGTAGTTCGCGCACGACGCGCTGCGGATCGACGGCGTTCTTGATGCCGTTCATAAGATCGTTCATGATTCTTCCTCTTCTTGACATGGACCGGCTGGCTTGGTGCCATCGGTCGCTCTGAACGATTGCTGACCGCTACGCTATACCTAGATATAGTCATTGTGACTATAAGTCGTCCGGACTGTGGAAGAGGAGCGGCATCGTGCTGCGCGCGATGCCGCGTTACTCGCGGCGCGAAGCGCCGCTAACAAAAGGTATCGTGCTGAGCACGATGCCGCATTATTGGCGGCTTCGCCGCAGTACCCCAACCCGGCGCTGCGCGCCACCCTCCCCTAACAGGGGAGGGAAAGAACGGCCGATCAGAGTCTTCGTCGACATGAAGATCTCCTCCCCTCCTGAGAAGTTAGCCTTTCCCCCTCTTAGGGGAGGGTGCCCGGCGAGGGCTGGACGGGTTGGGGTACTGCGGCGCGAAAGCGCCGCCAACAAAAAAGGAATCGTGCTGCGCACGATGCGGTGCTGGTGCACAGACTGGCGTCTGCGCGGTATCCCACCCGTCAGCTTCGCTGCAACCCTCCCCTGAAAAGGGGAGGGAGAGGTCGACACATTTCCCTCCCCTCTTAGGGGAGGGTGGCGCGCAGCGCCGGGGTGGGGTACCGCGGCGAAGCCGCCAACGACAGCGCGGATGAAGTCCGTCCGTAACCGCAGGACGAGCATCCGGCGAAGGCCGGGCGGGTTGGGGCACCCGCGGCGAAGCCGCCAGCAACACGGCATCACGCAAAGCGTGATGCCGCATCACGGCGACGATCATGCATCGCACCGAACAAAAAGGCTGGTTGTGCAGCACGAAATCATTCGTGCCGCACAACCAGCCTTCCGAATCAGATATGCTCTGGAAATCTCAGCTCAGTCGAACGCTCAGGCCAGCGCCTTGTCGACGACCTCTTCGGCTTCCTTGAGCACCTTGTCGAGCGCCTCCGGCGACTCGAACGACTCGGCGTACACCTTGTAGATGTTCTCGGTGCCGGACGGACGAGCCGCGAACCAGTTGTCCTTGGTGGTGACCTTCAGGCCGCCGATCTTGGCGTGGTTGCCCGGCGCCTCGGTCAGCTTGGCGGTGATGTCCTCGCCCGCGAGCTGCGTGGCGGTCACGTCGTCGCCGGTGAGCTTGGCGAACTTCTGCTTCTGCTCGAACGTGGTCGGCGTGTCGACGCGCTTGTACCAAGACTCGCCGAAGCGAGCGACCTGATCCTGGTGCAGCTGGGCCGGGTTCTTGCCGGTCTTGGCGGTGATCTCGGCGGCCAGCAGGTCGGGGATCAGGCCGTCCTTGTCGGTGGTCCAGATGCGGCCGTCCTTGCGCAGGAAGCTCATGCCGGAGCTCTCCTCGCCGCCGAACGCGACCTCGCCGGTGAACAGCGGGTCGACGAACCACTTGAAGCCGACCGGCACCTCGAGCACCTTCGCGCCGATCGACGCGGCCACGCGGTCGATCAGGGACGAGGAGACGAGCGTCTTGCCGACGGCCGCGCCTTCCGGCCAGCCCGGACGGTTGCCGCCGAACAGGTATTCGACGCACACGGCGATGTAGTGGTTCGGGTTCATCACGCCCCAGTCAGGGCAGACGATGCCGTGACGGTCGGCGTCCGGGTCGGTGCCGCCGACGAGGTCGTACTTGCTCCACGCGCCGGCGTTGAGCTCATCCACGAGGCCCTTCATAGCGTACGGCGAGCTCGGGTCCATGCGGATCTTGCCGTCGTGGTCGATGGTCATGAAGCGCCACGTCGGGTCGACCTCGGGGCGCACGACGCCGATGTTCAGGCCGTACTTCTCGTTGATGAGCGGCCAGTAGTTCACGGACGCGCCGCCGAGCGGGTCGATGCCCAGGCGCACGCCGGAGTTGCGGATCGCGTCGAAGTCGATCACGTTGCCGAGGTCGGAGACGTAGTGGTCGCGGAAGTCGAAGCCCTCGACGTACTCGGACTTGATGGCCTCCTCGTACGGCACGCGCTTGACGTTCTTGTAGTCGCCGAGCAGCTCGTTGGCGCGCGCGGCGATCGCGTTCGTCACGTCGGCCGGGGCCGGGCCGCCGGTGACCGGGTCGTACTTGAAGCCGCCGTCGGTGGGCGGGTTGTGGCTCGGGGTGACGACGATGCCGTCGGCGAGGCCGTCGCCGGTGAAGCGCTGGGTGCCGTCGGCCGCGCGGTTGTGCGTCAGGATCGCCTGGGAGACGACCGGGGTCGGCACGAAGTCGCCGCGCGAGTCGATGCGCACGTGCACGCCGTTGGCGACGAGCACCTCGATGGCGGTCTTCTTGGCCGGCTCGGACAGCGCGTGCGTGTCGGCTCCGAGGTACAGCGGGCCGGTGACGCCGGCCTTCTTGCGGTATTCGGCGATGGCCTGGGAGATGGCGACGATGTGGGCCTCGTTGAACGAGGTCTTCAGGGACGATCCGCGGTGGCCGGAGGTGCCGAAGACGACGCGCTGCTCGGGGACGGACGGATCGGGGACGAGGTCGTAGTACTTGCCGATGACTTCGTCGACGTTGATCAGATCAGCTGGGGTGGCGGGAAGACCCGCATTTGTTGCTACCATAAGCCCTATTGTGCCACGGCCTCACGTCCATGCAAACCTTTGCATCCATCGTGCAGGCAACCGGAGTGTTAATTTCTGTCATATTTTGTGCTCAGTTGCGCGCGCTCGTTGACGGTGCGGGTATTATTGACAACTCGGTCAATAAGACACACCGAAGTTTGCGTTTGAGTTAACGTCGGTTATATATTGACTCATGAACTTCTACTTTTGCAGGGTTGCAAGTCACACAAGACGCAAGACCTGAGGCATGTGCCATACGCATATCCATGCGTGCGGTGCGTGTCTCGGGTCTTTTTTGTTGCTGGCGGCTCTGCGAGGGCGGAGAGCATACCAGAAAAAAATCCAAGGAAGGAAAGAAGATGGCCGATTCCACTGAATCGCAGATCATCAAGCTCGTTGGTGGTCCAGGCAACATCAAGAGCCTGACCCACTGCGCGACCCGTCTGCGTTTTGAACTCGTCGACGCGAGCAAGGCCGATCAGAAAGGTCTGGACGGGCTCAAGGGCGTGCTCGGTGTGGTGCCGCAGAGCGGTGATCGTCTGCAGGTCGTCATCGGAGGTCAGGTCGCCTCGGTGTACGACGATATCATGCACCTGCCGGAAATGGCGAACATCGGAGCGAAGGTCAGCTCCGGCAACGGCCAGATGTCCAATGCCGAACTCAAGGCAGCGGAACGTAAGAAGGGCATTCGCGGCAAGGTCGCTTGGCTTGACTCGTTCTTCGAGTACCTGGCCGACTCGTTCCGCCCGATCTTGGGCGTCCTGCTCGGCGCGTCCATCATCATCGCGCTCGTCAACCTGTTCATTTCGCTGAAGGTCATTCCGAACGACACCGCTACCACCGGCCTCGTGTTCATTCAGGCCATCTGGAAGGGCGTGTTCTACTTCCTGCCGATCATGGTCGCCTACAACGCCGCCAAGAAGCTCAAGGTCGACCCGTGGCTCGGCGGCGCGATCATGGGCATGCTCATGACCCCGCAGTTCGCGTCCCTGTCCGACACCAAGACGTGGGGTGACGCCGTCAAGTGCGTCGAGAACACCACGCTGGGCACCTCGTCCTGCACCGCCACCGTCTTCGGTCTGCCGATGCAGCTGTCCGACTACTCCGGCAACGTGTTTGTCCCGCTGCTGATGGCTGCCGTGCTCGCCCTCGTCTACCACGGGCTCAAGAAGGTCATCCCGGACAGCATCCAGCTGGTCTTCCTGCCGTTCTTCTGCATGATCATCGTCGGCGCTCTTACCGCGTTCCTCATCGGCCCGATCGGTGTGTGGGCCGGCAACGGTCTCGGCGTGCTCCTCGCTTGGATGAACGGCCACGCTCCGTTCATCTTCGCCATCGCGATCCCGCTGCTCTACCCGTTCCTCGTCCCGCTCGGCCTGCACTGGCCGCTCAACGCTCTGATGATCATGAACATCAATTCGATGGGCTACGACTTCATCCAGGGCCCGATGGGCGTGTGGAACTTCGCTTGCTTCGGTGCCACCGCCGGCGTGCTCTTCCTCTCCATCCGTGACAAGGATCGCGAAATGCGCCAGACCGCTATCGGCGCCCTTGCCGCAGGCCTCCTCGGTGGCGTTTCCGAGCCGTCCCTCTACGGCATCCACCTGCGTTACAAGCTGGTCTACAAGCGCATGCTCATCGGCTGTGGCGTCGGCGGTGTCGTGATCGCCGTCATGGGCTGGCTGTTCCCGTCCGTCGTCGCCTCCGGCCAGACCGTGCACGGCGTGACCACCACCGCGTTCGCGTTCACCTCGCTGCTGACCATCCCGGTCTTCAACCAGATGTGGGTCTACGCTGTGTCCATCGCCGTCGCGTTCTGCGTCTCCATGTTCCTGATCATCACCCTCGACTACCGTACCCCGGAGCAGAAGGCCGAAGTTCTCGCTGAGGCCGCTCAGGAAGAGGCCGACCGTAAGCTCGAGGCTCAGGCTGCCGCCCCGGCTCCGGCCGCGACCGCCGCTGCCGAGGCCCCGGCCGTTCCGGCCGAGCCGACCAAGGAAGTCGTCGCTCCGTGCTCCGGCCACGTCATCACCCTCGAGGAGACCGGCGACGCGGTGTTCGCGTCCAAGGCCCTCGGCGAAGGCGTCGCGGTCGTGCCGAGCGAATCCCAGATCAAGGCCCCGGTGTCGGGTACACTGAAGACTGTGGCCAAGACCGGCCATGCGTACGGCATCAAGACCGATGACGGCGTCGAGGTCCTGGTTCACATCGGTATTGACACCGTGCAGATGAACGGCGACGGCTTTGACGTGGTCGTCACCAAGGGTCAGCGCGTGAACGCTGGCGACCTGTTGGCCACCGTCGATTTCGACAAGGTCAAGGCCGCCGGTTACTCCACCGCCACCATCATCGCCGTGACCAATACCAAGAAGATGGCTTCGGTCACCCCGCTCGCGGGCAAGGATGTCACGACTGGCGATCCGGTGATCGAGGTCGAACACTGACCTGCCGGTTGCAAGTGATGGGGTGCCATGGAGATACTTCGAGTATTCAACAACAACGTCGTCCTCGCCAAGGATGACGATGGCAGCGAAGTGATCCTCACCGGCCGCGGCTTGGGATTCCAAGCCCGGCCGGGGCGCCCCGTCGATTCCTCCAAGATCGTCCGCAAGTTCGTTCCGGCCGACGGCCGTGACCCCGACCACCTTGCGCAGATGCTGTCGGACATTCCGCCCGAGATCATCCGTATCGTGATCGACGCCATGCGCGACGCGGGAATGAGCGAACAGGACATCGCCAGCACGACGCTGGTCATGGCACTGGCCGAT
Source organism: Bifidobacterium sp. LH_230 (assembly GCF_056357555.1). Taxonomy (NCBI): domain Bacteria; kingdom Bacillati; phylum Actinomycetota; class Actinomycetes; order Bifidobacteriales; family Bifidobacteriaceae; genus Bifidobacterium; species Bifidobacterium sp. LH_230. The sequence goes on from NZ_JBKEWJ010000010.1 coordinate 88,063, forward strand.
CACGTGGCCGGTGCCATTTCGCGCGTCACGCAAGGCATCAAAGTCGTCTATCCGTTGCTCGGCGAGGTACGCAACCTGTATCCGCAGGAATATGCGCAAGGCTGTGCGCTGCTGGCCGCGATCAACAAGCGGCTCGGCTCGATACAGCTGCCCGACGGCGAGGAGACGGCGCTCGCGCTGCACCTCGTCAACTCAGGCTTCCTGACCGGCGACCTGTCGTACACGTACACGATGACCGGCGTGATCCAGCAGATGCTCGACATCATCGAGCAGAGCTACGGCATCACGCTCGATCAGGGATCGGTCAGCGTGGGGCGGTTCATCACCCACCTGCGCTACCTGTTCGTCCGCATCCACCAGCACAAGCAGCTGGAGCGCGAACCCGAGCCGATCGTCAACGCGATCCGCGAATCCTATCCGGAAGCGTTGCACTGCGCGATGACGATCGCCTCCGTGCTCGAACTGCGACTCGGTGCCGACATCAGCGACGACGAGATCGCGTACCTCACGCTGCACGTGGCGCGAGTCACGAACCAGCTCAAACACTGAGCATCAAACTGTCCATATAACCAAACAACTGAAAGGAAACCATCATGATCACCCGTACCGCAGTCATCGGAGCCTCCGTCGGTCTTCATGCCCGTCCCGCCGCCCTGTTCGCGCAGGCCGTCGACGACAAGGGCATCGACGTCACCCTGTCCTTCGACGGCGAAGAGGCGGATGCCGCCAGCGCCCTCGAAATCATGACCCTCGGTGTCAAGGGCGGTGACACCGTCACCCTGACCTGCGAGGAGGACGGCCCGGAAGCCGAAGCCGCGATGGACGAGCTCGCCGAGATGCTGACCCGCGATCTCGACGCCGAGTGAGCCGTCCGATTCGATTCGATAGGCTGACGTTTCTTCTTATCTAGGAGCATCACAATATGGCAAGTGAACACAAGATTCTGCACGGCATCGGCGTGTGCGCCGGTACCGCATCCGGCCCGCTGGCGCTCGTGCGCGAGGCGCCGGGCGTGGACGAGCACGAACCCGCCTGCACCGATCCGGCCGCCGACGCCGAGCGCGTCAAGGCCGCGATGGAAGCGGTCGTGGCCAGCCTCAAGGCCCGCGCCGAGAAGGCCACGTCCGACAAGTCCCGCGCCGTGCTCGAAGCCACCGCGCAGCTCGCCGGCGACCGCGGCCTCGCCAAGGCCATCACCAAGCGCCTCAAGGCCGGAGACGGCGTGACCCACGCCGTGTACAACGCGGTCGAAGGCTACGCCGAAATGCTCAAGAAGCTCGGCGGCTACATGGCCGAACGCGTCACCGACCTGCACGACGTGCGCAACCGCACGATCTGCGAGCTGCGTGGTCTGCCCGCGCCGGGCGTGCCGGACATCACCACCCCGGTCGTGCTCGTCGCCCGTGACCTTGCCCCGGCCGAAACCGCCACGCTCAGCCCGGAGACCGTGCTCGGCGTCATCACCGAAGAAGGCGGCCCGACCAGCCACACCGCCATCCTCGCGGCCCAGCTCGGCATTCCGGCGGCCGTCAAGGTCTCCGGCGTGACCGCCGCCGTGGCCGAAGGCGACACGATCGCCCTCGACGGCGGCGTCGGCGAGGTCATCGTCTCCCCGACCGAGGAGGAGGCCGACCAGCTGGCCGAACGCTCCCGTCGTCGCGCCGCCGCACTCGCCGGTTCCAGCGGCGAAGGCAGCACCCGAGACGGCTTCAAGGTCAAGCTGCTCGCCAACATCGGCACGGTGGCCGACGCCGAGGCCGCCGCCAAGTTCGACCTCGAAGGCTCCGGCCTGTTCCGCACCGAGTTCCTGTTCCTCGGCCGCGAAACCGCTCCGACCCTCGAAGAGCAGACCGACACCTACACCAAGGTGCTGCAGGCGTTCGGCGACCGTCGTGTCGTCGTGCGTACGCTCGACGCGGGTGCCGACAAGCCGCTCGCCTTCGCCAACCTCGGCGAGGAGGAGAACCCGGCCCTCGGCGTGCGCGGTCTGCGTCTGAGCCAGCGTCGCGAGGACCTGCTCGACACGCAGCTGCAGGCGCTCGCCAACGCGTACGAGGCCACCCACGGTGACCTGTGGGTCATGGCCCCGATGGTCGCCACCGTGGAGGAAGCCGAATGGTTCGCCAACAAGGTGCGCGCGCTCGGCCTGCCGAAGGTCGGCGTGATGATCGAGGTGCCCGCCGCCGCTATCCGCTCCGCGCAGGTGCTGTCCGTCGTGGACTTCGCCTCGCTCGGCACGAACGACCTCGCGCAGTACACGATGGCCGCCGACCGACTCAAGGGCGAACTGGCCAACCTGCTCACCCCGTGGCAGCCGGCCGTGCTCAACATGATCAAGGCCGCGTGCGACGGTGGCAAGGCCACCGGCAAGTACGTGGGCGTGTGCGGCGAGGCTGGCGGCGATCCGCTGCTGGCGCTCGTGCTCGCCGGCCTTGGCGTGCAGTCGCTGTCGATGGCCCCGAAGAAGGTCAACGCCGTGCGTGCCGCCCTGCGTCTGCACGACATGTCGACCTGCCAGCAGATGGCCGCTTACGCGGTCAACGCGCGTACCGCCGCCGACGCTCGCGCCGCGGTGATCGCACTGGCCGACCCGATGCTGCTCGATCTGCTCTGATCGATCGAGTGAGTTTCGTCTGATCCGGCAGGCTGTTCGCCTATCTTGTGCCTGCCGGATCGTCCTTCTTTATGCGTGTGCCCCCGTTTTCCGGATTCGGAAAGCGGGGGCACACGCATATTTGGGATATTGGCGGGGTGAAAAGAAGGGATCGCGCTTTGCGCGATGCTGTGTTTATTTGCGACACTTACGTGCCGCGTACCCCAACCCGCCCGGCCTGCGCCGGGCACCCTCCCCTAAAAGGGGAGGGAAACGTGTCGCCGTCACGCGGCGATCGGCCGTATAGACTCCTCTGAGGGGTTTGCCCCTTTCCCTCCCCTCTCAGGGGAGGGTGTCAGCGAAGCTGACGGGTGGGGTACCGCGGCACGTCAGTGCCGCCAATAACGCAGCATCGCGCGAAAGCGCGATACCACCCTCAGCTGTTACCAGCTGTCAACTAGTCCCGAATCGGCGGGATGATGCCGGTGGCGGAGAAGTCCGGGTCGACCTCCGGCACGCGCACGCACAGCGCCTTGCGCTCCACATCGAAGCGGATGTGCTGCGTCTCGGGCAGCATGTCGCCGTCCACCTGCGCCGGAACCGGCTTCTCCAGCGTGATCTCGGCGCTCACGCCCTGGATGTTATCGATCGTGGAACTGACCGACAGCGGACTCGAACCGGACTTGCCGGTGATCGTCTGGTGCACCACGTCACCGAACAGATTCGCCCATCCCAAGATACCGCCCGACGTGTCGATGATCTCGAAATCGAGGATGCCGTCGTCGTACAGCGCCTCCGGCATCAGCGAGAACATCGGAATCTGGCCGCAGTTGCCGGCCATGAACGTGCGGAACTGCAATCCCTGGATCGTATGCGAACTGCCGTCCGCGCTGCGGATCGTCACCGTGCCGCGGAACTTCGGAATGAACAGGTTCTTCACGCCGGACACGAAGTACGCGAGCCAGCTGATGTTCTTCTTGAGTTCGGGATCGGTGTCGTCGATCATCACCGCATCGAATCCGATGCCCGCGATGATCAGGAACGCATGGCCGTGATCGGTGTCCGGATCGTCGAGCAGCGTTAGTCGGCCCACGTCGACGTGCCGCGAGCCGTGCGAGGTCGCCACCGACAGCGCCGCGTCGATATCGTCCACCGGAATGCCCATATTGCGGGCGAACAGGTTGCCCGTGCCGATCGGGATGATGCCCATCGCATGCCCGGTGCCGGCCATCGCGCTCGCCACCGTGCGCACCGTGCCGTCGCCGCCGACCGCGACGACCACGTCCGCGCCGTTCGCCAGCGCCTCCTTCGCGCACGCGCGACCGTCCTTGTCGAGCTGCGTTTCGATGAACTCGACTTCCCTCAGCCCCTTCTCCTTGCAGAACTGCTTGATGTGCCGCTTGCGTTCCTTCGCCTGCGGCTTGGACGGGTTGACGATGAACGCGTAATGCACCTGATCGTCATTGCGCTGGTCGATGCGTTCGGCAAGCCGGCGTCTGCGGTAGGCCCGGACCGCGAGCAGTGCGGCCGCGGCGATGGCGGCGATGCCGATGATGACTGCGAGAACGATGACGACTGTAGGCATACCTTACATTCTCTCCACAACCCGCGAACAATTCGGCCGCGACACGGCGAAACTCAACGATTCCTGCACGTTCGCCGCATAGCGCGGTCGCGACGGCGGATACGGATCGGCGACCGGCGGTGTCCCGTCGGCCGTATCAACGGCCACGTGAAGCATGCAAGCCGCCCCGCGTGTCGGCTTACGGCGGTAGGCTGAGCCTATGCTTGATATTCAATTCATTCGTGAACATGCCGACGTGGTCAAGGAATCGCAGCGCAAGCGCGGCGAATCCGTCGAACTCGTCGACGAAGTGCTCAAGTCCGACGAGACGCGTCGCACCGCGCTCAAGGAGTTCGAGGAAGCCCGCGCCCAGCAGAAGGAGATCGGCAAGAAGGTCGCCGCCGCCCCGGCCGACGAGAAGGCCGCGCTCATCGCGCAGACCAAGGATCTCGCCGCCAAGGTCGCCGAATACAAGGCCACCGCGGACGCCGCAGCCGAGGAATACACCACCGCCATGTGGAAGCTCTCGAACATCGTCGAACCGGAGGCTCCGGAAGGCGGCGAGGACGACTACGTGGTCGTCAAGAAGGTCGGCCAGATCCGCGACTTCGCGGCCGAAGGCTTCGAGCCGAAAGACCACCTGACCCTCGGCACCGGCGTGGCCGGCATCGACATGCGCCGCGGCGTCAAGGTCGGCGGCTCCCGCTTCTACTTCCTGCGCGGCGCGGTCGCCCGCATGCAGATCGCCATGCTCACCATGGCCGTCGATCAGGCCGAGAAGCACGGTTTCGTGCTCGCCATCACCCCGACGCTCGTGCGTCCTGAGGTCATGGCCGGCACCGGCTTCCTCAACGCGCACGCCGACGAGATCTACCGTCTGCGCGAGCCCGACGACCAGTACCTCGTCGGCACATCCGAAGTGGCGCTCGCCGGCATGCACGAGAACGAGATCCTCGACCTGTCCAACGGCCCGCTGCGCTACTGCGGCTGGTCGTCCTGCTACCGCCGCGAGGCCGGTGCCGCCGGCAAGGACACCTCCGGCATCATCCGCGTGCACCAGTTCGACAAGGTGGAGATGTTCGTCTACACCAAGCAGGAGGACTCCTACGCCGAGCACCAGCACCTGCTGAGCATGGAAGAGGAGATGCTGGCCAAGGTCGAGGTGCCGTACCGCATCATCGACACCGCCGCCGGCGATCTCGGCTCCTCCGCCGCCCGCAAGTTCGACACCGAGGCGTGGATTCCGACCCAGGGCCGCTACCGTGAGCTGACCTCCACCTCGAACTGCACCGAGTACCAGGCCCGCCGCCTCAACATCCGCGAACGCACCGAGGACGGCTCGACCCGCCCGGTATCGACGCTGAACGGCACGCTGGCCACCACCCGCTGGCTCGTCGCGATCCTCGAGAACCACCAGCAGAAGGACGGCTCCATCGAGATCCCGCAGGCCATGCGTCCGTACATGGGCGGCAAGGAGGTCATCGAGCCGACCAAGTGGGAAGCCTGATTTCATCAGGCTTGCTGTATCCTGCGTCGCGCACGGCCGCTGTCGCTGTGCGCGGCTACGAACAGTCCACTGGACTGTTCGTCCCGTGGGAAGCCTGATTTCGCTGTTCTCGGCCCCCTCGGCTAGGACATTGCCGTTAAGCAAACAGTGGAACTGTTTGTAGGCAATGTGCGAGCCGACAGGCGAGCCAGCAAGAAGTCAGCCGTAAGGCTGTCCGTAATTGCGGACGGCTGTCAGCGAAGCTGACTGAGGGAGCGTCAAAGCTAAAGCGCGCTCATCTTCCAACGGCTGAAAGAACCAAGTGGCCGATAAGTCGATGATATGTCAGCACACAATCCCACTGACCACCCCCGCTGTATAATTGAACATCGTGCGTATTCGCGGCCTTGCCGCATAGCGCACGCAAGGACAGGTGTCTGAGCGGCCTAAAGAGACGGTCTTGAAAACCGTTGTGGGGCAACCCACCGCGAGTTCGAATCTCGCCCTGTCCGCCTTACGAAGGGTTCCGGCAATGCCGGAACCCTTTTTGCATACGCTGGTCGTATGAGCGAATTGACTGGGATGACAACTGCGCCGGGCAGATCGGGCACCGCGGCAGTGAGGGAGCGTCCGTCCTATACCGACGTGATCTTCGACTACTGCGACGTGCTGCTGGACTGGCGTCCTCGGCTCGCGCTGGACGCACTGTATCCGTCCGGCGTATTGGACATGTTCTTCGATCGCGCGACCGAGTACGGGTTCTGGCATTACGACGTGCTGTCCGATCTCGGCTGGAGCGAGGACCGGATCATTGACGACTATGCGGCCCATCATCGGAATGATTCGTCGATGCTTGGACCGTCGTCCGCAACGATCTTCCGCGACTATTTCAGCCGTCAGCAGCTCGCGCTGTACGACATGGTCGACGGTATGCCCACGCTGCTGCACGATCTGAACGCGGCCGGCGTGCGGCTGTGGGGACTGACGAACTTCACCGCGAAGTTCGTGCACGCCGCGCACCGCAAATTCCCGTGGCTCGCCCTGCTGCACGACACGGTCATCTCGTCCGAGGAGCGCATCCACAAGCCCGACCCGGAGATCTACCGCCGTGCGATCGCGCGGTTCGGCGTGGACCCGGCGACCGCCGCGTTCGTGGACGACAAGGCCCGCAACGCCGACGCCGCCACCGCCGTCGGTCTCACCGGCATCCAGTTCCTCAGCGCCGCCCAGGCACGAAAGCGCCTGTGGCAAGCGGCTGAGTTGTGATTGATCGGCTAGTGTGGCCGGACATGAGTCCGTAGTTGTCCCTCCGGATGATGGCCATACTAGCCAAAATGTCACGCATCGGCCTCCATAGCGTGATATTTCCGCTGGCATCGGCCTGTTGCTATCACGAATGTCACGCAAACCAGTCGTTTTGCGTGACATTCGTGATAGCATCCCTCCGCTAGTGAGGGAAATATCACGCAGACAGGTTCTTAGCGTGGTGTTTGTGCTAGCACTCGCCGGCTGCTATCACGAATATCACGCAAAAGAGCGGGGCTGAGTCGGGATGGACGGATGTGGACTCAGTTGTGGTCGTGTAGGGAGGGCGACAACGGTCGCGGCATGGATCACACGATGCGACGGTCGGCGGCCCAGCGGGTGAGTTCGGTGCGGTTGGACAGCTGGAGCTTGCGCAGCACCGAACTGACGTGCGTTTCGACGGTTTTGATCGAGATGAACAGCTCGGCCGCGACCTCCTTGTACGTGTAGCCGCGGGCGATGAGCCGCATCACCTCCTGCTCGCGGGCCGACAGCCGGTCGAGTTCCTCGTCGTGCCCGCCGTTCGCAACACCGGCAGCGCCGGAAGAACCGCCGACCGGCACACCCTGGAACGCGGACAGCACGAATCCCGCCAGTTTCGGGGAGAACACGGCATACCCCTCGTGCACCTGCCGAATCGAATTGATGAGATCCTCGCCGGTGATCGTCTTGGTCACATACCCGCGTGCTCCCGCGCGGATCACCGAGCCGACATCCTGCGGCGAATCGGACACCGACAGCGCCAGAAACGCCGAATGGGGCGAATAGGCGAGCGACTTGGCGAGAATCTCCGCACCGCCGCCGCCCTCGCCGCCCGGCACATGCACGTCGAGCAGCACCACATCCGGCTTGGTCGCCGCGATCATCGCCACCGAACCCTCCACGTCCGGCGCCTGACCGACGATCGTGAAATACGGCTGCAACGTCGCGATCACGCCCGCACGGAACATCTCGTGATCGTCGACCACGGCCACGCGAATCGGCGCGGCATCCTGCTTCAGGTCCTCCATCACACTCTCCTTAATCTCACGTCGTCCTGCATCGTGCGGTTCACGTGCGGTTCCGCAGTCAACCCGCCGAACTGCGGGCCACCATCCGTCGTGCGTATCATGCGGCGTCACGCGACGTTTTCCGCGGCCGCGATCGGCATGTGCATGCGTACCTCGGTGCCCCAGCCCGGCCTCGACACGATCTCCACCGTACCACCGCGCCGGCGGATGCGGCCGATGATCGACTCGCGGATGCCAAGCCGTCCCTCGGGAATCGCGTTCACGTCGAATCCGTCGCCGTGATCGCGCACGAACACCTCAACCTGACTCGCGCCGGCCTCGCAGTAGACGGACACCGGCTCGCCGCCGTGCATGACCGCGTTGACCAGCGCCTGTGCGGTCGCGTCGAGCAGCGCGTCGGTCTGCGCGCTCGGCTGCGCGTCGCCCACGGTGACCACTTCGATCGGCTTGCCATGCTCGTCCTCGACGCGTGCGGCGATGTCCTTGATGCCGGCGCTGACCGACCGGTCGGTGGTGGTGCGCTCCTGATACAGCCATTCGCGCAGTTCGCGTTCCTGCTGGCGGGCCAATGTGAATACGGTTGCAGGTTCCTTGCTGTGCAGCTGGATCAGCGCCAACGTTTGCAACACGCCGTCATGCAGGTGCGCGGTCATATCGGCACGCTCCTCCTCACGCTCCTTCAACGCACGCTCGGTGCCCAGCTCGCGGATCAGCGAACTGATCCATGGCACGATCGCGAAACAGACCGCAACCAGCAGCAGGAACCCGGCAAGAATGATCCGGCGCGGCGACGCGCCCCAGCCGGGAATCGCAGCGTTCATCACGAACACCGCATACGCGACGAACAGCAGCGCCACACTGCCCAACATCGACCACAGCTGGCCGCTGGACGCGTTGTATTGCAGCCATGCGACGCCGATGCCGGCCAGTGCGAGCAGGATCGGCAGAATCAGGCCCGATTCGACGCCGCCGAGCGAGAGCAGCACGGCGACGGCGATGCTGGCCATGCCGACGAGCGCGACCAAGGCCGGTTTGGGGGCGCGGCGCAGCGCTTCGGCGAGGCTTTCGGAGGTGCCGTAGGCCGCGGCGGCACCGGACTCGGCGGCGGTTCCGTCAGCTTGCGAGGAGCTGCTATATGGCTCGTTCGGTGTGCGGCCGACTGTGGAATCATCCGAATCAGCCGTGGTGCCGTCCGTGAAACTCCCTGTGGTGCCGTCCGTGAAACTACCCGTGAAACCGTCTGTGAAACTACCCGTGAAAACTGTCGGTCCGGGAACGGCGTTGCCGCGCGACAGCGGTGCCTGCGCAACGGATTGCGCCCGGGCGGCCGCCGCGATCACCGGATCACCCACCGGCACGAACAGCCACAAAAACAGATACGCTGCGGCCCCGGCCCCGAAAAAACACGTCGCGACAAGAAACACGAGCCGCACCAGCCATACGGGCGCACCCAGATGCAGCGCCACGCCACGGCACACGCCGCACAGCATGCGCCCGCGCTTCGGCCGCATCAGCGGCAAGCGCCGGTCGTGGTTCGGCTGCTGCGAAGACTGAGGTTGCGCCATCGTCGTATACGTTGGCGATGCATAGGTTCGCGCGTACCGATCGCCATCATGCACGGCACGATCCGACGCCGCGGCCGGTCGCGACGATGACTGCGGCCGCATCCGCGGGGGAGTCTCAGGTTGGGTCATGCTTCCATTGTGCCGCCTGACAGGGAACGTACGGGGTCGTACACGTAATGTTCAGGGGAGAATCAGGGTGTTCCCGGACAGCATCGGCGCGCGCGGACTGCTGTAATGGAACCATGAGCAATTCGTATGGTCCCTATGCTCCGCAGAATGACGGAGCCAATCAGCAGCAGCCTGGCGCACGCGGAAACGCCGCACCGGGCGCCGTGCCCGGCGGCAACTCGACGTACGGCGCCGCGGGTCACGCATACTCCGGCAACGGGTCCGGCCAGCAGCCGTATGACAATCAGCAATCCGGCCCGTACGCCGGTCAGCAGTGGCAATCAGGCCCGTCGCCCGCCAATCCGTACGATCCGGCCTCGTACCCGTACGTCAGTCCCGGCACCGGTCGTACGGGCAATACCGCCGCGAAGTTCTTTGCGTGGATACGTCGCAGCGGCATCACCCGATCCGACGATCGCTGGGTCGGCGGCGTGTGCGGCGGACTGGCCCGGTATTTCAACATCAGCCCGGTGCTGATGCGTGCGATCATGATCGCGGCCGTGCTGTGCGGCGGATTCGGCGCGGCGTTCTACGCGTTCGCATGGTTCCTGCTGCCGGACGGGCGCACCGGCGAGATCTTGGGCGAGCGACTGATCGCCGGCGACTGGGACTGGGCATGCCTCGGCGTGATCCTGTGCGCGCTGATCGGCTTGGGATTCCCCGGTTCCGGTCTCTTCCTGACGGCCGCGGCCGCCGCGGTGCTGTGGCTGATCATCGAACGCGAACTGCGACGCCAGCGCGGATACGGTGCCGGCGGGCGCGGCAATGCGGGCGGCAATCCCGGCGGCGGCCGTCCGTACGGCGGCGGTTTCGGCGGTCCGCAGCCATACGGTCCGCAGCAGTATGGCCAGCCAGGCGCGTCGAACGTACCCCCGTACCGATCCGCGAACGGCGCCGTACCACCATTCGGCGCATATCCTGCAGGATCGTCGTCCGCCCCATCGCAGCCGGCGCAATGGGCGTCGCCGAACGGCCACGCCTATCCGCAGTCGCCGACCTCCGCGGTGCCGGGCAGTCAACCGAACGGGCAGCCAAGCAGTCAGCCAGGAGGCCAGCCAATCCCGCAGTCCAATCCGTTCACGACTGCGGCATCCGGCTCGTCATCCGCATTCGGCAACCCGTTCATGTCTCCGTCCGCTCATGCCGCATCGTCCGCCTCGCCGGCCGCATCCGCACCCATGCCGCCGTCCGGCAGCCCGACCCGGCCGATGACCTCCCCATACCGCGCGCCGCAACCCAAGCCGCGCCCGGTCATCGCACGACGCAAGCCGGCCGGCCCGGTCATCGTCACGGTGGTCCTCGGACTGTCCTGCATCTTCGCGGCCATCGCGCTGTACACGACGAACAGCTACACGCTCACCTCGCTGATCAAGTCCTCGACCCTGTGGATCGGCGCGACCTGCGTGCTCATCGGCCTGGTCATCCTCGTACTCGGCATCCGCGGCCGTCGCGCCGGCGGACTCGTGCCGCTCGCATGGCTCGCCGGCATCACCGCCGCGTGCATCCTCGCCGTCAACTTCGCCTATGCATACATCGACGCTCGCTACAACGACATCTCCCGGTCGTACGAGGTCGTCGACGTCCACGGATATACCGACTACGACGGCACGATCAAGTACTCCGGCAACGACAATCTCGACCGTGACAGCGCACAGTTCACGCACCTGAGCGACGGCGTCGTCTTCGCCGGCACCAACTACGACAACGATCTCGCGCACATCGATCTCACCGACTACGCGCGCCGGCCGAAACGGCTCGTCACACTGCACAACGGCACCACCGTGCGCACGAACTGCCCGAGCGGCACCATCCATCTCGCCGCATCGCAGACGAGGGTCGTCATCACGCTGCCCACCGGTTGCCCGTTCGCATTCGGCAACGACGACATGTCCACGTTCGGCGGCAACTCGTACGGCGGGCGATATGCGGCGCTGATCGGCACGCAGGGTGATGGCATCAACTTCGGCAACTCCACGTTCTCGCAGCAGTCGTATATGGACGGGGACGCGCGCGGCAACGACGGCCGGTCCGCGATCGCCGCGCTGAACGACGCGAACGGAGCGGACGCGCCGGCCTGGCTGCGCGACTACGACTACTACCCGGACGACGGCGAGGAACTGTTCATCGACGTGCAATACCTGTTGAGCGGGCGCGTGTTCGTGCGCTACCCGGCGCAGACCGTGGGCGACAACGCCGACCTGTTCGGCAAGTCCGCGGCCGCCGACGACAACCGAGAGAACGACTGATCAGCTACGTAAGGAGTAATGATGACGGACGAACAGGACGGCAAGACGATGCCGTTGACCACGCCGCTGCCGGTCGTGGACGGGAACGCTGCGAACAGTGCGGCTGACGCGGGCGACGCCGGTGACGTGAAGACGACGGTGCTGCCGGCTGCCGTGGATGCGGGGCAAGCGGATACGGTCGCGTTGCCGGTGACGACGGATGATGCAGCCACGTCGGTATTGCCGGTGGGAGATTCCCGGGATTCCGGGGTTTCCGGGGATTCCCGGGATGCGGCCACCGCGGCGATGCCGGCCATGCGAGACGGTGCCGGCGAGACGGCGAATGCGACCACGATGGTGCTGACCACGGTTGCCGACACGTCGAGCACTGCGGTGATGGACGCGATTGACGCTGACGGCACGGCAGATCCGGGTGAAAAGGCGCGGACTGAGGATGATCCGCTGCATCTGAGCGATGTCGCGGATATCGAACCGATCGAGGCCACTCGGGCGACCTATGTGGGCGGCGTCGCATCAGGTGCGGCGGCGAATGCGAATGATGCGCGCGGAGACGGCGAATTTGCCACTGCTGCCTCCGGTGATTCCGCGGCGAATGGTGCAAGTTCTGCGAGCGAGTCTGAAGCCATTGGAGTGGAAGACGGGGCTGACGGGTGGAATCGTCGTGTAGCCGTGAACGGAGCGTCATCGATTCCGCTGTATACTGCGGCCCGATCGGGCGGCGACTCTGCGCAGCATGAATCGCGGGATGCCGAGGCGGCCAAGGTATCGGGCGAGATGCCTGGAACGTCTGATATGGGCGGGGCGACAGGTGATACCGTCGGCTCGGGCGTGGGAGGACCTTCTCAATCGCCGTCCGACGGCCATCCGTCCGTGCCGGTGTTCGGCGGTCCGGTGTCTCCGGCCGCTCCGGGTGCCTCGGACGCCTCTGCGGTGGTGCTCAAGACCGGACCAAGCTCGGCTACGATCACGCTGGGCGTGTGCGTACTGGCGCTGGGCGTGGTCAGTGTGCTGCTTGGAGCGTATTTCCCGCTGGGATGGGTCGTGCAGTCGTGGGCGCTGGACCCGCGCATCGCCGCCGCGATCATGTTCGCCGGCTTCGGTGGCGTGCTGGTGGCGGTGTCGGTGATCTGGTCTCTCGCCAAAATGCTGCACAGCCGCAAACAGGGCAACAAGTCGCGCACCAAGCAGTGAACGTTTGCTGAAACTTGGATTCGGACGGCGGTTTGACGATCGAGAGGCTGATTTTCGGCCGTGCAGAGGTCAGTTTGACGATCGAGAGGCTGGTGCAGCTGCATATTATGGCCGGATAGCCCCGTTTTCTGCCGATCATGTATCAACAGGCAGCGTGTTGTACGCGTTGTTAGCCTCTCGATCGTCAAACCGACCTCGATGAAGTCAAGAATCAGCCTCTCGATCGTCAAACTGCTGTTACATGAGCAGCCTGATCGAGTAACACTCAACGCCGGAGCCTGAAGAATGTGATGCACATGGTCGTATGACACCGTTGACGTTATTGAACGGCCTCGGCCTGAGCGAGATCGTCGAAGCCGCCGAGCCGCACGGTGGCGAGAATCGTCTCTTCGGTGAGGTTGCGGCCGGCGGCCCGATAATCGGCGACCATCCGCCCATACAGGCCAAGCGTCGCCGCGGAATACGTGCCCAGTTCGCCGCGCAGATACGTTTCGAACGAGGTGGCTTCCGGCGTATCCTCCGCGGTGGTGAGCACGCGCATCGCCCGGCCGAGTTTCGGCCAGCGCTCGCGGAAATCCCTTGCCCACTCGACCTGAATGGCGATGATCCGCTCTTGTTCGGCGATGCGCGCAACGGAGAGCCGCGGAATGTACGGTTCGATGTTCGCACGGTATTCGGCCGGTGCGGTGGAGGCCATCATACGACCGTACTTCTCGGTGACGAGGTTGCGGCCGGTGCGATCGGCCTCGATCAGATCGTTGAGGTAGCTGTCGAGCAGCGGCTCGGGCCAGGTGAGGAACTGGCTGGTGCGCATCTGATTGAACACCGGCCAGTTGCCTTGGCATGCGGCGCGCCCGCCCTCGTTGTTCGTACGCTGGAACTGGTCCCATTCGCGGCGGACGATTCGTTCGATCAGCGGCGAGGTGGCATCGGTCATGATGATCTCCGTTTGGTTCTGGAAAGCTCTGTTGGTCAATGACGCTGTCATTTCGACCGAGCGCAGCGAGCGGAGAAATCTTCTGATGGGCCAGTGGCTTTGGAAGATTTCTCGACTCGGCTGCGCCTCGCTCGAAATGACAAGGGGGAGGCAGCTACGCCTCGGTTGAAATGACGGGAATAGAGGCGTTAGAGGCTGTGCAGACAGGCTGCAGGGCTTTGAATATGTTCCTCGACGTAGGGACGCTGCCATTCGAGGAACGTTTTGTCACTGCGGGTCAGTCCCTCCGCCTTCAGCTCGGCCACGACCTCGGCGCAGATATGCTCGATGGTCTGCTCGACCTGCGCCACAGCCGGGGCCGCGCCCTTGCCGCCTTCGCCGAAGCCCGCTCCGCCGTAGCAGGCCGCGGAACTCAGGCGCAGCAGCGTCTCCAACTGGCCGCACACATCGGGCAGCTTGGTCGCCATGCGTGCGCTCAGGCGGCGCAACGCCGCGAACCGCCACTTGTAATACGGTGCGTATCCTACCGTTACCGGGTTGTTCAACAGGAACACGAGCGAACCCGCCGCCTGTACGAACTCGCTGATCGCCATCCATGCGGCCGCGCCGTCGCCGCGCTCCAGCATGCGTGGCACGTTATACTGACCGGCCTGCGCCATCATGCCCAATCGGCGCGAGACCAGCGACAATCGCACATCATCCGGCATGAACGTGAATCCCTGCCGAACGGCCGAAAACGCACCCAGCGGATCAGCGAACACCGCGCCGTTCGTCGCGGCGGCCAGCGTGGACTCGTCCAGCATCAGCCATTCATGCGGACGGTCCTCGGCCGGAGCCTTGCGATAGCCGGTGATCGACTCGAAGAAATCGCCGATTGAGAACACGCCGTCGCGTCGGCCCGCGCCCGAGCTTGCGGCCCGCGGCGTGGTCGTTGCGGCGTCGGACCGCGTGTAGCCCATGAACTCGCGCGGCAACGCGTCGTAATCGGCCTGCAGCTGCGCGCCGATCGCCGCGTAATCCTCGTCGGTCAGCCACAGGCAGAAGCGCGGGCCGAAATCGTGATCCTGCGAGATCGCGTCGTCAAAGCCATAACATTCCGAACCGTGCCCGACCAGGCCGGCGGCGATGCGGCCCTGATACTGCGGGTATTTCGCGGCGATCATCGGCTTGCCGACCTCCTGCCAGTACGCACGTGCCAGCTTAAGACCGGACATGCGTGGTCGGGTGGAGACGTTCTGGTCGGAGCGAGATGCCGTTCCATTGTCATTTCGACCGGAACGCAGCGGAGTGGAGAAATCGTTCCGATCCGATGACCCTGCCGTATCGGAATCCTGCGCGTCCCGGGAGGATGGATTTCTCGACTCGCTGCGCTCGCTCGAAATGACAGCGGAAGAGTCCTCGTCAACTTCGACCCCGGCCTGACGCGCCGCATCCTCGGCCTGGCGCAGGTTCGCTTCGGTGACGTGGTAGTAGTCGGTGTTGCGTCCGTAACATTCGTCGATCACGGCCAGCGCCTGCCGGTACAGGTCCACGGCACGTCCGAAATCGCCCGCCGCGAACCGTACCTGCGCGTATCCGGCCAGTGCCGATGCGTAATGCGCGCTGTGTTCGAGATGGCCGTTGCGGTAGATCTCCAGCGCGCGGGCCGCATGCCGGTCGGCCTCGTCAGTCTTGTTCTCTGCCAGCAGCACAAGCGCGAGATTCGTGTTCGTGGACGCGATGTCGAGATCGGCATCCGCGTTCGGACTGGACTCTTCGAGGATGCGCAGCGCTTCGCGCAACTCGGCTTCGGCCTTGTCGTTGCGGTTCGTTTCGCTGTAGACCATCGACAGGTTATTGTGCAGCGCGGCGAAGCGACGGTCGGTGGGAGAGAGGGTGCGCGTGGCGGAATCGAACGCCATATGGTACAGGTCCTCGGCCTGATCGTAGTTGCCGGCCGCGCGCTGGCCGGTGGCCGCGTTGATGAGCGTGGTCGTCCACGCGTCGGTGCCTTCGATCCCCATTTTCGCGGCGAGTTCCAGCGCCCGCTGGATGATCCACTGGTTTTCCTTGTGCTTGCCTTGCGAACGGTAGAAGCCCATCGTCTCGTTGAGCACGGTGAGCAGACCGGCATCGTCGCCGGCGTTTTCCGCGTCCACGGCGGCCTGTTCGAGATACGGCCCGGCCTTGGTGGCGGCTTCGTGCGCATCGAAGATCGCGTCCAACCCGGCGAGGAACCTGTTCACGTCAAAGGTGGCCGTCTGGTCGTCGGCGCTTTCAGTGGGAGCGTCGACGCCGGTATCGGAATCGTCGGTTGTGTTCTCGAATCCGCCGAACGCTTCCAGTCGCTTGAGCAGTTCGTCGTCGTCCATTCGCAAGCCTCCTCGCCGCCGGTATGATCGTCTCCAGTGTACGTGCAGGTGGGGCGAATAGGGCTGCGGTCCGCTGTGAGGTTGATAACAGCGGGCGCATATTCGGCTTTTCGCAAATGTTGAGGCAGATATCGGCGGCTGCGCGGGTCGATCGGCAAACCCTGAGGCAGCCGGAGCATCCGTCAGGCCTGTTCAGACCTCTTAATGGTCTCTTTTCCGTAGTGTTGTCGTTCGACGACTGCCTCAGGGTTTACGAATCGACTCGGGGAAATCGGCAAAACTGCCTCAAGGTTTGCGAAAGAGACAGAGAGCGGGGGGGGGCATGGCATACGCGCCGGATGGGCGGATTCTAGTGGTGGTTGCAACACCCGTGTTGCTGGTTGATTTGGTTGTGTGATCGTATCATGCCTCGTTGATCAGGTCGAGGATGGCTTCGGACGGTTTCCTGAATCCG
>NZ_JBKEWJ010000011.1:0-103480 GCF_056357555.1 Bifidobacterium sp. LH_230
GGCAGGGTCGTGTCGAAGGCCGCGCACATCGCGATCGGAGTCGACATGGAGGGCCTCAAGCACGTGCTGGGCATCTGGATGCAGGATTCGGAGGGCTCCTCGTTCTGGGCGAACGTGTGCGCGCAGATGGCCAACAGGGGCGTCGCGGACGTGATGGTCGTGTGCTGCGACGGGCTGAAGGGCCTGCCCGAGGCCGTCGAGGCCACATGGCCTCAGGCGATGGTGCAGACCTGCGTGGTGCATCTCATCCGCGCGGCGAACCGGTTCGTGGCCGATCACGACCGCAAGAAGGTGTGCGCCGGGTTGAGGGGCGTGTACGGGGCGGTGGACGCGGACCAGGCCCGCAAACGGCTCGACGAGTTCAAGCACAGCGAGCTCGGCCGCAAATACCCGTCGGTGGCGGCCACGTGGGAGCGGGCGTGGGACCGGTTCACGCCGTTCCTGCAGTTCCCGCCCATGCTGCGGCGCGTGATCTACACGACCAACAGCATCGAATCGTTGAACTACCAGCTCAGGAAGGTCAGCCGCAACCGCAGCCAGTTCCCCAACGACCAGGCCGCCGTCAAGCTCCTGTGGCTCGCGATCTGCGACATCGAGGACAAACGCGCAAGGCAGCGGGAGAGGACCGAGAAAGGCAAACGACCGAAAAACGAATGCCGGCTCATCGAGGGCAGGATCACCACCAACTGGAAACAGGCCCTCGCCCAACTCGTCGCCGCATACCCGGAACGCATGGAACCCTACCTCTAAAAACAACAACAAAAAACACCCATACACAAACAATTTGACAAGCTCTTCGCGGTACGAGGCTTCGGGATGCTGGTGGAACCAGCGGTAGTGGGTTTCCAGCTCCTGCTGCAGCGCGGTGTCGGTCATGGCCGCTCCCCCTTCTGCTTCATATGCCTGACGCCTCAGGCACCCTCAATGTTCCGTATCCAACTCAACACCGCCGTCCCCCAAGCCACACCGCCCCGCACATACGAAAAATCTATACCGCCTTGCAACCGGTTCGGTATGGGATGGTCCGCGTCCGCGGATTCCGGAAATGGTCGCACTGGCGGAATCTCAGCGCAACCATTTTGGGAAATAACCCCACTTGGCCTGAAATAGTTGCGCTGACGATGTCTCAGCGCAACTATTCCCGGAAACAACACCACTCGTCCGAAAATAGTTGCACTGCCCGATACTTAGCGCAACTATTTTCGGTAATCAACCTTTATTTCCGAAAATGGTTGCGCTGAGTTGCGGTCAGCGCGACAATTCCCGGAGATGGCCCCTTATTTCCGAGAATAGTTGCGCTGAGGGGGGGGCTCGGCGCCGGCAGCCCAGGGTGCCGGTGCGAAGTGGGGGTGCGGCGCCGGCAATACTCAACGTCGGCGCGAGATGCCGGAGATGAAAGCGGGCGATTCCGCTGCAATGGCGCCCAAGCCCGCACGGTACAGGTTCGGGTTGTAGCGGGTTATCGGTTTTTGCGAACGCCACGCCACGGCCGGGCCGCGGTCGAGATGATAAGTTCTGGAAACAGTGGCGGACGCGCGGCTTGCGGCCGGCGTGCCGCCGATAAGAACTTACCCGTTGGCGAACGTGTGCAGGAGGGATTCATGGCCGAGGTTCGTGTTGCCGTGGACGAGCTGCGCGGCTTCCTGACCGCGGTGTTCGAGGCCCGCGGTTTCGAGGCCGGCGACGCGGCGTTCATCGCGGATTCGCTCATCGACGCCGACCGGCATGGCATCGCCTCGCACGGCGTGCAGCGCATGGCCATGTACGATCACAAGCTGCGCCATGGCATGATCGACCCCGCGGCCCGCGCCACTCTCGTGCGCGACGACCGGGCCGGCGCGGTGCTGGACGGCCACAGCGGCATGGGCCAGCTGATCTCGCGCGACGCGATGCGACTGGCGATCGCGAAGGCGCGCGAACATGGCATCGGCATCGTGGCGGTGCGCGATTCCAACCATTTCGGCACGGCCGGATTCTATGCGCGCATGGCCGCCGACGAAGGACTGATCGGCTGGGCGAGCACGAACAGCAATCCACTGACGGTGCCCACGCACTCCGGCACGCCCGCGCTCGGCAGCAATCCGATCGCGTTCGCGGTGGGCCGCGGCGACGATCAGATCGTGTATGACGCGGCGACCAGCACCGTCTCGCTCGGCAAGATCGAGGTTCTGGAGAAGATCGGCGAGCCGATCCCCGGCGATTGGGCGGTCAATAATGACGGCAGCGTGGAGCACGATGCGGGCCGCGCGATGGACAACGTTCGCACGTCCCCGCGCTCCGGAGGATTGACGCCGCTCGGCGGCGCGGGCGAGACGAACGCCGGATACAAAGGGTATGGCCTGGCGCTGATCGTGGAGATCCTGACCGGCGTGCTGTCAGGCGGCCTGCTGTCGCTTGACATGAAGGGCCAGCATATCTGCCATTGTTTCGCGGCGATCGATCCGGCCCTGTTCGGCGGTGCGGATGCGATCGCGGCGCGCGTGGCCGAATTGGCGCGACGGTTGCGATCGTTGCCATCGGTCGACGGTCACGACGTGCTGGTTCCCGGCGACAAGGAACGTGCAGCGTCCGCCGTCAACCGAACCGACGTGCCGATCGACCCGGCGACGTTCGACCAGCTGGCCGTCATCGCGCAACGCACCGGCGTGCCCGCATTGCAGGTCAAAACCTGACCGCACGCATCGCACGCGCATCGTCACCGTCACGGCAACCGCGCTAATCATACGAATCATCAATCCAACCATCATCGACCATCCGGGAGCAGAATATGAGCGAACCAACCGACACCACATCGCGGCAGACCGCGGCAGACGCGTTCGATCCGGCGAACGCGGTCATTCCGCAGCTGCGCACGCTCACCACGTCGATCATCCGATCGTTCGACGCCGAAACATCGACGATTCCGGGCATTCTCAAGCTCACGCTCGGAGAGCCGGACTTCGCCACGCCGCAGTTCATCAAGGACGCGGCCATCGACTCGCTCGCCCGCAACCGCACGCATTACGCGCCGAACGCCGGCACGCCCGGCCTACGGCAGGCGATCAGCGCCTACCTGGCACGCCGTCGCAACCTCGACTTCGCGCCGGAGGACATCATCGTGACCGAAGGCGCGAGCGAGGCCGTCAGCAGCGCCCTGACCGCGCTGCTGCATCCGGGCGCGGCGCTGCTGTACACGGTTCCCGGATTCGGCCTGTACGCGAACATGGCCAAGCTCACCGGCGCCGAAGAGGTCGAGATAGACACGACCGACACCGGGTTCGTGCTCACGCCCGAGGCGTTGGAGGATGCGTTGCGCTCCGTCGCCGGGCGTGACGCGGTGCTCGTGCTCAACTCGCCGAACAATCCGACGGGCGTGACGTACACGGCCGAGCAGTTGCGCGCGCTGGCCGACGTGGTCGAACGGTACGACGTGACCGTGCTCAGCGACGAGGTGTATGCGGAGATCAGCTACGAGACGCGGCCCGCGCCGTCGATCGCATTGTTCGCGCCGAATCGGACCATCGTGGTCGACAGCACGTCGAAGACGTACGCGATGACCGGATGGCGGCTCGGCTTCCTCGCCGCGCCGCACGAACTGGCCGGATTCATCGCGAAAGTGCATCAGATCCACGTGTCCACGGCGGCGATGTTCACGATGGACGCGGCGCAGGTCGCCTACGAGCGGGGCGACGATTCGATCGACGCGATGGTGGAGGAATACCGTCGCCGTCGCGATTTTCTGGTGGACGGGCTGACCCAGCTCGGATACCGGACCGCGAACCCGACCGGATCGTTCTTCCTGTACGTGGCCGTGCCCGACGAGTTCGACGGGTCGAGCTTCGACTACGCGCGGCTGCTGGCCCGCGAGGCGAAGGTCGCCGGCGTGCCGGGCGAGGCGTTCACCAGCAGGCCGTCGCGGTACTTCAGGTTCAGTTACGCGGCAAGCCTCGACACGTTGCGGGAGGCGGTGTCGCGGATTGCGGCGTTCCGCAACAGGGCTTGAGGTGGTTGTTCCCCCCTCAGTCAGCTTCGCTGCTGGCTCCCCCTGAAGGGGGAGCCAGGGGAGGGTAAGCCATCGCCACGCTCGAAATGACAACTTCATTATCCGTTTTCGATTAGGAAAGACACCACGCATATGACTTCGATCGCCTTCTACCACACCATCGACGAGGAACTGCCGTTCGCCCAGCAGTGGGCCGCCGAACACGGCGTGCACGTCGAATGCTTCCCGTTCGAGCTGCACGAGGATACGCTGCACACCGTCGAAGGCTTCGACGGCATCTCCTACAAGCAGCGCAGCGCCCCGAGCGCCGACGCCGACTTCTACCGTCGTCTCGCCGGCTACGGCATCCGCCAGATCGCCATCCGTTCGGCCGGATACGACACCATCGACCTGGCGGCCGCGGCCCGCAACGGCATCCGCGTCACGAACGTGCCGTCCTACTCTCCCACCGCCGTGGCCGAACTCACGCTCACGCACATCATGCGGCTCATCCGCCACGTCCCGCAGTTCGACACGCGCGCCAAGTGCCACGACTTCTCCGTCCACGGCCTGATCTCGCGCGAGATCAGCGAACTGACTATCGGCATCATCGGCGTGGGCCGCATCGGTTCGACCGTCGCGCGCATCTTCCACGCGCTCGGCGCGACCGTGCTCGGCAACGATATCAAGGAAAACCACGATCTTGACGACATCCTCACGTGGGTGAGCAAGGACGAGCTGCTCGCGAAGGCCGACGTCGTGACCATGCACACGTATCTCGATGCGACCACGAAGCACCTCATGAACGCCGAACGGTTCGCGCAGATGAAGCCGACCGCGTACTTCGTCAACAATTCGCGCGGCGGCGTGGTCGACACGCCCGCACTTATCGACGCGCTCGAGAACGGCGTGATCGCCGGCGCAGCCATCGACGTGCTCGAAGGCGAAGCGAAGCTGTTCGGCAACGAGCTCGACCCCGACCAGCCGATCGACAACGAGTACTACAACAGGCTCAACGCGCTGGACAACGTGATCATCACGCCGCACATCGCGTTCTTCACCGACATCGCGGTCAAGAACATGGCCCAGCAGTCGCTCGACGACGCGCTGGCGATCATCACCGGCGGCACCAGCCCGCACGAGATCGCCCCGTACGACAACCTGGCGCGCGCGAAGTGAGGAATGGGATCGCGCTTCGCGCGATGCTGTGTTTCCGGCGGCTTCGCCGCGGTACCCCACCCGGCGCTTCGCGCCACCCTCCCCTGAGAGGGGAGGGAAAGGCAATTCACTCTTAGGAGTTTCGTCCGCGCTGTTGCCGGCTCATCTGTCGGCTCGCATTCCGCTCACAAACGCCACCGGCGTTTGCTTCACGGCGAAACCCCTGAGAGGGGAGGGAAAGGACCTGTTGTACAGCGATGAACTCTTGCACCCCCTGAGAGGGATCGCCCTTTCTCTCCCCTATCAGGGGAGGGTACCCGGCAAAGGCCGGGCGGGTGGGGTACTGCGGCAAAGCCGCCAGCCACACAGCATCGCACGCACGACAGTACGTACGATCCCGCCAACAACACAACGACCAAACACGCACCTCACACCTCTCCCTCCCCTCTTAGGGGAGGGTGCCCGACGCAGGTCGGGCGGGTGGGGTACGCGGCGAAGCCGCCAGCCACACAGCATCGCACGCACGACAGTACGTACGATCCCGCCAACAACACAACGACCAAACACGCACCTCACACCTCTCCCTCCCCTCTTAGGGGAGGGTGCCCGACGCAGGTCGGGCGGGTGGGGTACGCGGCGAAGCCGCTAACAGCACAGCATCGTACGCACGACAGTGCGTACGATCCCATACCAATACGCGATAACAAGCATCACAACCAGCACAAGAGAGGAACAAGCATGACCAACTGGCAAGACGAGAACGTTCATATCCGCCGCATGACGCCGGAGGACTACGACGAGGCGTACGCGCTGTGGGAGCGCACGCCCGGCATGCACCTGCACTCGCTGAACAACACGTACGGCGGCATCGCGCTGCTGATCTCCAAGAACCCCGACAGCTGCCTCGTGGCCACGGACGGCGACGGCAAGGTCATCGCCACCGCGCTCGGCGCGACGGACGGGCGCAAGGGCTACCTGTACCATGTCGCCGTGGACGAGCAGTGGCGCGGCCACGGCATCGGCACCACGCTCATCAACCGCGTCCAAGACGTGTTCAAGGCCAAGGGCATTATCAAGGTCGGTATCCTCGTGGTAGTCGACAACATCGAAGGTCAGGAGTTCTGGAAGCATCAGGGATGGAACACCCGACCGGACGTGATCTACTTCGATCACGACCTGTGATCAATCACACAAACCGGCGGCTGCTGCTGTGAACGCTCACAGCAGCAGCCGCCTTTCTGTAACCGGTCATAAGCAACGCCGATAAAGACCCCGCCGCGTCGCACCGTCACTCCCGTTAGGCTCGCAAGTGTTGTCACGAACAGACGTAGCCAGACAAGGAGGGACGTTGCCCGATGGCGAAACCCATCATCGAGATCACGAATCTCAACAAGACATACACCACGGCGAACGGTCCGTACACGGCGCTTAAAGACGTCAGCCTCACCATCGACGAAGGGTCCATCTTCGGCATCATCGGCCTGAGCGGCGCCGGCAAATCCACGCTCGTGCGCTGCCTCAACGGCCTCGAATCCACCACCGGCGGCCAGCTCACGGTACTCGGCCAGAACATCCCCGATCTCAAACCGGCCGAACTGCGCGAACTACGCAAGTCCATCGGCATGGTCTTCCAGCAGTACAACCTCATGCCGTCGCGCACCGTCGAAAACAACGTCGCGCTGCCGCTGCGCAAATCGAACCTGAACCGCGAACAGAAGAAGGCCCGCGTGGCCGAACTGCTCCAGCTCGTCGGACTCGAATCGCAGGCGAAGAAATACCCGTCTCAGCTCTCCGGAGGCCAGCAGCAGCGCGTCGCCATCGCCCGCGCGCTCGCCAACCACCCGCAAATCCTGCTGCTCGACGAGGCCACGAGCGCACTCGACCCGGACACCACGAAAACGATCCTCGAACTGGTCGAACGGCTCAACAAGCAGCTGCACCTGACCATCATCGTGGTCACGCACCAGATGGACGTCGTCAAGCAGATCTGCACCGACGTGGCCGTCATCGACAAGGGCACCATTGTCGAACAGGGCGACGCGTTCGCCGTGTTCAGCGATCCGAAGGCCGACCTGACCCGCCGCTTCGTTTCCAATTCGACCGGTCTGAGCCGCATCTACGAGCTGATCGCCAAGCGTTCGCCGATTCTCGAAACCGACCCCGGAGAGAGGCTCATCCACATGCAATACGTGGACAAAACCGTTTCGGAAGGCCTCGTGTCGATCATTTCGACGAAGTTCAACCTGACGGTCAACATCCTGTTCGCCTCGCTCGACATCGTCGACGGCTACCCGCTCGGCAGCATCGTCGCGAAATACAAGGGCAACGACGAGCAGATCGACCAGGCGCTCGAGTTTTTGAAGGGCAAGGGCATCCGCACCACGCTGATCGAGCCGGGCGACGTGGCGGCCGCGGAAAGCGACGCCGACGAGACGACCGACGTCCGGGCCGCCGCGCATGAGAAGGAGAACGCACGATGAGCATACTGAACACCCTGTTCCCGCACGTCATGGAGAATCCGGACGTCTTCGTCGAATCGCTGATCCAGACGCTGCAGATGTTCTTCACCGCGGCACCGTTCTGGTTCGTGCTCGGTCTGTTCTTCGGTATGGTGCTGTGCGTGACGAAGAAGGGCGGCCTGCTGGAGAACCGGCCGGTGTTCGAGTTTCTCGACAAGCTCATCAACCTGTGCCGTTCGATCCCGTTCGTCATCATGATCGCCCTGCTGTTCCCGCTCACGCGACTGATCGCGGGCACGGCCATCGGCGTGGAAGGCGCGATCTTCCCGCTGATCGTCGGCATCACGCCGTTCTTCTCGCGTCAGGTCGAATCCGTGTTCAACGGCCTGAACCCGACGCTGATCGAATCGGCGCAGTCGATGGGCTTCGGCCCGCTGTCGATCATCTGGCACGTGTACCTGCGCGAAAGCATCGCGGGACTGGCGCGCGTGACCACCATCACCTGTATCAGCTTCAACTCCGAGATCGCCGTCATCGGCGCGATCGGCGCCGGCGGTCTCGGCGACTACGCCAACCGCTACGGCTTCGAACGCAACCAGCTTGACGTGACCGTGGCGGCCGTGATCGCGTTGCTGATCTTCATCACCATCATCCAAACCATCGGAACGTTCATTGGGAGGAAGAATGAACACTAAAGCAATCGGAAAGGTCCTGCGCACCGGACTGGCCATCGTGTCCGCGCTCGGCATGCTCGCCACCGCCGCCGCGTGCGGCTCGACCAGCGCGAACGGCGTGACCACGCTGAAGGTGGCGCTGACCACCTCGACCGACGACCCGCTGTGGGACCAAGTCAACAAGAACCTCGAGAAGGAAGGCGCGAAGGTCCGCGTCAAGACCGTGCCGATGAAGAGCGCCGTGCTCGGCAACCAGGCGCTGTCCGCGGGCGACGTCGATCTGAGCGCGCAGCAGCATTACGCGTTCCTGAACGGCGAGATCAAGGAGAAGGGCTACAAGTTCACGGTGATCGGCGAGTCGTACATCAGCCCGCTGAACATCTATTCCGAGAACATCAAGGACGTCTCCGAACTGAAGAAGGGCGACAAGATCCTGATTCCGAACGATGTCACCAACGGCGGCCGCGCGCTCATCGTGCTGCAGGAGGCCGGCGTGCTCAAGATCGACCCGAAGAAGAACGATCCGGCGAACGGCGTGTACCCGGCCGAGGAGGACATCACCTCCAACCCGAAGAACATCGAGCTGGTGCCGACCGACCGCAACATGATCATGAGCTCGCTCAAGGATGCGGCCGCGGGCATCGCGAACGCGAACGCGGTGGTCGATTACGGCAAGAGCCCGGAGAAGGATTCGATCTTCAAGATCAACCCGGACCCGAGCAAGGACATCAACAAGCCGTGGATCAACGTGATCGTGGCGCGCACCGAGGATAAGGACAAGGACATTTATAAGGAGGTCATCAAGGCCTACCATCAGGACAACGTGCGTGAGCTGATGGAGAACGAGTCCAAGGGCGCCGAGATCCCGACCTGGTGATCTTTGGTCTGAGCAGCGCTCAAGGGGATATGCGATTCGTCGCGTATCCCCTTTTTGCATGCTCAGGACTTCGTAATCATGGGGCACCCATGGGGAAGCCCTCGCGCGATATATATAGCCCAACATCCGGCAAAGCATGTTATCATCCGCCGAACGCCTCGTCACCGCTTGATTTCGTCGATGTCTGACAACCGTTCTGTCACACACTCCCGAAATAACCGACATCCGGCACAGTGTGTCACCATGAGCTGTCACGCTTCCGTCACCGTCGGGTGTATTGTCGGGGTGTGACAACGGTTTTGTCACACCCCGACAATACACGGCCATATACAGGCAGCGTGACAATATTCATATCGAAGAATCATTGCAATATCAACGATCCTCCATGTTTCATTCCGCGCTTCACCTATGCCGCCTGTCACACCATCCCTATTATGGCGTTATTCGCAACAGCGTGACACCATACCGTGCCACACCAATGCCGTTATGGCCGATACAGCGCATGTGTGACAACCAGTCCATCATTCCCCGGCAAACAGCATCGACCTCCCAGCCATATTCCCCGCACAACGCATGCTTGCCCCCATCTCATGCAACAACAAAAAGGGCCAGCCCGAAAGCCAGCCCTGAACTCTGCACCACGAAACGTGCGATCAGAACACCGCGATCTCCGCGCCCTTGGAACCGTTGTTGATCAGGTCGCGCACGTTGTCCTGGTAGTACGCCTTGAGAATCGTCTGGAACTCCTCGCGATCCTTGTCGGCCGTGCGGGCCACGATCACGTTGATCCACGGCTTGTTCACCGCGAGCTTCGGATCGGGGTCGATCGAATAGATCGCGTCCTTCTCCGGGCTCTTGCCGTAGTCGACCACGTTCTTGGAAATGGCGATGCCGGCCGCTGCGTCGTGCAGCGACGGCATGATCATGCTCGCATCGGTCGGCACGATCTCAAGGTTCTTCGGATTGGACGTGATGTCCTCCTGCGACGGGTACTTGCCGTTCGCCGGATCGTTCTTGGCCGGGTCCACCTTGACAAGGCCCGCCTCCTGCAGCACGAGGATCGCGCGCGCTCCATTGGTGATGTCGTTCGGAATGAGCACCTTGTCGCCGTCCTTGAGTTCGGAGACATCCTTGATGTGCTCGGAGTAGATATTGAGCGGCGTGATGTACGTCTCCCCGATCGACGTGAACTCGTAGCCGTTCTGGTCGATCTGCCCCTTGAGATACGCGTAATGCTGCTGCGCGCTCAGGTCCACGTCGCCCGCGTTGAGCGTCTGGTCGCCGATCGTCGCGTTCTTGAGCGGCACGGTCTTGACCCGCACCTTCGCGCCTTCCTTCTCGAGGTTCTTGTTGACCTGCTCCCACAGCGGCTCGTCGATGGTGGTCGACAGGGCGATCTTGACCGTGGTGATGCCGCTGCCGCCCGCCGCGTTCGCGCTGCCGCACGCGCCGGCGAGCATGAGGCCGCCGAGGGCGAGTACGGCCGCGCCGAATCGCCAGGCCTTGCGGATGGATCGCGTGACGCGACCGGTGGATGATGCATTCATGTTGTTCCCCTTTCCATGAATGTGTCGATGGTTGGTGGTGACAGTTGGTTGAATGACGATGCGAT
The DNA here is from genome assembly GCF_056357555.1 of Bifidobacterium sp. LH_230. Classification (NCBI taxonomy): domain Bacteria; kingdom Bacillati; phylum Actinomycetota; class Actinomycetes; order Bifidobacteriales; family Bifidobacteriaceae; genus Bifidobacterium; species Bifidobacterium sp. LH_230. The sequence continues at coordinate 10,742 of NZ_JBKEWJ010000011.1, forward strand.
CGATGACACGACCGATGGCGGCCGTCACGCGTTGAACACGTACCGGTCGAGCCGGTCGAACGCCTCGCGTACCAGCGCGGACGGCTGTGCGAGATTCATGCGGATGCTGTCGGGCCAGTTGAATTCGCGACCGTCCTGCCAGATGACGCCGACCTCGACGCCCCTCCGCAGCAGTTCGTCGAGGTCCACGCCGTGGTTCGCGCACCATGCCGAGCAGTCGAGCAGCAGCATGTACGTGCCCTCGGCGGCGCTGACCTCGACACCGTTGAACCGGTCGCGGATGTAGTCAACCGCATACCGGACGTTGCCGCCCAGCACCTCGAGCAGTTGCGCAAGCCACTGCTCCCCCGCCTCGCCGTACGCGCCGATCAGCGATTCGACGGAGAACACGTTGCGCTCCTCGTGGAATCGGCTGCGGTAGTAGTCGCGGGCGATGCGGCGGCGCAATGCCGGCTCGTACGCGATGGCGTAGCTGCCGCGAATGCCGGCGAGATTGAAGGTTTTCGTGGGCGCGCAGAACGCGATCGTGCGCCGTCTGGCGTCCTCGCTGATCGATTGCGTCGGCACATGCGTCCGTCCGTCGAGCGTGATGTCGGCCCAGATCTCGTCGGAGAGCACGGTGACGTCGCGGCGGGCGAACACGTCCAGCGCCCGTTCGATCTCCTCGCGTTCCCAGACGCGCCCGGTCGGGTTGTGCGGCGAGCAGAAGATCGCCGCGTGGATGTCGTGCGTGCGGCACAGCCGGTCCATGTCGTCGTAGTCCATGCGCCAGATGCCGCCCGCGTCACGGCGCAGCGCGCTGAACACCGGCCGGTAGCCGGCCTGCGTGAGCGATTCGATGAATCCGGTGTAGGCGGGCGCGTGCAGCAGCACCGCGTCGCCGGGCGAGCACAGCACGTTGAGGGCGCTCAGGATGCCGCCGATGACGCCATTCTGGTAGATGATGTCGCCGCGCGTGAGGTCGCGCACGCCGAACCGTCGCTGCCAGCGGATGATCGAGTCGAAATACTCGTCCGGCATGTTGAAATAGCCGAACAACGGGTGGGCTACGCGCGCGGCGAGCCGGTCGGTGATCGCCGGGCAGGTGGCGAACCCCATATCCGCCACCCACATCGGGATCAGCTCGAATCCGGGGCGCACGGCGGCGCCGGGGATCGGAATGTTCTCGACGGCCTTGGCGTGAGAGCCGCGCCGGTCGATGATGCTCGTGAAATCGTAGGTCATGGGCAGCCCCCTTTCTGTCCATCAGGCCGCGACGGTTCAGCGTTCGGCGACGATGGCCACGTAGTTGCCCTTGGTGAATCCCTCGATCGGCTCCTCGACTTCGTCCTTCTGGTAAGGAGGGTTGGCGAGCACGGTCTGGAAGTAGCGGATGTTCTTGAATCCGATGCGCGTGAGCAGGTTCGCATACCAGGTGATCGGATGCCAGTTCGGCTTGTACGCGTGCGTGTTGAGGTTGAAGAACGTGGTGCCGGCGAGCAGGTCGTCGATGTCGCCGCGATCGATGTCATACTTTTGCGCAAGCTGCAGGATGATGCCGAGAGCGCTCTCCTCGGGCACGTCGGTCAGGACGAGACGGCCGCCTTCGGCGAGCGCCTCGCGGTTGCGCGTGAACGTCACCTCGATCTCGTCGTCGGGGATGAAGCCGAAGCTGGAGCCGTTGTAGACGATCGTGTCGTAGGGCGCGCCCGCGTAGTCGTAGTCCTGCGCGGTGCTTTGCACGACGTTGAGGCCCTTGTTGCGCGCCTCCTGGCCGAGGCTGGCGGACGGTTCGACCGCCTCCGCGATCTCGATGCCGTAGCGTTCGCGCAGCAGCGTTTCGAAGATGCCCGAGCCGATGCCGATGGACAGGATCTTGCCCGGGTCTTTGGTGGTGAGCGCCCGGTGCAGCAGCTTGAGTCGCGATTCGTAGATGTTGGGCCGCGCCTTCCACGTGTCGTCCAGAATGCGGCCGTTGTCCTGATAGCGGTCGAAGTAGGCTTCCCCCATGATGGTTCCCCTTATGTGAGTGTCGGTTGCGGTGTGGTGTTTCGATGTGTGGTGTGTGGTTTGGTGAATGTGAGGTGGTGGGTTTTGCGCCCCCTCAGTCAGCTTTCGCTGACAGCTCCCCCTGACAAGGGGGAGCAGAAACATGTTCCGTTGGACGGAAGCATATCCCGATTCATCGCAACAGTATGCTTGTCCTTTGCTCCCCCCTTGTCAGGACGTTGCCGTTAAGCAACAGCGGAGTTGTTTGCAGGCAGCGTGCGAGCCGACAGGCGAGCCGGCAAAACGCGACCGCAAGGTCGTCCGTAGTTGCAGGACGAGCTGTCAGCGAAAGCTGACTGAGGGGGCGCAAAGCCGCCACGTCTTGTTCGGAGCTGTGTCTTGGTCAGCAGCAGCTGTGGTCGTAGGAGGTCGCCGCGTCGATGGCCGACGTGGTGTCGTCGCCGGTCGAGTCGGCGGACTGATCCGATGCAGCGGACTGATCGGTCGAATCAGCCGAGTCGGTCGACTGATCGTCGGCAGTATCCGACTGACTGTCGGTCGACTGGCTGTCGTGATGCGCATGATCCGTATGATCGGCATGATCCACGTGATCGGCGTGCGCATCCTGCTCGTCGGTCGTGCCGTCGTCAGTGCTGTCGTCGGTCGTAGTCGACTGATCGGACGTCGCACTGTCCGCGGCGTTGCCGGTCACCGATTGCGTGGTCGGCTGTCCGTCGTGCGCGGCGTGTCCCGCGTCGCCGCAGGCCGCCAGTCCGGTCAGCGCGACCGCGCAGATCACGCCGACCGCAGCCCGCTTCAGCCACGCAACCGCGGTATCGGTCGTCTTGATGGTCATCTTCTCTCCCCTTCTCATGAAAGCCGCTCAACCGTCTACTTGACGGCGACGAGCGCGACGTAGCTGCCTTCCTGGTAGCCTTCCGTCACCAGCTCCGGCGAGTCGTTCTGGTAGATCAGGTGCCGTCGCAGCGTCTGCCAGGTGCGGAAGGTCGCGAAACCGGCCGATTCCAGCAGCTCCCGGTAGGTTCCGGTCGTGCGCCAGTAGGTTTTGTGCGGCGTGTCGTCGCTGTACCAGCTGGCCCGCAGCACCTGCGAGATATACGATTCGCCGCCGCCCGGCAGGTCGAACGACGCCTGCACCGCGAGTCCCAGCGCGCTGGCCGGCGGCACGTCGAGCAAGGCGAGCACACCGCCCGGCTTGAGCTGGCGCCGGTGGGCGCGGAACAGGTCGAGCAGGTCCGTTTCGGTGATGAATCCGAACGCGCTGCCGTTGTAGAACACGGTGTCGAGCGAGTCGTCGGCGAACGGCACGTCCTGCGCGAGCGCTTCGGTCACGTCGAATCCTCGGGCGCGGGCTTCGGCGGCGAGGTTGACGGACGGTTCGATGATCCGGTCGACCACGAGCCCCTGTTCGCGCAGCGCGGCCTCGTACGAGCCGGTGCCGGCACCCACGGATACGGTCTGGCCGATGCCGCGGGTGCCGTTCAGCGTGATCGCGACGCGCAGCAGTTCGAGTTTCGACGCGAAGATGTTCGGATGGTCGCGTTCGAAATCGTCGAAGTACTCGCGGCGGAACGTGTCGGTCGTCGAGGTCGTCACTTGACGTTCCTCAGCAGTTCCTCGACCTTGTCGGGGCGCTCCCACGTGAAGTCGGCGTCGTCGCGGCCGAAGTGGCCGTACGCGGCGGTCTTGCGGTAGATCGGGCGGCGCAGGTTGAGTTCGTCGATGATGGCGAGCTGGCGGAAGTCGAAGGTCTTGGCGACGGCTTCCTGGATCTTGGTGCGGTCCACGGTTTCGGTGCCGAACGTCTCGACGTCGATGGTGATCGGACGGGCGACGCGGTTGAAGTAGCCGAGCTGGACCTGCGCGCGGCGGGCGAGGCCGGCGGCGACGATGTTCTTGGCGGCCCAGCGCGCGGCGTAGGCGGCGGAACGGTCGGGCTTGCGCGGGTCCTTGCCGGAGAACGCGCCGCCGCCGTGGCCGGCGATGCCGCCGTACGTGTCGACGATGATCTTGCGTCCGGTCAGGCCGGCGTCGGCCTTCGGACCGCCGTTGATGAACGCGGAGCGGTTGATGACGACCTCGGCTTCGGACGCGTCCACGTCGAGCGTGGCGAGCACCGGTTCGAGGACCTCCTTGCGCACCTGCTCGCGCACGTCGTCAAGGGCGAGCTTGTCGGAGTGCTGCGTGGAGATGAGGATGTGGCGGATGGCGCGCGGGTCGGTGATGTTGTCGTTCGCGTATTCGACCGAGACGAGCGTCTTGCCGTCCGGGCGCAGCAGCGGGATGATGCCGTTCTTGCGCACGTATTCAAGGCGTTCCGCGAGGCGGCTGGCCGCGTAGATCGGCAGCGGGAGCAGCGCCTTCGTGTCGTCGGACGCGTAGCCGACCATGAGGCCCTGGTCGCCGCCGAACGTGTTGTATGCCTCTTCCTTGCTCACCTTCTTGTCGTCGCCGTAGTTGCCCCATGCGCCGCCGTCGTTGCTGTCGAATTCGCGCGGACGGATGTTGTTGATCACGCCGGCGCCTTCCGGGTCGAGGCCGCTGGCCGCGTCGGTGTAGCCGATGGAGGCGATGGCCTTGCGCACGAGGGCCACGTGGTCGAGAGTCTTGGGTGCGGAGACCTCGCCTTCGACGACGACCAGGCCGTCCTTGGCGGAGGTTTCGACGGCGACGCGCGAGTCGGGGTCGAGCTCGAGGTAGGCGTCGAGGATCGTGTCGGAGACGATGTCGCAGACCTTGTCGGGGTGGCCTTCGGTCACGGATTCGGAGGTGAGCAGTCTGGTCATGGGCGGGTTCCCTTCTGTGGTGTGGTGGGCGGTTTGTTGGTGGGTTGTTGTTTGGTGGATTGGTTTGGTTGAGATGGTTGGTGGATGGTGGTTGGTTGACTTGTGGTCAAAATCTTGATGCGGCACGGCCTGCGGATCGCGGGATCGCGTCCGTCAGAACGTGGCGATGAACCGTTCGAGCGCCTGTTCGCCGAAGTGCAGCGCCTTGACGGGTACGCGTTCGTCGATGCCGTGGAACTGGGCGATGTAGCTGAATCCCTGCGGCACGAGCAGCGGGATGAATCCGCACGATTGCGCGCCGGGGTTGAGTTGGACGACGGCCTTGCTGTCGGTGCCGCCGGACGAGAGGAATGGCAGGACGATCGCGTCCGGGTCGAGTTCGCGCAGCACGCGGGTGATGCCGGTGAACAGTTCGCCGTTCGGGTCGATCAGGTAGCCGTTGCTGCGGTGGATCGGACTGATGTCGATGCCGTCGCCGGCGAGTTCCCTGAGTTTGCCGAGCACGGCGTCCTCCTGACCGGGCAGTGCGCGGCCGTCGACGAGCGCGCTGGCCTTGGCCGGCACGATGTTCACGGTGCTGCCCGCGTCGATCGAGCTGACGTTGAACGTGTTGCTCAGCGACGATGCGATCCACGGCTTGGTGGCGCCGGCCGCGTCGATCAGCTTGCGCACGTTGTCTTCCGAGTACAGGTCGTCGTCCGCCGCATGGTCGCGGTCGTTGACGATCCGGTCGAGTCCGCCGAGCAGCGCACGCGTCACCGGATTGAGGTCGGCAGGCCAACGGTAGTCGGCGATGCGGGTCGCGGCCTTGGCCACGCGCACCACCGCGTTGTTGCGGTTGATCTGCGAGCCGTGCGACTGCGTGCCGCGCGCGTCGAGCCGGAACCACTGCACGCCTTTCTCGCCGACCTGCACGTAGTAGACGCGCCGGCCGTCGACGTAGTCGGAGAATCCGCCGGTCTCGCTGATCACGAATCCGATGTTCGCGAAGATGTCCGGACGATGCGCGGCGACCCAGTCGGAGCCGAGATGGCCGCCGGCCTCCTCGTCGGGCAGCAGCACGAAACGCACGTTGCGGCGCGGCGCGACGCCCTGCCTGACGATCGAGCGGATCGCGGCCAGCGACATCGCGACCATGTTCTTCATGTCGACCGCGCCGCGGCCCCACACGCATTCGATGCCGTCCTGGTCGGGCTGCACTACGCCGGCAAGCGGGTCGACCGACCAGTCGGCCGGGTTCGCGGGCACGGTGTCGAGATGACCGTGGATGAGCAGCGTCGGCAGGTTCGGGTCGCATCCGGGGATGTCCGCGACGAGGATCGCGCGGTTCGCTTCGCTTTCGCTCAACGTCGGTTCGATGCCGACTTCGCGCAGCCGTTCCGCGGCCCATTCGGCGGCCGGACGCTCGTTGCAGGTGCCGTCGCCGTTGTTGCGCGTGTCGAAGCGGATGAGCTGACGGGTCAGTTCGACCGCTTCGCGCTGCGCCTCGGTGATGGCCGCAGCGGTTGCGTCCGCGTTGGTTGCGTCGATGGTGTTCGTCACGATGGTTCCCCTTGATGACTGAAATGGAAAAGTCCCCTTGTCTGATCGCCGCGCATCCCCTGCATGGCGTTGACGTTGATTGCATCGTATGGGACGATTCCACTGCCGTCAACCCGACAAATCCGCGAGTTTCCGCCATTTTCGCCATAACCTGAAGTTTGAGCCGGCCATCGGGGCGAGGTGTCGCAACCGTTCGCACCGCCCTGTTCCGACGTGGCTATAACCGGTGGCCGACCACCGGTATAAGCAGCGGGTATAGCGGGATTTGTCGCCTGCGATCGCTCGTGTACGCGATATAAGTTTTCCCAATGATCGGGCCGGAACGGCGCAATGACGCGCATGGTAGATTGTGAGCCATCCGCCGGCGCGCAGCCGTATCGTCACCGGCAATCAACCAACCAATCTCATGGCATCACGCCATCGACAGCATCATCCATCACCACGTCATCATTGGGGGATTTCATGGCAGCAGATCATCGTTTCGACACCTCGCAGGTGCACGCCGGCTACGATCCGGCAACCAATCTGGACTCGGTCACGCCGGTCATCTATTCGAACGCGGCGTTCTGGCTGGAGACCTCGCAGCGCGGCCACGCGGTCGCCAACGGCGACACGCCCGGCTTCCTGTACTCGCGCGTCGCCAACCCGACCGTCGGTTTCCTGGAGAAGCGCATCGCGGAGCTGGACGGCGCGAAGGAGGCCGTCGCGTTCGCCTCGGGCATGGCCGCGATCAACGCGGCGCTGCTCAATGCGGCGGAAGGCGGCGGGCGCATTATCGCCCCGTACGACATCTACGGCGGCACGTTCGACCTGCTGCGCACGCTGCTGCCGCAGTTCGGCGTGACGACCACGTTCGTCCGCAACATCAACGATCCGATCGAAGTCGAATCGCAGCTCGGCGACGACGTCAAGGCGATCTTCGCCGAATCGGTGTCCAACCCGACCACCGTCGTCACCGACGTGGAGGCGCTGTCCGCGCTCGCGCACCGCCATAACGTGCCGCTGATCATCGACAACACGCTGCCCACGCCGTACCTGTACCGCCCACTCGAGCACGGCGCGGACATCGTCGTCTATTCGACCACAAAGGCGCTGAGCGGCCACGGCAACGCGATCGGCGGCGTGGTCACGTCCGGTGACACGTTCGATTGGGCGAACGGCCGCTACCCGCAGTTCACCACGCCCGAGTTCATCCTCGGCGAGGCGGCCGGCCGCGCGCCGCGCAGTTTCGTCGAGGCGGCCGGCCCGCTCGCGTTCATCCGACGCACCAGGCTCAAGTACCTGCGTCTGGGCGGCGCGGTGCTCGGCTCGTTCGAGGCGTACCTTCAGCTGATCGGCCTGGAGACGCTCAGCGAACGCGTGTCCAAGGAGACGGCGTCGGCGGCCGCCGTGGCCGCGTTCCTGGCCCGCCAGACGCATGTGCGCAAAGTCAACTATTCCGCGCTGTCCGGCGACCCGCAGCATGAGCTGGTGTCGCGCGACTTCCCGCGCGGCATCGGCTCGGTGCTCTCGTTCGAGCTGGAGGGCGGCGCCGAGCAGACGGCCGCGTTCATCGACCATGTGCGGCTGTTCAGCTATCTGGCGAACATCGGCGATGCGCGGTCGCTGATCGTCGATCCGGCGAACACCACGCACCGTGAGTTCACGCCGGAGGCGCGTGCGATCGCCGGGGTGACGCCCACGACGATCCGCCTGTCGATCGGCTTGGAAAACCCGGACGATCTGATCGCCGACCTCACCCAAGCGTTCGCCGCCACCTACGGCGACTGATCGCATCTCACTCGATACGCGCAATGGCATCGGCCACACCGGCCGGTGCCATTGTTGTTGTGTGCTCTCGACCGCGCAACTGTTCTCGGAAATTTTCCCTATCAGCCGGGAATAGTTGCGCTGCCGATTTCCCAGTGCAACTATTCCGGGAAATCATCCCTATCGTCCGGAAATAGTTGCACTGCCAAATACTCAGCGCAACTATTCCCGGAAATTTCCCCTATCGACCGAGAATAATTACACCCCCCATTTCTCAGCGCAACTATTCCGGGAAATCATCCCTATCATCCGGAAATAGTTGCACTGCCAAATACTCAGCGCAACTATTCCCGGCAATCAACCCTTATTTCCGAGAATAGTTGCGCGGCAAGGTGAGAGGAGGATACACCCCATCCACCGTCCCCGATGCGCGTCTCTGATAACTCCCCGGGCATAGCAAATGGGGGATGAGCCAGTTGGCCCATCCCCCATTACCCGTTGGCGAGCATCACTCCGCGTGCACGTTGAAGTGCAGGTCGGTCAGCAGCGCCTTGCGGTAGGCGGTGAAGTCGTCCGACACACGGTCGCGGTGCGCCAGATCGATCGGCACGATCTTCTTGATGCGTCCGGGCCGCGGCGACATGATGACCACGCGGTTGCCGAGGTAGATCGCCTCGTCCACGTCATGCGTCACCAGGATCATCGTCATGTGATATTGCTCCCACAGGTCGAGCAGCCGGTCCTGCAGGTCGGCGCGGGTGAACGAATCGAGCGCGCCCATCGGCTCGTCGAGCAGCAGCACCTCCGGGTGGTCGATCAACGCGCGCGCGATCGCCACGCGCTGCGCCATGCCGCCCGAAATCTGGTGCGGATACGCGTTCTCGAATCCGGTCAGACCCACCTTGGCGAGGTATTCGTCGACCTCGTCCTTACGCTGCTTGTACACGCCCTGCGCCTTCAGGCCGAACGCCACGTTCTCGCGCACGGTCAACCACGGGAACAGGCTGCCCTGCTGGAACACGTAGCCGCGCTCCGGGTTCGGGCCGTCGACCGGCCGTCCCTTGAACGTCACGGTGCCGCGCTGCGGCTTGTCGAGTCCGGACACGAGCCTCAGCAGCGTGGTCTTGCCGCAGCCGGACGGGCCGATGATCGAGATCAGCTCGCCGCGAGCGATGTCGAGGTTCACGTCGGACAACGCCTGCACGACGTCGCCGTTGTCGGTCACGAAGTCGCGTTCGATATGGCTGATGGAGATCAGCGGCTGTTCGCCGGCGCGCTCGGGGCTTGCCACGGCCGTTTCGGCCGGGGATGTCAGTACGTCGCTCATTTCACCAGTCCCTTCTGCCAGCGCAGCACGCGGCCGCGCACGAGTTCGATGAGTTTCATGATCAGCGAGAACAGCACGGCCATCACCACGATCGCCGCGAGGATCTCGTTGTATGCGGACCAGACCTTCGCCTGGTCGATGTAGTAGCCGAGGCCGCCCGGCTGGCCCATCATCTCGGAGATGATGAGCGTGAGGAACGACAGGCTGTTGGCCATGCCGATGCCGGTGAAGATGCTCGGCATCGCGTGCGGGATGGCCACGTGGAACAGGATGTACGGGGTGCTTGCGCCGAGCGTGCGCGACGCTTCGATCAGCATCTTCGGCGTGCTCTGGATGCCCTGCGCGGTCAGGAACGCGACCGGGAACCACGAGCAGATCACGAGCAGGAACACGGCGGCGATGAACGGCGTCGGCATGAGCGTGAGCGCGAACGGCATCCACGCGACGGCCGGGATGACGCCGGTGATCTTGAGCACCGGGAACACCCAGTAGTAGGCGCGCGAGAACCAGCCGATGAGCACGCCGGTGACCACGCCGAGAATCACGCCGACGATGAATCCGGCCGCGAACAGGCGCAGCGAGTAGAACGTGTTGAGCGCGATGTAGTCGCCGCTGGTCAGGAACGGTTCGAGCACCTGCGCGGGGCCGGGAAAGAACGGCTGGGGCAGCGACTGGATCTTGGTGCCGGTGATGTCCCATGCGGCGAGCGCGAGGCCGGCGGCGAACCGGAACTGGGCGCGGTAGCGGAAGCGTGCGGCGTCCGCCGGCTTGCGCGCGTCGACCAGTCCGATGACGATGTAGACGAGCGCGAGGATGACCAGCAGTCCTTGATACGCCTCCTGCCCGTTGAGCGCGAGTATCCACAGGCGACCCTGTTTGAATTCGACGGGGGCGACCTGCGGAACGAGGATGTTGGTCAGCAGCGCGATGATGAAGCCGGCCGCGGTGAATGCGACGACCAGCGGATACGGCAGGAAGCGCAGCGCGACCGTCGATCGCGCCGATGACTGTGCGGCCGATGCGGCCGGTGTCGCGGCCGTCCTGCGACGTGCGAACAACGCCGTCGGCTTGGCGGATGACTGATCCCGGCCGGATTGGCGCGACTGCGGGGCCGCGGATTCGGCGAGATCGACGGTGACGCTACTCATATGATGGTTCCTTTCCGTGCGTTCGACCGGACGCCATCGGATGTTTCATCGCTCATCATGTGTCATTTCGACCGAGCGAAGCGAGCGGAGAAATCTTCGTGCCGATCATGCCCGCACAAAGATTTCTCGACTCGTCTGCGACTCGCTCGAAATGACAGGATGACTGCGAGACTTGCCATCCGGAAAGCGCCCGGCCGGACTACAGGCGGTCGATCACAGATCGACCTTCTGGTAGATCTTCTTGGCGAAGCCGGTGGTGTCGGAGGTCTCGAGGAATCCGATCTTCTTCAGGCCGTCGACGAAGTAGTCCACGTCGCTTTCGATGAGGCTGGCCTCATCCGTTTGCACGGCGTAGTCGTAATCCTTGAACAGCTTGACGGCGAGCGCCTGGTCGGTGATGGTGGAGTACTTCTTCTCGGTGATGATCTTGGCGGCGTCCTCCGGGTGCTGGGCGATGAAGTCACGCGCCTTGTTGAGCGCGCGCAGGATGGCGGCCATCTCCTCGGGGTTGTCCTTGATGACCTTGTTGGAGCCGTAGATGAAGCAGCAGAAGCGCTTGGAGAACTTCGGGTCGGAGCCGAGGTCGAAGATGATGTCGACGGTGCCCTTCTGCTCCTGGATGGTCGGCAGCGGGTCCCACAGGGCGGCCGCGTCGATCTGGCCGTTCTGCAGGGCCTCGAATTCGAGGTTCGCGTCGTCGAACGGCAGGTACTTGACGTCGCCGTTCTTCTGGTCGACGTTCAGGCCGGCGTCGCCGAGCCACAGGTTGGCGGCCATGTACGGCGTGCCGCCGATCTCGTCCACGCCGATGGTCTTGCCCTTGAGGTCGGCGGCGGTCTTGATCGACGAGCCCTTCTTCACGGCGATCTTGATGCAGCCCTTGTGCAGGGCGCCCACGACGCTGGTCTTCACGCCCTTTTCGATGGACGGGAAGAACTGGAAGTCGCCGTTGGTGATCGGGAAGCGGCCGGTGTCAAGGCCGACCTTGCGGGTTTCCGCGTCGGCCGTGACCAGCTTCGGCGTGATGCCCTCCTCCTTGAAGTAGCCGTTCTCCACGGCGATGGCGATCGGCGAGCTGCACAGGGAGCCGGACTTCGGGAATTCGATGGTGCCGAAGTCCTTGACCTGCTTGGTGGTGGTGCTGCTGTCTGAGTTCGCGCTGTTGGTGCCGCCGCCGTCCGTGGTGATGATGCTGCATCCGGCGACCGGCATGAGCGCGAGCATCGTGCCGAAGATGGCGACCGCCTTCAGTAACGTGCTGCGATGTTCGGTAAACATGATTGGTATCCCCTCTTCCCCGTTGGTTTTGACGGATCGGCCGCGGCATACGGATAGCCGCCCTGTCAATCATCAAAACTGCAAGTGATTGGTGTGAGATCGGGAGAACTGTTGTTTCTTTCTCTCGGGTTCCGCGTGACTGTTCGCAGTCCGTCATGCTGTCCCATACCGGATTGCGTTCCCCTTGCGGAAGTGATTCCACTGTACCGCACAATCGCCAACAAACCGCAGAATTCCGCCATTTTCGCGTTCGTTTAAACCGATACCGGGATATCAGCCCAACTTATAACCCCACCCGTTTTCACTGCCTCAACTTATAACCAACCGCATAAACCGGCATCGGTCGTCAACAACAAAAAAACTGGTACGAATACCACGAAAGTCAGTCGTATTTCGTGGTATTCGTACCAGTTTCCCGTATGTATATATGCGCGCCCGAACTTACGCGAACACGCCGGACGACACCTGCGCGAACACATCAAGCTCCGCATGCGTCTGCAGATACGCCTCATACGCCTTGTCGAGCGCCTGGCCGAGATCCTCGATCAGATCGGCCGCATCCTCGATGCCGACCGCAAGCCGCACCAGCTCGTCGGTGATGCCGACCTTGAGCCGTTCGGCCTTCGGCAGTTCGAAATGCGTCATGCGACACGGCAGCTCCGCGAGGCTTTCAACCGCGCCCAGCGAGACGGCGAGACGGAAGATCTTCAGGTTGTCAAGCACGATGCCCGGGTCCACGCCCGGCACCACCTCGAACGAGAGCACGCCGCCGAAGCCCTTAAGCCCGTTCTCCTTGAGCACGCGGGCGCTGTCGCCGCGCACGCCCGGATAGTTCACGGTTTTGATGAGCGGGTGCACGAGCAGGTATTCGGCGATGGCCTGCGCGTTGGCCTGCTGGCGGTCCATGCGCAGCGCGAGCGTCTGGATGCCACGGCGCACGTCGTTGCATTCGGCCGGCGGCAGCACGCCGCCCAAACGGTTCTGCGCGAAGTAGATGCCGCGGCCGACCGTCTCGTCCTTGACCACGACGAGTCCGGCGTTCACTTCGGAATGGCCGGCCAGATACTTGGTGGCCGAGTGGATGACGACGTCCGCGCCCAAATCGAGCGGCTGCTGCAGGTACGGGGTCACGAACGTGTTGTCCACGATCGAGATCGCGCCGTGACGGTGCGCGACCTCGGAGATCCGCGCCACGTTGTTGACCTGCAGGAGCGGGTTGGTGAGCACTTCGAAGTACACGGCCTTGGCCGGCGTGGTCGCATCGAGCGTGCGCCCGTCGAACGTGACGCGCGCACGGCCGGACACCGCGTCGTCCAGCGCCTCGTAGTCGGCCGTGTCGACCGGTTCGAACGTGATGCCGCGTTCGGCGAAGTACTCGTTGAACAGCGAGTACGTGCCGCCATAGATGTTCTTGCCGACGACCACGCGGTCGCCCGGCTTGAAGACCGACAGGACCGCGTGGATCGCGGCGAGGCCGGATGCGAACGCGAAGCCGCGCGTGCCGTGTTCGAGCTGCGCGATCTGGCGTTCGAGGAAGTCGCGGGTCGGGTTGCCGGAGCGGGCGTAATCCCAGCGGGGCATCTTGTCGACCGATTCATAAGCGTACGTGGATGAGTTGTAGATGGGCGGGTTGACGGCGCCGGTGTTGTTGTCTCCAACCGGCAGGCCGTGGACCAGCTGCGTGTTGAACCTCGTCATGAAGCACCCCCTTGAGATGTCGTGTGGAAACCGAACGGTTCCGAGCATACCCGATCGTCGCTCGCCGACGGGCCGCGTGGCTATACGCGTTTCTTATGACCGCCGCAACGCCCGGCTACCCCAGCGTGATATTTCCGCTACCATCATTCCCTTGCTATCACCAACATCACGCAAGCCAGCCCTCTTGCGTGATGGTCTGGCTATCATTGCAACCCAACTATCCAAAACATCACGCGAGTCAATCCCTGGCGTGGCATTTTTGCTACTACCAACCCCCTTCTATCCAAAACATCACGCAAACAGGCTTCTCCACGTGACATCTCCGCTACCAGCAGCCCGATCCTATCCAAAACATCACGCCAGCAATCTCTTTTGCGTGATATTTCCGCTACCAGCGGCCCCTTACTATCCAGAACATCACGCAAATCGGGGAGAGGAACGTGCGCTGCCGCAACAATTGCGTTGCTCCGCGGCCATGTCGTGGCCGTGTCGCGACCCGCGATGGCGGCGACTGATGGCACAATGGGTGGTTGACAACGTCGCCTGAAGCAAAGGAGCACATTCTTATGACCACCGTCGCCATCGTCGGCTGCACGCACGCCGGAACGTTCGCCGCCACGTCGATTCTCAAGCAGCATCCCGATTGGACTGTGCACGTGTTCGAGCGCAACGATTCGCTCTCGTTCCTCTCGTGCGGCATCGCGCTGTGGGTGGGCGACCACGTCTCCGACCCGAAGAAGATGTTCTATTCGTCGCCCGAGGCGCTGGCCGAGGCGGGCGCGACGATGCACATGCGCCACGACGTGCTTGACGTGGACGTGACCGGCAAGACGCTGCACGCGAAGGATCTCGAGACCGGCGAAGTCAGCGAGTACACGTTCGACAAGCTGGTGATCACCACCGGTTCCGCGCCGGTCGTTCCGCCGATCGACGGTCTGGATGCGGCGATGGAGGCCGGCACGGTGATGCTATGCAAGAACTGGAATCATGCGTTGGCGATCAAGGAGCGCGCGAAGAGCGCGAAGTCCGCGGTGGTGATCGGCGCGGGCTATATCGGCGCGGAATTGGCCGAGCAGTTCAGCGAGATCGGCGTGAAGACCACGCTGGTCGACGCCCTGCCGTGCGTGCTGGCGAACAATTTCGACGCGGCGATCAGCGACGAGGTGGAGCGTGCGTTCGAGTCGCACGGCGTGACGCTCGCGCTCGGACAGAAGGTCGTCGCGTTTCGTCCGGCGGCCGGTTCGGACGGCGTGGACGGTTCCGGTGTGACCGTCGTGACCGAGCAGGGCGAGTACACGGCCGACGTGGCGATTCTCGGTGCCGGTTTCCGCCCGAACACCGCGCTGTTCCGCGATCAGGTGCGTATGCTGAGGAACGGCGCGATCGTGATCGACGACTACATGCATGTCTCCCTGCCGGACAACGTGGTGCTCGACGACGTGTTCGCGGCCGGCGACAGCGCGACCGTGCGCTACAATCCGACCGGCGCGGACGATTACATCCCGCTCGCCACGAACGCGGTACGTCAGGGGCTGCTGATCGGCGAGAACATCGTCTCGGCCACGAAACGCTACCCGGGCACGCAGGCGACGAGCGCGGTGCAGCTGTACGATCTGGCGATGAGCGCGACGGGACTGACGCTGGGCGGCGCCGAAAAGCGCGGCATCGCGGCCAGGTCCACGACGATCACGCAGGATTACCGTCCTGATTTCATGCTGACGACCACGCCGGTGACGGCGACGATCGTGTGGAGTCCGGTCACGCGGCGCATTCTCGGCGCGCAGTTCCTGTCGAAGCACGACATCTCGCAGGCCGCAAACGTCGTGTCGGTCGCCATCCAGGCCGGGTTCACGATCGACCAGCTGGCCGGCGCGGACCTGTTCTTCCAGCCGAACTTCAGCCAACCGATCAACTTCGTCGGCGCGGTCGCCATCCAGGCCGTCGCGGAAAGCTGACCGCCCCGTTCCGGCAGCACCATCCTCACTCCTTGCTCCCCCTGAAGGGGGAGCTGTCGGCGAAGCCGATTGAGGGGTGATGCACACGGGACCTGAAGATCAGGCATAATCGTTAGATCTCAAGCACATATCCTCAACAAGGAGATTCGATCATGAGCGATACCTTCATCATCCGCACGCTCGCCAACGACGACGGCTCCATGCTGATCGGCGATCACGGCGCGCACGTCATCAACTGGGCGCCGAGTGGCGAGCCGGCCGTGGTCTGGCAGCCGAAGGCGGTCCGTCTCGGCTCCAATGCCGCGGTGCGCGGCGGCGTACCGGTGATCTTCCCGTGGTTCAACGGCGGGTTCGCGTTCGGCGAGCCCACCGATAAGAAACCGAAGCATGGGTTCGCTCGGCTGAGCTTCTGGAAGGCCGACGAGGAGACGCTGACCGACCGGCACATCCGGTACGCGCTCGACTCCGACGACATCGACGACTCGCTGATCGCCCAGTTCATTTCCGGTCCCGGTTCGCGCTTCCACGCCGAATACGAGGTGAACGCCGGCCGCGAGCTGTCGATGGCGTTGACCGTGACCAACACCGGCGACCAGCCGCTGATCTACGAGGCCGCGCTGCACACATACTTCCATGTGGGCGACGTGCTGCGCGCGCAGGTGCTCGGTTTGGAAGGGTCGACGTATCTTGATACGACCCTGCCCGGTTTTCCCGAGCGCGAGCAGTCGGAGCCGGCCGTGACGTTCGACGGCACGACCGTCGACCGCATCTATTATTCGACCGATGAACTGCGGATTCACGACGATGTGCTCGACCGCACGATCACTGTCGGCAAGTCCGGCTCGCCGCAGACCGTGGTGTGGAATCCGGGCGAGAAGGCCGGCAATGCGATCGGCGATCTCGCGGAGGCGGAATGGCGCGACTTCGTGTGTGTCGAAGCCGCAGCGAACCGCGAGCATGCGGTGGAGCTGGCGCCGGGTCAATCCCATACGCTGACCCAGACGGTCAGCGTGCGGTAAATGGTATCGACCGCACTGACGTGCGGTCGATCTGTATTGTTGGCGGACTTCGTCCGCGAGTACCCCACCCGGCGCTTCGCGCCACCCTCCCCTTAAGAGGGGAGGGAAAGGATCAAACCCCTTCTCACCCCTCTCAAAGACTTCGCCGTGAAGCAAACGCCGGCGGCGTTTGCAGGCGAAGTGCGAGCAGACACCTTTGTGCCTTCCCTCCCCTTTCAGGGGAGGGTGGCGCGAAGCGCCGGGTGGGGTACTGCGGCGAAGCCGCCGGAAACACAGCATCGTGCGAAGCACGATTCCTTAACCACACGCATGTGTCCGATCGGTGACGAGCGCCGAGTTACCGCCGTGCGGCGCGTAGGCGGAACGCGGCGGCGAGCGAGATGATCGAGATCACGCACAGCACGATCATCGTGGCGAAGACGGCCGCGCCGCCGACCGCGGTGGCGTGGCGGAACGCCGCCGATCCCTCTTCGCCCGAACCAGCCTGCGCCACGGCGAGGATCGTGGAGAACAATGCGGTGCCGACCGCGCCGCCGAACTGCAGCGAGGTCTGGAACACGGCGTTGCCATCCGGGGTGAACTCGCGGTCGATGCCGCTCAACGCGCTGGTCATGATGTTCGAATAGCCGAGCGCATAGCACAGGCCGAAAATGAAGTAGAAGCCGGCCAGCAGCCCGGGCGTCAGGTGCATGGAGAAGACGAGCAGCAACACCGGGCCGAGCGTGGCCACGCTCATCGCCGTCAGGATGGGGCGGGTGGGGCCGAACTTGTCGTACATCATGCCGCCCACGGGCGCGAAGAACGCGCCGATCAGCGCGCCCGGCAGCACGAGTGCGCCAGCCACGAACGCCGTCGTGCCCAGCGAGAGCTGCGCCACGTTCGTGATCACATAGCCGAATCCGATGCCGACGATCGGCAGCAGCATGTACGGCAGCAGATGCAGCAGCACGACCGGGTCGCGCAGCCAGCCGAGACGGATCAGCGGCGAGAACGATCGCTTGGTCGACCATCCGAAGAACAGCAGCGAGCCGATGCCGACGACCAGGCTGACGACAGCGATGATCGCCGGACGCACGGCCGAACCGGCGCCGCCGACCGCCGCGCCGATCGCGATGCCGGCTTGGTTGAGCGCATAGATCAGACCGCACAGGGCGAGCACGATCGCCACGAACTGCAACGGATTCAGATGCGCTTCCTCGGTCGGCCGGGTCTGGCGGATGCACTTGAGGCCCACCGGCAGCGACAGCAGAATGACGACGGCCACGGCGAACACAAAGATCGCACGCCACGGCAGCACGCTGGACACCGCACCGCCGACGGTCGGGCCGATGGCCGGCGCGACGGTGATGACCAAGGACCCCACGCCCATGAGTCGGCCGACCTTGGAACGCGGCGACTGTTCGAGGATGATGTTCATCATCAATGGTGTGGCCACGCCCGAGCCGATGCCCTGGATGACGCGTGCGAGCAGGATGAGCGGGAACGCGTGGCCGACGATCATGATGAGCGAGCCGGTGACGGCCAGTACGACGGCCGCCACGAACAGGGTTTTAAGCTTGAATCGGCGGTTGAGAAACGACGACAGCGGCATTGTGGCCGCCACGACCAGCAGGTAGATCGTGGTGATCCACTGCACGGTGGCAGTGTTGACGTTAAATTCGACCATGAGTTCGGGGAACAGCACGGTCATGACCGTTTCGGTGAGGATGCCGACGAACGCGAGCGAACCGACCGCGATGATCGAGCCGATCAGGCTCAGCGGAATATGTTCGTCGGGTGGCGCGACGGCTGCGGAGCCATTCCTGAGCGCATTGGACGCGTGCGCACGCGCAGCGTCGGTATTCGCGGCATGGGTGATATCGGTGCGTTCCGTTTCGGTCTTGCCTGCCTGACGTGTCGTAGGCGATTCCATACGTACTCCCGTTTCCTATCTTTCAACGCTCATGACGTGACAGCAGTCGCATGGTGGCGACCACATGCGGTCATGATATCTGCGGAATGTGGTTTGCCAACCGTTCGGGCGTCTTGTCTCGACGGATCGCAACCGGTATTCGGCCATCCGTTTCCGCCCTTAACCATCGCACACCTTAGTCGATCATGCTGGACAAACCATTCCTCGCACGGCGGCCGTCATCATCTCGACGCTCCGGCATGGAAGCCGTCGTCTGCGTACGGCCGAAGCAAAGCTCATTCCGTGTCATCGCTCTCGTGCAGGATTTTGCGAATCCTCTCCAATCGTGGTTTCACTTCATGTTCGTAGCCTCGGTCGTTGGGATGGTAGTACTCCTTTCCTCTCAGTTCCTCGGGCAGGTATTCCTGTGGGGCGACCGCGCCCGGCCAGTCGTGCGCGTACTTGTAGCCTTCGTGGTTGCCCCATTCCTTCATGAGTTTGGTGGGGGCGTTTCTCAAATACAGCGGTACTTGGCCGATCAGCCCCGCGTCCACGTCGGCGAGCGCGGCGTTGATCGCGTTGTAGCTGGCGTTGGATTTGGGCGCGGTGGCGACGGCGATGGTCGCCTCCGCGAGAATGATCCGCGCTTCGGGCATGCCGATCATGGCGACGGCCTGCGCCGCGGCGACGGTGACCTGCAGGATCTGCGGCGCGGCCATGCCGACCTCTTCGGCCGCGGCGATCATGATGCGCCGGGCGATGAATCGCGGGTCCTCCCCTGCCCGCAGCATGCGCGCGAGATAATGGATGGCCGCGTCCGGGTCGGACCCGCGCATGGATTTGATGAACGCGGAGATCACGTCGTAGTGGTCGTCGCCGTCCTTGTCGTAGCGCACGGTGGCCACGTCCATGACCTTGCTGACGATGTCGGGCGTGACGATGGGCCGTCGCGCGCCTTTCTTGCGCTCCTGATCGCCGGTGGCCGCACCTGCCGCGGCTTCGAGGATCGTCAACGTCTTGCGTGCGTCGCCGCCGGCGAGCCGGATGATCTCGTCGATCGCCTCGTCGCTGATGCGCACTTCGCCTTTGAGACCGCGCGGGTCCTCGACGGCGCGTTCAATCAGCGTTTTGAGATCGCTCGGTTCAAGCGATTCGAGTTTGACGACGACCGATCGGCTCAAGAGCGGTTTGATGACCGAAAAGCTCGGATTCTCGGTGGTGGCCGCGATGAACGTCACGTCGCGGTTCTCCACGCTCGGCAACAGCGCATCCTGCTGCGATTTGGAGAAGCGGTGCACCTCATCGATGAACAGGACGGTCTCCTTGCCTTCCACGATCAGACGACGTTTGGCGCGGGCGAGCACGTCGCGCACGTCCTTGACGCCGGAGGTGACGGCGGACAGCTCCTCGAACGCACGGCCGGACTGTTTGGCCACAATGTAGGCGAGCGTGGTTTTGCCCACGCCGGGAGGACCGAACAGGATGATCGAACTGGGCGCGGCGAGCGATCCTTTGGATGCGGGATTGGCGAGTCTGCGTAGCGGCGAGCCTTCCCCGAGCACCTGCGACTGGCCGACCACCTCGTCCACGGTGTTCGGCCGCATGCGCACCGCGAGCGGCCGGGTCATCGCCTCGTCGCCGGTGCCGCTCGCCTCAAACAGATCAGTCTCGCTCATGCCTCTATATCATACACAAACCATCGAACATCTGTTCGAGCGCGTGGCGTCGCATCGTACCGACGCATCATCCAACATGCAATGGCAACAACACCCATATACCTTATAATGGAATTACATTCGGCGATGTTGCCATCATGCATTACTCCAGGTTCGATTCTGACCCAACACGATTCAACGCTTTACCAAGGAACCTCTCATGCGATTCTCATACCGTCTCTTTACCGTGTCGTCACTCCTCGTCACGTGCATTGCATTACTCTTTTTTACGGCAATCCCCGCATCAGCCTATACCCTCACAGGACATAGGATTCAAGGAAAAACCGCTTCCTTCCAATGGGGCTCCAATCTCAGCAGTCCTAACAGTATTATTCGAAAGGCTTGGGGCAGCGCGATCTCCGATTGGAGACAGGCGTCCTCAGTGAATTTATACAATTCCGCATTTTCCGTAAACACATTGACTTCATTCAGCGAATCCAGTACCAACCTGTACGGACGCATAAACTATTCCTATGATTTATACATCACCCAATTCGAAGCCAAAATAAATGCCGCAAACACAAATATTACTAAAACGAATGTGGCCCGAAGCACAGCCAATCATGAAATAGGCCATGCATTAGGACTTGACGATCTCCAATCAGGCACCGCTATCATGAATGGCAACCGCAACCGCCAGTCCATATACATTCCCCAAGCCGATGACATTAATGGCGTACGAGCATCCTACGGAACGATCTAAGGAGCCGATCATGGCACACGCACATCACGCCCGTCCCGCCTCGGATGCGGCGAAAGCCTTCATAATCCTTGTTCTCACGATTATCATCATCGCCATCATGCTCATACTGCAGCGCACGACATCAAACCCCGCTCAACGCAACCTGGATATCACATATGATTATCCAATCGCGGAAGATCTCAGCACCATGACAGAACAGTCGGACTTCATCGTCATCGGACAGTACACCGCCAAACTCGGAACATGGAACATGGCACGGGACCCTAACGATCTTTCCAAGGAATCCTCCGAAGAATCCGTTACCGGACAATTATACCGATTTGAGATCGACACGGTATTGAAAGGAAACGTCAACTCACGGCAGATACAGATCAATCTACGCCGGTCCGAGCGCATGACACACACCGAGTCAAATGCCGTGACCAATAGAGAGGGCATCATACTCAAACCTGCCACGCAAGAAACCACCACCACTTTTACCGTGGACGATCCCCTGTTCATTGAGCCGCTGCTGTCACAGGAAACCATGCTGTTTCTGAACTATGATGAACGCACCGGCTACCATTACCCAGCAGTGGAACCGTTCACCATCATGAAGGACGAAAGAGGAAACGCGCAGATGAGGTCGAATCTCATCGGTTCCGCCCCGACCCTGTCAAAGACCGTCACCCTGAACGGCGGCGGCACAGCGACAGTGAGAATACGGCTTGATGCCGATGTACCGATCCACGATGTCATAAGCAGCAGGCCATTTGCAGACGTCATGGATGACATACGCGACAGTTAACGGCAACCGATGGCGACTGGCCGAGGCACCTTTCGGACCACCGCCGTCAGACCACCACAGCCATCACATCAGGCCGCGCCGACGTGGTAGTCGAAGAAGACGACCTCGCCGGTCTCCTGTGTGGTGTCGAGGTCGACGGTGCCGGTGATGGCCCAGTCATGGTCGCCGTCGGAGTCGTCGATGATCTGGCGCACCTTCCACGCGTGTTCCTTGACTTCGAGCGAATCGTCGAGGATGAACAGCTTGCCGGAACGGGCGGCCGCGTCGATGCCAACGTACTCATGCTCGTCATAGTAGTCGTCGAGCACGTCCTCCCATTCGTGCACGCCGTAACCCCAGTCCTTGTCGAGCGCGCCGAGTTCTTCGGGCTTGTCCAAGTCCATAAGCTGCACGCGACGGAACATCGCGTTGCGGATGAGCACGATCAGGCCGCGGCGGTCCTCGACCACGGCCCCGCGAGCGCTGCCGCCCGGCGCGGCCAGATTCGCCGCGGCCTCGGCTGCCGCATCCGACTCGTCGCCCGCATGCTCCCATTCGTCCACGAGACTGGAGTCGATCGAGCGGACGACCACGCGCAGCCACGAGATGATGTCGTCCAGCTGCTCGTCACGCTTCTCAGCCGGCACGGTACGAGCCAGCGCACGGTACGCATCCGAGAGGTAACGCAGCAGCGTGCCTTCGGAGCGGGCGATGTTGTAGCGGGCGATGTATCCCGTGAAGTCGGACGCAGTTTCGACCATGTCGCGCACGACCGATTTGGGCGACAGCCAGTAGTCGTTCGCCCACGGCACGTCGGCGCGGTATTGGTCGAACGCGGTCTGCAGCATGTCCTCCAAGGGCTTGGGATACGTGATCTCCTGCAGCTTGTCCATGCGCTCGTCGTATTCGAGCCCGTCCTCCTTCATCTCGACGAGCGCCTTGTCGCGCGCCTGCCGCTCCTGCGCCTTCAGGACCTGCTTGGGGTCCTCGAGCGTGGCCTCGACCATCGAGATCACGTCGAGCGCGTACGTGTCGGATTCGGGGTCGAGCAATTCGAGCGCCGCGAGCAGGAACGGCGACAGCGGCTGGTCGAGCGCGAAATCGTCGGGCACGTCCACGTCGAGATAATAGTTCTTGCCGCCGTCGTCGCGATCCTCGGTTTCGATGACCTTCGTGTCGAACAGGGTCTGGAAGATCTCGTCGGCCCGCTGGTGCAGCTTCTCCTTCTGATCGGGGCTTTGCGCGGAGTCGTCGATGAGCCGGTCGACGCGGTAGCGCGCGTCGCCGCCTTGCGCGACCTCGTTCAACACCATCGAATGCGTGATCTTCATGTGCGGCACGAGCGTTTCGGGGGCCGCGTCGATGAGCTTGTCGAACGTGGCCTGGTTCCACGTGACGAACCCTTCGGGAGCCTTTTTGCGCTTGACTTTCTTGAGTTTCTTCGGATCGTTGCCGGCCTTGGCCACGGCCTTCGCGTTCTCGATCTCGAACTCGGGCGCCTCGGCGATCACGAGTCCTTCCGTGTCGAATCCCATACGGCCCGCGCGGCCGGCGATCTGGTGGAATTCGCGGGCGCGCAGCTTGCGCATGTGCGTGCCGTTGAATTTGGTGAGCGCCGTGAGGACGACCGAATGAATCGGCACGTTGATGCCGACGCCGAGCGTGTCAGTGCCGCAGATGACCGGCAAGAGGCCCTGCTGGGCGAGCTGTTCGACCAGACGACGGTAGCGCGGCAGCATGCCGGCGTGATGGATGCCGACGCCGGTGCGCAGCAGTCGCTGCAGGATCTTGCCGAACGCGGTGGTGAACTTGACGCCCTTGATCGCCTCGGCGATGGCCGCACGCTGCTCCTTGCTCGACACGCCGGTCGAGGCGAGCGCCTGCGCGGTCTCCAACGCCGCGTCCTGCGAGAAGTGCACGACGTAGATCGGCGTGGAGCCTTCGCGGAACGCAAGTTCGACGGTCTTCTCGAGCGGGTCGAGCGTGTACTCGTAGGTGAGCGGGACCGGTCGCGGCGCGTCGGCGATGATGTCCACGTCCGTATCGGTCATGTCCTCGAGCTTGTCGGCGATCGCGTCCACATTGCCGAGCGTCGCGCTCATCAGCAGGAACTGCGTTTTCGGCAAGGTCAGCAGCGGCACCTGCCACGCCCAGCCGCGCTCCGGATCACCGTAATAATGGAACTCGTCCATCGCCACGCAGCCGACGTCCGCATGCCGTCCCTCGCGCAACGCCTGGTTCGCGAGGATCTCGGCCGTGCAGCAGATGATCGGCGCATCCGCGTTGATATGCGTGTCGCCGGTGATCATGCCCACGTTGTCACGGCCGAACACGTCGACCAGATCGAAGAACTTCTCCGACACGAGCGCCTTGATCGGCGCGGTGTAATACGAGCGTCGCCCGGTGCACAGCGCGGCGAAGTGCATGCCGAGCGCGACAAGCGACTTGCCCGAACCGGTGGGCGTGTTCAGGATCACGTGATCGCCGGCGAGGAGGTCCATGATGGCCTCCTCCTGATGCGGCCACGGCTCGATGTGCTTGACGTCATGCACCCAGCCGAAGAACCGCTCGTAGATCTCATCAGTGTCGATGTTGCGCTCGCCGTCGTCCCAGCTTGGCGCCAACGCCCCCAGGGAACCATAAGTCTCAGTATCTGCCATAATGCTCCCCAGTCTACTCGGTGCCCGCACGCACTCGCCTCGCGCGCACATCCACGTACACCCATTTCAAGAATGTAAAGTACGATTCACAAACTATGAATAAATAACTAAGTTGTAAAGTATATTAATCAATATATATCAATCATGCTATAGTCTATAAGTATACTTTGCAATTCCAAGATCGGCGGCACAGATCATGAACACCAACAATCACGCAACAGCACCGGCCTACATTCCACGCCCCGATCTGCTGAACCGGCTCCTCGCCCACCACGACACCCCCGATATCAAAGTCATCATCGGAGTCAGGCGATGCGGCAAGTCAACGGCACTCGCCATGCTTTCCGACGCATTGCACACGGACGGCATCCCCCGCAACAACATTTTCCACAAACGATTTGACGCGTTCGACGTCCCGCTCGACTACAGCGCCGCCGACCTGCACGACGAACTCATGCGCGCCGCCGAGGAAGCCGACGCGTCGTTCCCGTTCTATGTCATGCTTGACGAGATTCAGGACGTGCCCGGCTGGGAAAAAGTGGTGCGCCGGCTGCATACCCGCGAGCGCACCGACGTATACGTCACCGGTTCGAACGCCAATCTGCTGTCCAGCGATCTCGCCACTTATCTGACCGGCCGATACGTCGAGATCCCGGCGTATCCGCTGTCATTCGCCGAATACACGGCGTTTTCCAACGTATTCGACAGACAGTCGGAATCCCGGTCCGGAGACGATCTGCTCGCCGAATATCTGATATACGGCGGCATGCCCGGCCAGTTCGCGCTCCGGGAACGCAATGAGACAACCGTCGGCGCCGAACTGCGCGACATCTACCGGTCGATTTTATTCAAGGATGTTGCGCAGCGATACGACATTCGCGATCTGGACGGATTGGAGAAACTCAGCCGGTTCCTGTTCTCCACATCCGGTTCCCTGTTCTCAGCACGCAACGTAGCCAATACGCTGACCAGCGCCGGGCACCGTATCAGTTCCGTCACCATATCGGCTCAGGTCAAGGCACTGTGCAGCGCGATGCTTATCTATCAGGCGGAGCAGGAGGGCATGCAGGGCAAAACCGTGCTACGCCCCTTGAGCAAGTATTATCCGGTGGACAACGGATTCCGCAGTCTGGTCAACGGATTCTCACCGCGGGACGTCGGGGCGAGGCTGGAGTGCGCCGTTTACATGGAGTTGGTTCGCCGCGGCTACACCGTAAGCGTCGGCACCAGCGATAAAGCCGAAATCGACTTCATCGCCAGTCGAACGGGGTTGCAGGGCACGGAAAAGCAGTACATCCAAGTCACAGCCAGTCTGCTGGACGATACGACCCGCACACGGGAGTTTGCGCCACTGCTGTCGCTGACCGACGCATTCCCCCGTGTGATCATCACGCTCGACCCGTATTCCGCGGGCATAGACGGCAATGGCATCACCGTCGTCACCGCGCGGGACTGGTTCCTTAATCGCTGATCCAGCTTTCGGCATGTTCCGCGTCACTCACCGGGAATCGGAACCGATGTTCGCCCGCAGTCAGCACATCGCCACAATCCCCGAGTTCGGCCGTGACACCTTGCGGGATGCCGACCGACAGCCGGACGGTGCGGCCATCGTTGCCGTCCGCATGCCATGCGACCGATATCGTGCCGTACGGCGTGACGTGCGCGGCGGAGCCGGAACGGATGCCGTGCGCCAACGCCGCGGCGATCTGCGGCCGCACGCGCACGCGGCTCCAGCCGGCGCCGACCAGTTCCAGTCCGCCGATCGCCGCGTGCATCCAGTCGAGCACCGAACCGAACGCGTAATGGTTGAACGAGGTCATGTCGCCCGGGTTCACCTCGCCGTTTTCCAGCATCGAATCCCAGCGCTCCCATGTGGTCGTCGCACCCATGCGCACCTGGTACAGCCACGACGGGCAGCGGTCGGACAAGAACAGCGAGAACGCCTCGTCCGCGTGGCCGGTCGCGCACAGCGCGGGCAGCACGAACGGCGTGCCGGCGAATCCGGTGCCGACCACGAAGCCGCGTTCGCGCACGAGTTGCGCAAGCCGCTCCCCCGCGGCCGCACGCAACCGGTCGTATTCGGCGGTTCCGTCCACGCCGGCCAGCAGGTCGAGCGCGATGAGCAGCGCGTACGCGCACTGCGTGTCCGAAGTCATCGTGCCGTCCGATCGCACGAACCGCGCGCGGAACCCGGCGCGGATATGCGCGGCAAGCGATTCATAGCGTTCGGCGTCGCGCAGCATTGCCGCGGCATCGCCGCGATCCTGACCGGCCGGCACGTCGTCATCAGGCGTTTCGGCAACAGTCGCATCCGCAGCCACATGCGCCGCGATCTCACGCAGCATGCGCGCGACCAGATCGGCCGAATGCGCGGCGAACGCGGTGGCGACGAGCGACTTGTCGGTCATGGCGCGGGCCGCATCATCCGGCGGCGCGGTCGGGTCGAGCCAGTCGCCGAGCTGGCCGCACCACACGTCGGGCTTGCGATCCCATACGCCGTCGCTCGCGAGCAGTCCCGCGACCTCGTTCACCCAGCGCCGGGACAATCCGATATGCCGTCGCAGCACCGCAACGTCGCCGGTCGCCATGTACATCGCCCACGGCACCATCGTCACCGCGTCGCCCCACAGCGCGACCGCGTCCGGCTTGCCCCAGCCCGGGAACGGATACGGCACGTAATACGGCACGGTGCCCCAGCGGCCGGTTTCGATCGCGACGTCGTCAAGCCAACTGTCGAGGAAGCCGTTCACGTCGTACAGATAGGCGGCGGTGGGCGCGAACACGGCGATGTCACCGGTCCAGCCGAAGCGTTCGTCGCGCTGCGGGCAGTCGGTGGGAATGGAGACGAAGTTCGACAACATCGACCAGCGTGCGTTTTCGGCGAGTCGGTTGACGCGGTCGTCGGAGCAGGAGAACCAGCCGAGACGGTGCCGCGCGGAACTGTATACGCGCGTATGCAGATCGGCGGCAGTCAGTTCGCGATCGGCCGGCCAGCCGCCGATGACCGCGTATCTGAAGCCGTGCATGGTGAAACGCGGCTCCCAGACGGCCGGATTGCCGTCGCTGATGTAATGGTCGTGCTGGATGGCGCGGCGCAGCGGGCGCGTGGCCGGCGTGCCGTCGGGGTTGATGACTTCGACGTGCCGGATGTCGATCTCATGGCCGGGTTCGGTTGCGGGGACGGTCAGTACGACGCGCTGCGTGCAGTTCTGGCCGAAGTCGACGAGCCAGCGACCGTCCGGCAGCTGGTTGATGGACACCGGATGATGTTCGCCGATGCAGCGTACGGCGGTCGCCTCGTTTGCCGGGTACAGGACCGATTGATCGAAGTCGAGCCGTTCGACCGGCTGCCAGTAACGGTCGAGAGTAGCCAGATTCTCGCTATCTCGATCGAGAGAAGCCATCCCTCCGTCATTTCGACAGGACAGACCTTTTTCCACGTCATTTCGACCGGACAGCCCTTTTTCCACGTCATTTCGACCGAGCGCAGCGAGCGGAGCAATCTTTACCCCTGCTTCTTCCAACTCCCCGGTCAACGGGTCACGTCCTTCCCTGGCGTCGAACGTCTCACCCTCATACAGTCCGCTGGCGAGAATCGGCCCATACCCCGCCTTCCAGCGTCCATCGTCGGCGTTCGATGCGACGACCGTGACCGAACCATCCGCGTCCGTCAGCTCCAGTTGCGCGAACACGCCAAGCCGGCTGCCATAGCAGTCTCGCCGCCCGCCATTGAATCCGATCTGGCCGCGATACCATCCGTCGCCGAGCCAGAATCCCAGCACGTTCGCGCCGTCATGCACCAGATCGGTCACGTCGTAGGTCCAGTACGGCAAACGTTCGCCGTACACGGTCCAGCCGGGCGCGAGCACGTCCTCGCCGACCCGTCGGCCATTGAGCTCCGCCTCAAACAGACCCCATGCGGTCACGCACAGCCGCGCGGCGACCGGTCTGCCGGCCACGCTGAAATCACAACGGATCACCGGTGGTCTGCGCATCTCACCTCCTGCCTCGGCCGGATCAACCGCCACGATGTCGTCCGCCCCTCCGATCATCTGCGCCTGCCAGCGCACCGGTTCCGTCATCGTCGTCATTGCGTCACGCTCCGTAGTCGACATCACTGTATCGGTACATACAGTAATCATACTGATACGAATAAGCAAGTTATATAATCACAATAATTCTAACAATGGCAATATGTATCGTTACATATTTCAATATGTCATTTCAGCCAAACATAAACCGTTTTTGTCATTTCGACCGAGCGACGCGAGCGGAGAAATCTTTTAGGCCAACAAGTTTCGAAAGATTTCTCCGCTCGCTGCGCTCGGTCGAAATGACATGAGTAGGGCCACTCCGATCGAAATGACATAGACAGCGCTTCCCCAAATGACATGTCAGCCGTCGGGGAGACTCGCAATTCCACTTTCAATCCGTCGCAAGCCGGCGCCGGGCCTCGTCCGGATCGATGCCGGGCTTCAGCGCGGGCCAGGTCATGTTCATGTTCTTCAGGCTCGTGCGCAGCAGTTCGGAGACGACGGCCCGCGAATACCAACGGTTGTCGGCGGGGACGAGATACCACGGCGCGGCGGGCGTGCTCGTATGCTCGAATACCTCCTGCCAAGCGGCCATGTACTCGTCCCAGCGGTCACGCGCGTCGAGGTCGGACATGTCGAACTTCCAGCGCTTGGTCGGGTCGTCGAGACGGCCGAGGAAGTGACGTTTCTGCTCCTCGCGGCTGACGACGAGGAAGATCTTGATGATTGTGCAGCCGCTGGCGGCGAGGTCACGCTCGAAGTCGTTGATGATGTCGTATCGCACGCGCCATGTCTCCTCGGGCAGGGTGCCGTAGATGTGCGGCATGACGATGTCCTCGTAGTGCGAACGGTCGAAGACGGCGATCCAGCCGGGGTCGGGCAGTTCGCGTTCGACGCGCCACAGGAAGTCGTGCGACTGCTCCTCGGCGCTCGGCGCGCCAAAGCCGTGGTAGTGGATGCCCATCGGGTTGCCTTGGCGGAACACGTGTTTGACGATGCCGCCCTTGCCGGAGGCATCCATGCCCTGCAGCACGATGAGCAGGCGACGACGCGAACCATGCGCGCCGTTGGCGTAGAGCAGGTTCTGGTATCGGGCGATTTCGGTGGAGCTGAGCGCGATGAACCGCTCGGCGTCGGCCTTGTCGCCGTCGAAGCCGGGCGTGGAATCGCCGCGGACCTGCGTGACCTGCATGCCGGCGTGGAACATGAGGCGCTGGGCGGGCGGCAGCGACCAGACCGCGCTGAGCAGTTCGCTTGATTTGGCCGCGCGGGCGAGCCGCTCCGCCACGCCGGCGCTCGATTCGATGGCCTCGATGCCGCTTTCGGCGCGTTTGAGCGTCTTGCCGATATGTTTGCTGGTCGATTTGCCGCCGATGCCCGAATTGGAACCGCCGTCGGTTCGTTTGTCGTCTTTGCCCATGCACACGATTGTACGACTGATTGCGCAGGAGGCAGCGGTGTGGGGCGCTTCCCCGATCCCATCAGGAAGGCGCCCCGCTGAGGTGCCTCTTGGCGGGGCAACTCCGTGAAAACCTTGGGAACCGCCACGCTAAGACTCCTCTGAGAGGGGCAACTCCGAGGAATCTTCATGACGTCGCCCCGCTAGGAGCTTCCTCTGCGGGGCAGTTCCTTGAAACCCCTAGGATTCGCCTCGCCAGAGAGCCCTTCCGCAGGGCGAATCCATGAAAAGCCCCACGAGTGCCCCGCCAGGAGAATACCGGGCGGGGCCGGTCCAAGATACCTTCATGGAGTCGCCCCGCCAAAACCGGTCAGCAGGGCAATCCCCTGAAAACTCCGAAAATTGCCCCGCTACAGAACCTCTCTGCGGGGCGAAATGCCGAAACAATAACGGTCACGCCCCGCTCAACAACCTTCCAGCGGGGCAGCTCCACGACAATCCTCAGAAACCACCCCGTTAGGGCACTGCCGGACAGATGCCGTACATGCATGTCTATTCGAGGATCCGACCTTCACCGGCTGATCTCTGCCCCACGCCAGTGTTCACGACTCGACCCGGGAACCCGGCTCCCAGACGATTCTCAGAGAAATGCCGCAGCTATGGTAAGATACCGCGTGTTCAGGGCAATCGCCCCCTCCTTCTTCATCTTTAATCGCAGACGCATTTTCAGTTTTTCGCATCCGGATGCGCCCGTTCCGAGACATATCCCCGCCGACGGATATCAACGAACGGCGCACGACGGTTTCGTGCGCTGAGGAAGGATCGAACGATGTTGGCTCTCCCCTCACCCCACCCACAACGGGTAACCGACGGCGAGGATGCACGAAGGCTTGCGGACTACGTATTGTCTGACAAACGCACGAAACCATTACTGGTCATCACCTGCCGCAATGACACCGGCAAGCCGGGCATCGACCCGGATATCGTCGCCGCGCTCACCGGCGGAGTACTCGACATCGCCGTATGCGGACCGGACGCCGCCGACGACGCGTTCAACGAACGGATTGACGACGGCACGCACGCTTATGACACCGGGAAGAACCCAGGAAACGTCACCGCGTCGTATTGCGTCTACAATGGCGCGATACGCCTGTACCCCGCGCATGCCGGTTTCTCGTTAAAAACCGGCGCGAATGACGCTTCGGACGCTCCACTATATTATGCGGACACCCATGCGCAACGTGAACACGCCATCGAGGACATCACCGCATATCTCGTCGACACAGGACTGTTGCATCGCATGCCCGAGGCGGACACGATCAGCCGCGCCGCCGCACGCCTCGACGAACGAGGCCGACGCGGCAACGATATCCCCGAAAAGGAGAACCTCAATCCGGCGCATATCATCCAATCCACCGATCAGGTGCGCGAGCTTACCGATCTGCTGCGATCCCCCAAGCGGATGATGCCGATCGTCGTGGTCGCACAGTCGAAGGAACGTACACGGCCGTTCGTGGACGTCGACCTCATCTCGAACACGCTGCGCGATCTCGCGCTTGTCGTCGTGCTGCGCGGCGAGGAGCCGGTGGACGAATTCAAACGACGCATGCCCCGCTCCGCCTGGGTGTTCGGCAACGCCGGACGCGTGTTCCCCACCGGTACCGCATGGAACCATCCGGACACGCCGCCCCGATTATTCCTGCCGAACGAGCACGTCTCGCGCATGCTGCTGACGAACCTGATGATGAAGGACGCCCTCATCAACGTCGCCGACACGCTACGCAAGCTCAGCGCGCTGCGGTGAGACACGGCCTCCGACGCGATAATCCCCTCGGCGCAACACGATCCGCATCAACGAATCACGACAAGGGGCTTTCATCCGATTATTGTTCGACGATCGGCTGGAAACCCCGTCCACGCGGAAATCCACGAAGCCTTATACTGGACTTGTTTCCAGGCATGACGCCTGCCCCCTTCTTTTTTCATATCCGATTACGCACGTGGCCGCACAGTTCACATGCGGCCACGCAACCACAACCACGCAAGGAAGGCGAGGCGAACATGTCGGACAGCATCAATGACATCATCGGCGCAATGGGGTGGACCGAAGCGGATATGCGGTACGCCAAGATCTCCACGGCCAAATCCTATGATCCGGACCCCAAGCTGTCGCTCATCAGGAATTTCCCGGATTACGGAGTCGCGACGTCCGTGTTCTATTCGAAGGCCGATGCGGGCCAGCTGCTGCGCGCCGCCAACGAATCCATGCCGGAACTGGAATTGACGAAATCCTATTGGAGCGGCAGCGGTTCCATGGGATTCGGCTCCGCCGGGTCGGCGAAATACAACTTGTGGGCGCTGGTCGACGGCCCGCTCGGTTCCATCCTGTTCATCACGATCAGTACGCCGGCGCTCGACGACCCGGCCAACAACCACGGCCTGCTCGCCCCGACCGGCAACTGGCCGAACAAGGCCGGGGTGCCGATCCAACACTGCATCCTCAAGGACGGCGAGATGTTCTCCGGCGTGGTCGACATACTGTCCGCCGCGGATCTCGTCAACCCGTGGAACTACCCGGGGTTCGAAGACACGAAACGCGTGTCGCCGCTGATCGGCAAGCGTTCCATCGACTGCTACATGACTTCCGGTCAGCGCAAGGCGTTGAACGATGGCGGCTGGGAGCGCATCGGCGTCGAGATGTACCGGAAACCCTTTACCGTGACCGACCATCCCGACCAGTCGCCCATCATCACGGCGGCCACGTTCGGACTCGACTATGCCGAAGACCCGGTGCTATGCACGGTCACCGGCGTGGACTACAACGAGGACAGCCTCTCCGATGCCTACAGCGGCATGTGTATGCTCGGCCCGTACAGCACCCTGCTGATTCGGGACAAAGGCGGGATCGTCCGCTCGTATCCGGCGGACGCGTCCGCCGACGACCTGAACGAACTCGGCCAGCAGTTCGCCGACGACCTGTTCCGCTGGGAATCATGGCGCAGTCCCTCAATGGACCCGACGTCCATGCCCGGCGACGAGCGGTATGCCGCGACCAAGATGGAACTGCTGAGGAACTACGCCATCATCGGCCGAAAGGGCGACATCGTGGGCAGAAGCGGTACCGAGCAGAAGGATCTCGGCAAAGCCCTCGCACAGATGGTCGGCATGCTGAGACACATTCCCGATCAGCAGGATATCAACCCTCTGCTTGTTCAGGGAAGCCAGATCATCCTAAACGGATTGGATAAGGATCCCATAGACTTCGACGCCGTCGACCAATGGTTCGGCTTCATGAAATCGAACGGGCTGACACCGGATCATCTCGATGGCATCGGGGACCTCAACGCCGGCATCCTGCTTCTGGAAGACGCCAGCATCCTCCTTCTGCTCCACCGGCACGAAATCGTCACCGCCAGAAACCTCATGAATCTGGCGTTGGATCGCTTCTCGACACCCGAAGGGGAACTCCGTGGATACATCAACTTCGGCATCCCCGCGATGCTGTGGATGTGCGACTATCCGGGCTTCAGGTCGATGCTGCGCAACGCACCGCTGGATTGAGACGACCGAGACAGGTCAGATTGGGAACAAACAGGATTGGAACGAACAGGAGTTTGTCATGGGAGCATTCGATATCGACGAACTGCGTAAGCAGCTGGGAATGGAACGAAAGGCACAGCAACCAACATCGCAACCCGCGCCGCGACCCGCTCAAGACCCGGAACAGGCCAAGAAGGACTGCATCGCCCGCTGCCTGCAGTTGGTGCGTGGGTTCAACGCTGAGGCGGACGCCCGCGGATTGAAGCGGGAACGTCTGACCGTGGGCGACCTCGGCGTGTTCCGGGCCGATGATATTCCGTGGCCCACGCAGCAGGAAGTCGCCGGCCTCATCTTCAAAAGGGTGGTCAAGGAGTGGGGCGACTTCCACACTGTCGTGTACTACCAAAGCAACCGGAACCTCCCGCAGTACAACATCGACGTGCAGTTCAGCGCCGTAATCGCCCCGGACGGCAGCTGCTACATTGGTCACAAGCAGGTCGATGCAAATGATTTCGCATACTACATCGCCAAGATCTGCGATTTCGACAAGGACAAGGCGGAGGCGCTGATCGAGACCGCGTTACAAGGGCATCCCTACGTCACCTACGAGTATCCGAATACGTTGTGATGCGACGTGGCCTGCGATTATCAACCGAGTCTGACGGCGACCGCCGGCAGGGCGATCGCCGTCAGATGCATCTCGATACGGCTTGGACGCAATACGAGGGTATGATGCCGATCGTCGTAGTTGTACAGTCGAAGGAACGTACGCGGCCGTTCGTGGACGTCGACCTCATCGCAAACACGCTGCGCAAGCTCAGCGCGCTGCGGTAACGCCGGTCAGCGACGGGCATTGTAGGAAATGCCACGATACGCCCACGATACACAAAACCGTTGCTATCATGAAAATAGTTTTTCGGGGCATTCGCCCCTTCCCTTCTGAATAATCCGGATCAACCGTGTTGACAACACGTCAATGAGGGAAGGGACAACATGGGAACCATCATCATCATTCTGGTTTGCATAATGATCGGAATCGCAGTCAGCAACGCTTGGGGCAAACACGGACCATCAGACGGCGACTCGGATCTCTTCGCCGCCCGCGCGACGCTGAGTCCAGATCATCCTCAGCTAGCAATCTACAGCATTTACAGCATGCTGCGAAAACTCGGCCCAGGCGATGCCGTCGTGGCGGTGTATGCACACACATCCGCCGAGAATCTGCTGCGATTGGTAAATGAGCACATACGATCCTACGATCTGGCCCAATCCAAGTATTTCGCCAGCGGCGCATGCATCATCACAACACCTGATACGTCGATTCTCTGGTCACTGATCGATGCCCCCAACGGTTCCGCAATCGTGTTCTTCAAGCTCAGGTCGCAGCCGGACACTCCGATCGTCTCCGAAATCTTCGGAATGCACGATTCCGATACGGGCGAGTTCAAGACGACAACCATCAACAATGGCCTCTGCACGAAAGAGGCTGTCGACATTCTGGGCAATGGCGACGTCGTGGCCCCGTGGTTCATCGCCGGATACGAGCACACCATTGACCCGGACAACAAACAGTCCCTCACTGAGGGCAATACACCATACCCATATCTTCCGCCGGTACTGTACCACACGTTGCGGGAACACTGGTCACGAGTCAGCTACGGTGGATTCGAGAAGAAATTCCCCACGCCGCTGTTCCCAACGCCATACGGCGTACAGGTGATTGGAGGGGGTAATCTCGTACTCGCCAATGGGCAGATCGCAAAGGAACCGCTGATGTTCGCATCCAGTATCGAACCCAACATGGCGGCATTTGACGGCATCGACCAAGTTGGCCCTTATTTTCCCGCAATGATAGTAGGAGATTCCCGACACATTCTCTTATGCACCCGAATCGACGCCCACGCCTCCATTGAGCAACTGGACGCACAGGGGCTGCAGCTCGCCGAGACGATCATTAAATGGTATGGGAAGCGGCACGAACAGAGGTAGCCGTTCTGAAACATCAGTCGAGGAAATGATTTCGGCGCGAATTCCTTGCGCCTGGGCGAACCCGGCGCAAGGAATTCGTTCGGATGCACAAGACAGTGGAACCAACTAGTATTTTGTCGGATTTAATGTGATGGGTTTGACGCTCCCCCAGTCGGCTTCGCCGACAGCCCCCTCAGCCGAGGGGGCCAAGAATAAAGATGCGTCAATTTAAATCCGGCAAAATGCTAGGACTCTGTCGGACCTAAATGACGTGTTCTTTATTCTCGGCTCCCTCGGTCGAGGGAGCTGTCGGCAAAGCCGACTGGGGGAGCGTCAGGCCCGTCGCATTAAGCTCGACAACATGCTAATCACTGCCCGATTCAGTGGAAATATCGTTCGCCCATCTGGTAGATGTGTTGGCCGAGGACCGCGATGATGACCTTTATGTCATGGTCCGCCAGAAATGCATGAATGGCCTCCGATGCCACCCGCATCGCCTCTTCCTTCGGATATCCATAGATGCCGGAGGAGATCAGCGGGAACGCGATGCTCACGCAGCCATGATCCCATGCCAGTTGCAGACTGTTCGCATAGCAGTCATGCAGCAGTCGTTCCTCGCCATGATCGCCACCCTGCCAGATGGGGCCGGCCGTGTGAATGATGTATCGTGCCGGAAGATCGAAGCCCGGAGTGATAACCGCCTCACCGGTACGGATCGGCGCCAGCGCGTCGCATGATTGCTGCAGTCTATTGGCGCCCGCGGCGCGGAATATCGCCCCGCATACGCCTCCGCCCTGAAGTAGTTCCGTATTGGCCGCATTGACGATCGCGTCCACATCCAAAGTGGTGATGTCAACCTGCTGGATGGACAATGACATGCGCTTTACCTTCCAGTTGTCTGCTTATTACATCAGTCACAACAAGGTTATCAAGACAAGGTCATGACATGACGCGGCATAGGCGCGCCACGGTGGGTGCGACATAGGCGTTTTGCACCCCCACTGTGGCGCGAATTGTATCTGACGATGAGGTGAACCGGTCGTCGAAGGCATGGCTGTCGCATAAGTTCACATAATGCGTCTACACTGGAATTGCATTCGGGGCAGTTGCCCCCTCCTTATGTTCATCGTCGAACCATGTGATTTTTTCGCATCCGAACGGCGGTGTTCCCCGACATGTCCAAGTTGACCGGCGAAACGAAAAAGATACGCCGAGCCGACATACCAACACACCAGCAGAAGAACAGAGGAGATCGCGATGAGCGGATACTACAACGGATCGAACACCCCAACCGGACCGAACAACCGGAAGACCGGCGAACAGTATTCATGGGCGTCGTTCCTGCCCTACACCGTCGAGTTCCGCGGAGACCAGTGGTGTACGTGGACGATCATCGCCCTGTGGAGCGCCGTCGCATATGGCGTGCTCGACACGCTTTCGGGAGCGCTCGTGACTTTGGAAAACATGGGTCTGATCATCATCCTCGTCTTCCTGCTCTCCGTCGTCATATGTGCAACGGCGGCTTTGGCGACATTCCAGGTGTATCAGGCACGTGGCGCAGCACGCACCGCCGGCCTGGATCCCAAGACCGCCGCCCCGCGCGGCTGGGTGCTGTCGATCGCGCTGACCGTCATAGGGGCAATCAGCGTCATCACGTGGGGCAGCGCCGTACTGATCATGATGAGCTGAGTCCGGAGGGAGAACATCATGACGACGAACGACAATACCGACCTGCTGAACGCGGTCATCGCGTATCTCGACTCGAAGCATTTCACATACGACGTGGCTGACGATCGCGGCAGCATCACCATGGAATGGGAGTTCTCGACGACCTCCACCATCAAACGAGGACGAATCAACATCAACATCACTCCCGACACGATCTGCATCTCCACCTTGCCGGAGATTCCCGAGGGATCGCTCTCGGTCTCCAAACAGGTACCGACCGACGATACGGACCGTCTCGCGGATGCGATGATCTTCCTCACGGCATCGAACTTCAATCGGATGCATTACAATCTTCAGCTCGATCCGGTCACAGGCACGGTCCAAAGCGTGAGCAGCCTGTGCTGCGGGGAATTCATCCCACCCATCGAACTCATCGAAATGGTATTCATAAGCTCGCATCAGGCGTGGGAAATCAGCGGCGACGAATTCGTCAACGTCCTGGAGCATCACAAGGACCCGCTGGTCGCCGCAGCCGACGCGGACCGCCGTGTCTTCGGTGACTGATCGGGCACCGCTCAGAAGAAAGATGGAACACATATGGTGGATCTCAACCTGTTCAACAGCGATGGCCTCGCGACGATCGACCAGTTCGGCGGACCGTCGGGGAAGACCAAGTTCGCCTACGAAGCACTGTCCATGGCCAATGGTCTCATTTTCTATTCCACGGCATCGGCGGATCGTCTCCTGTCCACTATCGACGTATTATTCCCGGAATTCAATCTGAGGTCGGCGAAGCACGGCGGCTCCGGCTGTATAACGTCCACCATCACAGACAACGTACAGCAGCTCAACGGTCTGCCAATATACTGCCTCCTGTACGACGGCCCCCAAGGTTCCGCGCTGGCGTGCCTTATCAACAACGCTCTGCCCCAATTCATCAATCGGTTCCAACTGCCCCCACAAGGCACGAAAGACCGTATGGACATCGTCGTGCGGGAGGCGACGCTCGTCTCCTCTCACACCCAGACGGGCGCCGCCGCGGCAATCGGCATGGGAACCGTGGTCGCACCTTGGTATGTCCCCGGTTTCGAAGGTACGCACGAACCGGATGCCGATGGCGCGTCGGACGGGTACATCACCGGTATCATATCGGCTGATCTCTTGCACGCGCTGGCATCATGGCAGCAGGACGGCTTCTGCGCATATCAGAAGTCATATACCAACGTGGACGGAAAGAATATCAGCCTGATCGTTGCATGCCTCGTCGAGCATGAAACTCCCGGCCCAAAGCTCGTGTTTTCCCTCGGCCGGATGACGGAGCAGGAACTGTCGCTCCTGTTCGACGGCATCGAACGGTTCGGGCCGTGCCGCAAACGTCTGGTCTCCGGCAACGGCGCCCTGATATGCGATCTCGACCCGCATGCCACTGCCGATCAGGTGGAAGCACAGGCCCATGAGCTGCTCGATACGTTCGACCGATGGCTTCATCGCAATGACGCATCGCCGGCTGTGACCGATCATGCCCCGGCCGATCACAACCCTGTCGATCACAACCTGCCGCAGACTGCCCCTGTCTCAAGCCAGCGCATACATGACGCGCTCAAGGTGCGTCTCGACGCGACGCTCGGACGCACACCGGCGGACACGCCGTCGTCACCGACACCCGTGCGTCCGGATGCGCCATCCATTCCCCTGCCATCGGCATCGACCCCCGCCATTGTGGAGCCTTCATCCACGCCATCCATCGCGCACACCAGTCTGAAGTTCTGTATGGCATGCAGCGCACAGCTTTCACCGGACGCGAAGTTCTGCGGCTACTGCGGAACCAGGGTCGGCTGATATTTCGCATCCTGAAACGGTGCGCATGCAACATATTCGTCACAGCGGCACGAATCGCCGGACGTATGACGGAGAAAGGAAGTTCACATGAGCGACAATGACAGCAACAAACCCGTACGGGGCATCAGCACCATCTCCAAGGAGCTGGACGAGGCACGCAACGACAACACATACAAGAACGCGTTCAAGGCGTTGGGCATGGCCGTCGTGTGCACGGTGATATCGTATATCGGCTACGAGTACGCGAACACGATCTACGTGTGGCTATGGATCTTAACCGCTCTCGCATGGTTCGCAGGCATCGGCATGCTGGTCTTCGGCAAAAGCATGGAGGAGGACCGGCGCAAGAAGATCGCCGCACTCGAGGCGGAACTCGCCAAGGCTAAGGCGGATCGTTACGGACGGTCGAAGACATCCGCCGCAGCACAGGGGTCGGCAGCGGTCGAACCGGCTACGGTTGCCGCTCCGGCGAGGCCGAAGATACGCCTGTCGGTGGGAGATGCGGCACCCATGCCGGATTCCACGCCGACCTCCATGACTGCACCGCACACACAGTCCGCCGTTCCCACGGCATTTCCGCAGAACGCCACGACGGTCCCATCGCCGAGCGACGCGCATCCGAAGGTTCATGCCCCCTCGCCAACCGGGTGGGTGCGACGGACGGCATCCACTGCGCCGTCCGCACCAGCGTCAGTTCCCGCACCAGCCGTATCCACGTCATCCCCGACCCCTGCGTCCGTGCGATACACCGCCACCCAACCGTCGAACTCCACACCGGCGGTGTCAGTCCCCGCGGCGTCCGCATCCGCCGAACGACCCCGGTTCTGCGGTCACTGCGGACAGCCGGTCGATGCCGCGACCAAATTCTGCGGTCACTGCGGTCAGGCCGTCTGACGCATTTCAGTGTTGCATCTGTTGCATCAGGGAAATCACTCGCCCGTCCTGGCGTGGCTTCGGTCACGCATGACGACGGGCAAAGTAACAAGAGAAGGAGAGAATCATCATGTCGTCATCGTCACCCGCACCGGGCGCGACATCCGCGCTCGACGAGAACGCCATCAAACCCGCCGAGGTGTGCACACCGGACCAATGGCGCATCCAGGACTGGCATACGGTCATCC
Organism: Bifidobacterium sp. LH_230; assembly: GCF_056357555.1. Lineage (NCBI taxonomy): Bacteria > Bacillati > Actinomycetota > Actinomycetes > Bifidobacteriales > Bifidobacteriaceae > Bifidobacterium > Bifidobacterium sp. LH_230. The sequence continues at coordinate 50,537 of NZ_JBKEWJ010000011.1, forward strand.
CGATGTTCCAGCAACGGTGGAAGTTCGCGGCCCTGGTCCCGTTGGTCGTCGGCATCATCGGCGTCCTGTATTTCGGGTTCAAACCGGCTGGCTCCTATGACGGCTACACCGCCGGATCGATCATTCTGCCGGACAAGTACACCGATTACGGTCTCGGCGACGCGCTGTCGATGTTCGGATACATGACCGATGACCAGTTGAATTCCATTCTCGCCGATATGCGAGGGCGGAACATGCCCGGCTTCATCGGCTGGATCCTGTTCACTCTGGCTATGGTCGCCCTCGTGGCCGTGCTGTCGATGGCGTACGACGCCAGCTCGCGCACCGCGGCCACGATGCTGTCCAACGACGAGGCCATGTACCGTTTCTTCCGTGACCGCTACGAGGCGGAGAACGGCCCCTACAAGCTGGGGTTCAACGACGAGGCGCTCAACCTGCCGATGACCATCGCCGATTTCTCGTACGAGTGGCTGCTGCGCCCCGGCGCGATCAACGCGTATGAGGACGCGCCGATCACGGAAGCCTACAGGAACGCCGTCTACCGGCGGTCACGCACCTTCCTCGGACGCCTGTACCTGCTCTACACCGATCTGTGGTTCGATGCCGGCACGACGACGGCGAAGCGCATTTTCGGCGCGAACGGCTCCGATTCGACGAACACCGTCTTCGCCGACGCTTCGTCGAGCGCGAAAGCGACGTGGCAGGATCTGTCGTCGAAGGCGAGGGATGCGGCGGCCTCCGTTACCTCCGCGACCCAGCGGCCTACGGCACCTACCGCACAACCGTCGGCGCCCGCATCGGCGCCGCAATCCATGCCGCGGCCGGTGGCGCAGCCGACGCCACAATCGGCACTGCATCCGACGCCCCAACCATCGGCGTCGCCCACACCCACGGCATCCCCCGCCCCCGCCTTCAAATTCTGCGGCATGTGCGGCGCGAAGATCAGCCGCGACTCGCTCTTCTGCACCCAATGCGGCGCGAAATGCTCCAAGTGAGCGCATCGTGACGTCATAACGAAATCACACGACAATTCCGAAGGAACACCATCATGGAACACAACAACATCAACGCAAACGCCAACGCCAATGCCATCGCCCTCTCCGCCGAACAGACCGGCGATCCTGTCAACGGACGTCGGCGCTTCATCGGCATCATGGCCGCCGTGGCCGTGGTACTGCTCACCCTGGTCACGCTCACCGGCTGCGGCTCGTTCACCATCAAGGGAACATGGCAGAGCGTCGGCGAAGGCACATGGGGTCTGGTCACCGCCAAAGGCAAGACGGTGACCTTCGAGGACACGAACTGCAACCTGTTCAGCCCGCGCGACACCTACCTGCTGGAGGACAACGGCGACGGCACGTACAAGCTCACCGTCACGGGTCTGCTCGGTATGGGCGGCGAGTTCATCGTCACCCCGGACGGCAACGACCACATGACGCTCAAATCCGGGGACACCGTCCTTGAATTCCGGAGAGTCTAGACTGCTGGTCCCGGCCATCCGCAACCCAAATCGAAGGGACGCCATATGAATGATAACGTACTCGTCATTCTCATCTTCATCGGTCTGTTCATCGTCTGCTACATCTGGGAAATCCTGAAGCGCAAGGCGAACGCCGCGTTGAACCGCAACGTGTTCAGCCGCGGCACCTACAAGGCGCAACAGGAGCTGACCGACGGCAAATTCACCTACCCGTGCCAAGTGAGTTGGAGCACGGTACGTCCCCTGCTCGAAACCTCGCCGCTCGGAGACAATCTGCAGATCTCCCAGGAGACCTCCAACGGCATTCAGTGGGTGTATCGCGCGTTCCATCTGCACACCACCAGCGCCGGCGAGTTCACGGCGTATCTGGAACTCGACGAACGGTCCCACATCGCCACGTTCGAGTTCATCAGGTGGACCAACGTGGACGGCGTGGTGCGCCATCTCGAACAGATGCAGCAGCTCAAATCCTGGGTGGAGGATGTCATCGCCCAGGCGAACCGCACCGCGACCACGGTTTGAACACCTTGGCTACCGCTTGAACAGACCCAATTCCACGGCGTGGCACTGCGCTGGCCGGTACCGCCAGCCCGCGCAGTGCGACGCCTTCATATTTGTGCAGATGCACGAACGTTGCCATGTTCGTCACATGACGCTCCTACACTTGCATTCTGTTCGGGGCATTCGCCCTCTCCCCTCTGGTTGTACGTTCACAAGAATCTCGAATCGATGATGCATCGGTCTTTATTCACCGTGAATTGCGTCATCGTCGATCAGAAGGAACACCATGAGAAGAAACGGAAGATTGATACGGGCGATCGGCAGCGCAGTCGCCGTGGCCACGATGCTGGCCGGATTCACCGCAGCCGCCGCAGTCGCCGATGACGGTACGACCGCGCCGGGTGTCACTGTTACTAGAGGCGTGTTAAATTTCGCCGTCATCGGAGACTCTTACACCGCTGGCAATGGTACCTACGCAACTTTGGAGGGTACCGGCGCATCCTATACTGGTGGTCCTAATAATGACGGTTCGGCATACCGCAGCGACCGTAATTATGGATCTTTGTATACAAAGTGGCTTCGTAGCCAAGGCGTCAGCGTCGCGTATAAGAATTATGCATTTTCAGGGTCAACCACCGATGGCTCAGGTACAAAAAAACCTGATTATCAATCAATCATAAAGCAGGTTGACAACTTGTCCGCCACCACTGATCTTGTTGCTTTTACCGCTGGCGGAAACGATGTCAATTTCGCCAGCATTATCCAAGACTGTTATATTGGAGGTTATCTGGGCGCTTACGGCTGTGAAAAACGCATCAAGTCCGCAATGAGCAAAATCCCTGAGGTGAAGGCAAAAACCAGAAAAATACTGGCCACCTTGGACAACAAGATAGCCAACAATCGGCATGCGGAAGCCCTTCTCATCGGATACCCCTTACTGAGCACATTGCAGGACTTCTACTTCCAACGTCCGAATCCGTTCGATGGCGGATATAACGTGACCAAAAACATTCGGCAGCTTGGCACTGATGCAACGGCAATGCAACAAAAGCTGGTCGATGAATGGAACAAAGAGGGGCATAATCTCAAGGTTGTTTACGTCAATCCAGTTGATGCATTCTCCGGACATGAACCGAGCCCATATCAAAACAAACACCGCTGGATCAATGAGCTGGCCGAGACAGCTGGTTGGACCAATGATGACGGTATCACACAAGCCTATCCTTCTGGAGATGTGAATAATTGGTATCATCCGAACGTCACAGGTCATGAAGAAATAGCGAAGCTTCTTGAACAGAAAATCGGAATACCGACAGACTATATGCACCCAATTACGCCGACTTCCGGCAACATCGACGTGGTCATCACGCTTGACGCCACCGGTTCCATGTGGGACGACATCGACGAGGTGAAGAACAACATCGAATCCATCGTCGACAAGGTGAAGGAGAAGTCCTCGTCGGCACGGTTCGCACTGGTCACCTACAAGGACCGTCCCGATCAGGGCGGTGACCCCGACGACTACCCGAGCCAGGTCGAACAGGACTTCACCGACGACGTGGACACGTTGAAGAGCAAGCTCGAGGCCATCGACGTCTCCGGCGGCGGCGACGAACAGGAGACCGTGTATTCCGGCGTCGAGTCCTCACTCAATCTCAAATGGCGAGACGGCGTAAAGAAGGTCGACATCGTCTACGGCGACGCCCCTGCGAAAGATCCTGAGCCCACGACCAACTTCACATGGAGTTCCGTGGCCGACCACGCTTACAAGATCGATCCAGTGGAAATCTACGGCATCGACTCCGGTTCGCTGACCTCCGACGGTACGTTCCAGCAGCTGGTCGACAAGTCCGGCGGCAAGAGCTACCCCATCGCCGATGCCTCCGAAGCCTCGGACGCCATTATCGAGGCGCTCGATACCGCGCTCAGCAAGCCGTCCGTGTGGTTGGATGGTCCGTATATGGGCAAGCCCGGCACCACCATCGACTTCGACGCCCGCGGCTCCTACTCCGCGAACGGCGACCTGACGAAGTACGAATGGGACTTCAACGGCGACGGTGTCTACGACCAGACCACCACAACCCCGCAGGTCTCCCATACCTTCGTCCAACTCTTCGATGGCACCGTGGGCGTGCGAGTCACCGACACCAAGGGACAGACCGCGGTCGGCTCCACCCAAGTGCAGATCACGGACGACGGCGACGGCATCCCGGCCGCATCGGACAACTGCCCCACTGTGGCCAACCCTGATCAACAGGACACGGATCATGACGGCATCGGCGATGCCTGCGACGACACCCCCGGATGGACTACCGGCGACAAGGACGGTGTCTTCGAAATCGTCGACGGCAAACCCGGCCCCGGCCATCAGGCCGTAAAACTCTCCAAGGATTCCGTGGAACAGGGTGGCACCGTGGACGTGAAGGCCGGCCTGTACGCCCTCGGCACCAGCCCGACCATCACGCTCAAGGAGACCAAGAAGGAGCTCGGTTCGGCTCCGGTGTCCGAGGATGATCTGACGGTCAGCAAGACCGTGACCATCCCGGCGGACACTCCGGTCGGCGACTACACCGTGGTCGTCAAGTCCGGCGATCTGGAGGCCTCCGCGAAGCTGAAGATCACCAAGGCGAAGCCCGCTGTTACCCCGGCACCGAATAGCACGGACAAGAAACCGACCAACGACAACACGACGCCTTCCCCGAGCGACTCGAAGCCGAACAACACCAAGACGGCCAGTCCCAAGGCGGCCAAACCGCTGCCCAAGACCGGTGCAGATGTGATCCTCGCAATCGGCTGCGGCGCACTACTGCTGGCCGGCGCAACCATCGCCCTCATCATCCGTCGCCGTAAGGCATAGCGGACGGCAGTTCACATTCAAGCGGTAGCCGCAGCCACATAGACCGCGGCTACCGCTTGAGCAAACCCAATTCCACGGCGCGATCCAGCCGGGCCGACACCAGCCCGCGCAGGGTCGCGCCTTCGTATTCGCCGGCATCCGGCGCGGTCATGGAGAAGATCAGCCCCTCGCGCGTGGCGGCGACCACATGCTTGCCGTCCGCCGAATAGACGACGGCGCGCACCTCGCCGGAAACCTCGCGTATAGCCGGCCCGGGCTGCATGTCGTAACGGGAGAACATGATCGATCCGTCGGACAGTCCCGCGGCGAACGCGTTGCCGTCCGGTGCGGCGGCGACCGCACGCGACTGGTGGGCGTCGGTGGAGACCGCAAAGTCGAACATGCCGGCGTGCATCGTCCACGAGCCGTCGTCGCGACGAGCGTTGTCTACACCGTTCGATCCGCCGTCGCCCGTCTTCGACCGGGAGATGTTGCGCGAACAGTTCTGTGCAGTGGTGCCGTCGCCCACGAACAGTCCCTTGTTCCCGGAGACCGCGACGGCCCGAGCCGTGCCGCCGACGCAGTATCCGAGGCTGCCGGCGTCGGACGAGGCGGCGTCGGGGTAGGAGAACGTGTCCGCGCCGGATTCCACCACCGCGAGCACGCCGCCATCGAATCCGGCGAACAGTCTTCCTTGCGCGTCCGCACTCACCGTGCTGATCATCGCGCCGGATTCGTTGGCGATCCGACGTGTCGGCGAGCCGGTCGCCACGTCAATGACGTCGATCTCGGAACCGCATCCGATGGCGACCTCGTTCCCGCCCGGCAGGACGGCGAGCGCGACCGGATCGCATCCGTCGGGTATGGTGACAGGCGCCACCCTGCCGGTTCCGGACAGGTCATCGGAACCCCAGGAAACTTGGTACAACGCGGTTGCGCCGTCCCGTGTGCCGGCCACGTAGACGACGTTCTTGGCGTCCGGTGCGGCGGCGATGACGACGCCCACATCGACCGGCACATGCGTGTCATCCGAAAGCACCTGTCCTTTGCCCGTGTCGACCACAGTGATCTGTCCGTCACGGGCGAGGAGCACGGCGCGGCTGCCGGCGCCGGTCGTGCCGGATGACGGGCTACCCAGTGCGGCGCCGTCCATGAACCACGAGTCGGTGTCCTTGATGATCGTGGTGTTCGAACGAATCTTCCACACGGTCGCGGTACCGTCGTCGGAACGTATGGCGAGCGCCGAACCGTCCTCATTCCATGCCATCGACGAAACCGTCGTGAAGTCCACGCCGGTGAGCGTCATCAGCGTGTCTCCGTCATGCACGTCGAGGATGCGTACTCCCCCGTCACCGAGCGCCGCGACGGCGAGACCGTCCGGCGAGACGGCATAGCCGCGCGCCCGCACGCCGTGGGCGGGCAGTCCTTCCGGTGCCGTCGCGTCCAGATGTCCGGGGAAGTCATATCCGGCGAACCGCGCGTCCGTGGCCTTGCCGTGATCGTCGGGCACGTGCGTGTCGAGCACCATGCGCATCCCGGTCACGTACATGGCGCTACGCATCGTGGCCGCGTCGTGCGGCTGGGCAAGCGCGGTCTTCATCGCCTGATAGGGGCTGTCGAGCAGGGCGGCGCGTAGCGCGTCCCACTGTTTCGACTCGGTGTTCCACTGCTTGCTGGTTTCGTCGAGCTGCCGCATGCGGGCCGTGAATGTCATGCCGGCCACGCTGGAACAGATGATGACGGCCGTGGCGAGTATGGCGGCGAGTCTCATGAGCCTGCGACGCCGTGCGGATCGTCTCAGGTAACGCTCAGCGACCGGGGTAAACCGTCTGCCCGATGCGGAACCGAATATCCTGCGATAGGAGGCGAACGCCTTGCCTCGGGCGAGATCCCTCGTCTTGGCGCCACGGGTCATCCAATCCCCTGCGGCGATCTCCAGATCGGCTGCGAGTCTGTCCTCGGGAGTCACGGCCTTCCACGCCGCATCGATATCGGCAACGGCACGCGACGGATCGAACGCGTCCCGGTCGACGCGGACGCGAACCTGCGGACGGTGATAGTAGTCCGCCCAATCCTTCTCATCACGGCATGACTGCGACCCGTACCACAGTTCGGAAACGCACATGATGACGAGATCCGCGCCACGGATCGCCTCGTTCACCTGACGTTCCCATTCGACACCGGCCGGCATGCTCGCCGTATCACGCCACACGGCGATGCCAGCCCGTTCAAGCAGACCGATGAGCACGTCCACGGCGTCCGATTGACGGCGTGAGTATGACACGAACGCATATCCCATGATTCGTTCTCTCCCCTTCTATCTGTCGGCCGTTTCGGTCGTCGCAACGGCGTCGGGCGCGGCTTCGCATTGGGTCAGCGCATGACGTCTCATGAACGAGCTGCCGAACACCGTTGTATTGTTGCTCGGCCAGCATGCGGGCATGCGTACGGATGCGGCCGTCATCGCGCCCGCGAATGTGGAGGTACCGTGCAATGACCAAGGTTTCCACCAGCCGGCGGCGGTGTGCACGACCAGCCGTGAACGGTCCGCGTTCCAGCCGAGCCGATCGATGGAGGCCCCATCGGGCGCGGTCCAACTGCGCACCCGCGTCAGCGTCACCGCGGAATCCTGCGACCGGGTGAGGTCCCAGGCGACGACGATTCCCGAATCGGTGCCGACGGCCACCGCGTCCCCGGATGGCGTGACGGCGACGACGGTGACGGTCCCGATTGCGCCTGACTGTGTGCCGATCGTCGTGTCCGTCTTGCCGGAGGGAGTGGCCACGGTGAGCCTACCAGTGTCGTCCACCTGCGCCTGCACCGTACCGTCGGCACCATTCCCCTGGGCCGTGAGACTCGGCGTCGTCGTATCGGAGACCACGGCATTCGCGGGCTCGGAGTCGGAGGGCGTGATCGCGTCGAGTGACTGGATGACCAAGTCCAGACCGTTGCCGCACGCCAACGATCCGCTGCGGGAGAACGCGGGATAGGTGACCGCAGTGACGCTCTCGCACATGGTTCCCAAGTCGAGTCCGGTATCGGTGTCGAACACGTGAACGCCATCCTGGCTGGTGCTCACCGCCACGAGACCGTTCGTCGACACCGCTAGGCCGATAGGCGCGTCACGGGTGACGATGCCGGTCGGTCTCAGTCCGTCCGCGTATCCACCGTGCCCGTCGGGCCGGGCGACGAGCAGGTTTCTCGCGTCAACGACGACAATCGTGCCATCCGCACCTATCGCGCCGTAGACGAACTCGCCGGAGCCCTGCGGCAGCGCGAAGTCAGCGGATGTCGCATCCACGTCCTCGTCCACAACATGCACCGTGTCCCCGGTACGCACCAGCGCACGCAATCCGTCGTCCGTGCGTTTCACGTCCAGCACCTCGCCCGTCGTCGTGGAATCATGTAGACCGCCAGATGCGTCCCACACGGTCACGTGGTCATCCGCTCCAACCATGACGCGCGTGGCGTCCTTGTTGACGGCGACGCGCGACTGTGCAGGCGTCTTGGCGTCGATCACGCGTGCCGTTCCACGTTCGAGGTCGACGAGCGTCAGACCATCGTCTCCGCTGACGGCGGCCGCTCGTCCGTCGGAGGATACGGAGAAATCGTAATTTCCCTGCGCCACGCGCCATGCCTTGAGCGGCTTCGCCGTGGCAACGTCCCAGATGCGCAGCACGCCGCCGGACGATTCGGCATAGAGCCGTTTGTCATCGTCGGAGAACCATCCCGACCCGGTGTAGTCGCCCTTCCGAGCGTTTTCGATGCCGATGTTCGCCTTTACCCACTCACGCGACAGACCTTCGCGAATCGTCTCCAACGCGGCCGCATCGTCTATTCCACCGGATTCGGCGGCCTGAATCGTACGGAATGTGGAAAATTCGGGCCAGGAATCCATCTGGAAGCGGGAGATCGACTGTATGGATGCGATGAATCGCTGATTCGCCCAACGGGTGAACAGGATGGTGCCGGCGACGAACGCAGCGACGAGCATGACAGCGACCGTCACTCGCACGTTCGACCAGATCGACTTGCGCCGCATCGTCGTCGCGTAGGAGAAGGATCGGGCGGCGTATTCACGCATCACGGGAGTGGTCGGACTGAACGAGTCGGTATCCATCTGCGACGCCAGTCGGGATGCATCCCGCGCCTGTGCGAGGTTCTCGATGAGGAAGTCGTCGCCTCGGCCGCTGCGATACCATCGGTCGGCACGGGCGTATAACGCGTTGTAGTCGTCGTAGAGACCGACGTTGGAGCGAAACAGACGGTTCCAACGCGTCACGCGCTCCTCGCCCGGGCCGCATGAGAAGTCAGCGCAGTTGTGTTTGTCGATGTCCGGCCCTGACCGCTCGGGCTTCACATCGTCCAGTCGGACCGGCACCACGACACGGCACGCACGGGCAACGGATGAAGCGTAATCCAGAAACGCATGGTCTCCTATGGCCGTTTTCGACAGGATGATCACGCACAAACCCACTGTTCTCGGATCGGCTCCCGGCTGAACGATCGCATACCCCAATCCGTCGGCCACCGTTGCGGCTTCGCGCGCCGCATCCATATCGGATGGATGCACCACAATCATCACATTGGTCTGCATAGTCGGTCTCCTCGCCCTTCCGTTCCCCGTATGGTCCATGATACGTCCGGTCGTGTCTGGGGAGGCAAACGTTAAGATGGCAGCAGGGACATGGGGAGGCAACATGGCGCAACGGCTGGCATTGTTCATCGGCGTGGGGAAGTATGCGAACGAGGCGTACCGGAATCGGCAGCCGCAGTGCTGCTGCGTCGATGCGCATGCGTTCGCCGATCTGCTGCGCGAAAACAGTCCGCGCACGCCCCAGCCGAACTTTCGTCTGCTCGGCGGCACCGTGTACGCGACGCCTGATCCGTTCGATCCGACCGATCCCGAAATGTCGGCGGATGCCTTGACCGACCGCGTGCGAGACCTGTTCCGCATGGTGCGACGCGGCGACGCGCTCCTCTACTTCACCGGCCATGCGATTCCCGTCGACGACGACGCGGATCTGCTGTTGCTCACCCCGGACGACGATCCGACCGACTCCACGTCGCGCCGCGGCATTCGCGTAAGCGATATCCGTAAGGCCGCGTACGCCTCACAGGCGAGCAGCATGACCATTATCCTCGACTGCTGCCATTCGGGTCTTGCCGCCACGATGGAGTGGCCTCGCAATACGACCGTGCTCGCCAGCACCGACGAGCATACCGCGTCGCAATCCCTGTTCGGCACGCATCTGATGTACACGAGTGCGCTCATGGCCGCGCTGCAGGGCGCTGCCGCGGATGTGCAGGGCGTGATCACGCCGTTGTCGCTGCATTCGACGGTGTGTGCGCTGCTTAATCTGGGCGAGGACGGTCAGCAGCCGGTGCTGCGCACGTGGAGCGACGCGACGAGTGTGCTGCGGCAGGTGGATGCGAGCCGGCAGATCACTGAGGATGAGCTGGCGCGTATCGCCCCGGACGATACGTATGGAGCTACGGTCACCCGCCGTCGTGCCGCTGCGCGCACGTTCGACGGCATGCCGCTGCCTACGTTCACCGGATTCCCGACGAAGGACGCGGCGTTCGCCGTGCACCCGGAGCATGAGGCGCCGACCGCGCGCGATGGCGTAATGCGTTCCGGCGACGAAACGTGGGAACGGCTGGACGAATTGCAGCGCGACATGGAATTGTTCAAGCATCTGCGCAACGCGAAACTGCTTGAGGCGTTCATCCGTGAACCGGATGGGACGACGCGCGAAGTGGACCTGTTCTGGGCGTGCATGGCCGAATGGGACACGGACCGCCACGAGCCGACCGGACGGCAAGGTTACGTGCGTCTCACCGATCTGGGCCGCCTCTACTGGGATATCCAGCACAAGCGGTGACGGGAGCAATAGTCAGCGCAGGGTGCAACTGATCGGCAAACCCAATCCCTCCGCCGGAGCCGCCACGCCTCCGCGACGCCACGTGCCACGCCGCACATCGATGTCCAAGGACAGCTCGTCGCCATCGGCAAAACGCACAACGAGCCGATGCGCACCATCCGCGTCCGGCATGTCGACGCGCAGCGCCAGCGTGTCCGCATCGTCACGTCGCACGAGCACACGGGAACGTTGGGAGACGAACATCACATCCCAGTGCTCCCCCGGCGCGGCCGAATGATCGGTGTCACCGGTTTCGTCATCGGCGTCACCGAGCAGCACCGGCGCGAACCGGCCGGCGTGCACCGCCGCATCGGCCTGCGCAGTGGCGGCATCAGACGCCGCGCCCATCGTCACCGCACCGTCCCACTCGTCGAGATCTCGGGTCAGCTCGTCGAACATCGCATCTGGCACGCCATAGCCGACGGCGAGCGCGACCGTGAGATCGGCGTCGCCTTCCGGTGTGGATTCGCGGCATTCGCGTTCCACGCGGCTCTCGTACGGGTACGGCAGGTGACCGGCGAGCGCGAGATAGCGGGTGAGATACCGGTTCGCATAGGCGAGCGCGACGTCGTCGGCAAGTACCTGACCCGCGAATGTCGGGGTGAATCCGCCGGTGAGTCCGGCGATCACATCGCGGGGCGTGAAGGGGCGCGTCACGCCGTCCTTCCACGGCGATTGCGCACCCGACGGTCCGCTCGCGGGCATGCGCGTGTCATTGGTCATGTTCTTGCCCCTTTCCGCTGTTCCGTGGCCATATTGGCGCCATTGCCGGCACCGGAAGCCTTCGACGTGTCGTGGAACACGCACGCGCCGTCGGAGGCGGGATCGATGCGCGAGCCGATGCAGTCCGCCGGCGTGACGCGTATCGCTGTCCAACGCCGACCCGTGACGCGCAGCTTTGCGAACGCGGCGAGCACGACTGCACGCACCACATGTTCGGCGGCGTCGATGTCACGGGCGACCGCACGCCAGGCGTCCTCATGGAAAGGCTCGGAGGCTTCCGTCTCTCGCCCAAGCGCACGACGCAGGTTCGTGATCTTGAATTCGCGTTCCGCCTCGGCGAGCCGTTCCGGATCGGACAGCATGATCGCCATGAGTCGCGGTCCGATATGCCTGCCGTATGGGCCCGGTACGGTCAGGCGCAAACGCTTCGCCTTGGCGACGCGGATCAGCGTCCAGCAGGATTTGCGGAAGCGTTCGCCGCCACGCTTGTCGCACAGGTCGATGAGTCTGACGAATGTCTCGACGGAGGCATCGGTGCCGAGCATCATGCCCAGTCCGGTCACGGCGGCCAGGTATTGGACGGCGTCGCCTGCACCGCGGGCGCTGTCCGCATAGTCGCGGATGGAGCGGTCCAAGGCACGCCCGCCGTTTTTGCTCAGATGCCCGCGATCGCGGTACAGATCGGCGAGCCGCCCGCCGCTGCCCCAACCGCGTTCGCCCTCGTACCGTTCGAGCGCTTCGGCAAGTCGCCAGGCGTTCACGTCCTGATAGGCGACGACCGGATTCGTGGACCGGTAGGCGAGCGCGTGGCCGTGGCCGTCGACGGCGAGGGCGTGGATGGTCTCGCCGCCAAGCCACCGGCTGACGGCCATGTCGGCCGTGTCGTGGAACCGCCACCATGCTTCGGGCATCGCGGTTTCGTCACCCGTCACGCCTAGGTCAAATCCCAAGTCCATCGCCTCACGCACCTGCGCCTCCATGGACGCACGCACCGAGTCGAATCGGTCCTCCATGCCGGGGAACATCCACACATCACGGCGACGTACCTCACGGGAGCGGGCATCGTCGCTGTCATCCGCAGTCCTGTCAGCACGCGTCGGCGCGACATCATTCGTCGTCGCGGCCCCGCCGGAGACGAGCGCGACGTAGTCACGGTACTCGTCCGGTGCGAGCGTGCGCCGTTCGCCCCCGTAGCCGGCGTATCCGAGGATCGCGTTGCGCAATCCGACGTACACGTATTCGCCCGGCACATCGGACGAGTCCTCGGCGTTTCCGCGGTCCTGGCCTCGCGCGCCTTGACCGTCGAGGTCCACGGTCCGGCCCACGCACGCATAGGCGAGCAGCATGCGCATCGCTTCACGGGCATCGTGCGGCGGTTCGACGTCTCCGCGTACGAGCGAGTTGCACGATGCGGCAAGCATCCGATCCATGAACTCCGGCGTGTCGGCGATGGTGCGCGCGGCCAGGCGGATCGTCGTCACGTCGTTCTCGCCAGGCATCATGTCACACCACCGCGCGTAGCCGCGTGACACGCGCCGGTGTGTGACGACCATGCGGCCCATCAGCGTGTTCCACGTCGAACCGTCCAACACGTCATCCACGGTGCCGGCGGGTTCAGGCGACGGCAGAGCATCGAACCGTCGCGAATCACGTGCCGGCATATCCACGCCCCGCCATCGCGCGTCGTAGGCGCGTCTGTCCGCACGCCAGACGGTCTCCAACACCGCATGCCAGACGCACCATGTCTCCACGTCGCGTCGGGCACGCGGAGTGTGACGGCGCGCGGCAGCCACGCACTGCGTCCAATGTGCCTTCGCGTGGTCAAGCGCGGTGGAGGCGTCGCTCACCGTGACGTTCCATAGGTCAAGACGCGACCGAATCATACGCTCCCACGCGTCGCCACCCGTGCCGGAGCCATCCGGCGCGCTGCCTTCCAGGTCCCCAACGGCCCGTCGTGACCAGTCTCGCAGACGTTCGGCGGCCATCCGCCTCGCCGTGCGCGCGGCGAGCATGCCCAGGAACGCCGCGGAGTCGATGTCTCCCTTGTAGTCGTATGTCGAGCGCAGCGCGGCGACGAACCCGCGACGGTCGATATGCGGGTCGAGTCCCGCGACGAAATCAACGAACCGGTCGAATTCAAACTGCAGCATCATCGCCGCGGCCATCGCCGTCTCCTCGTCCGGCTCATAGACGTTGTCGGCGAGGTTGCGCACGCCGATGGGAAACGTATGATCCTGATCGACGATGAGACACAGGTTGAGGAAGTCTACGGCGTATGCGCGGCGGCTGGAGGTGCATCCATCTTCCGGAAAGCCCTGCGCTCGCATGTAATCGGCCATACGCCGCGACATGCCATCCATATAGCGTTCGAGAAATGGTCTGACGATATCCGGTTCGACCGGTTCCAGCCATTCCCCCGGATACCAGTCATCGGACAGGCGGCGGCTGCGGTCGTCGGTGGAGGGGCGCCTCCACGGGGACACTTCGGTACGGGAACGGTCCATCAATGCACCACCCCCTGCGGCCATACGACATGCACAGGCACGCCGGACCTTCTCGCATACGCCACGACGTCGCCGGTGCCACCGAGACCGCCGGCGGGAAACCCGTCCCAGACGGCGAGCAGACCGTCGCATTCGTCAACCATCCTGCGGCCTGCCGCCATATACGCCTCGCCGCATGGATGGTCGAAATCGAGCGCGACTGTCTCGTCGGCGCTTGCGAGCAAACACCGGTACGACGCGAGTCCGTCATCATCGAACGTGGATTCGTAGCCATGCGACGGGACCACCGCCCCAAGACGGTAGCCAAGCTCCAACGCGATGCCGGCGGCCAGCTGGTCCGCACCGACGGCGAGGCAGCTGACGAACAGATTCCCGGCTTCGTGGAGCGGCGGCGTTTTTTCACCAGCAGCATCGAGGCATGTTGCGAGATAGGCGCGAACGCCGTCGCGCACAAACGGCAAGGCCGATTCGGGAATCCGTTGATGACCGGTCACCGCAATGATCATGATTGCCTCCCATCGACCAATGACTCGTCAACACGCCATACCACGGCCGTTGCGTTCTTTCGCCGCCTTCATTGTACGTACGAATACGAGGCAGACGCCGATTCCCTTCGTATGCCGGCGCCGGTCGTCTCTCAGGCACCGTCCGCATCAGATGCCTTCGGTCTTGGTGCGCAGACAACCATTTCGGGTATCTGCGGAAGCACGATTGCTCTCCTCGATCGGGATGCATTGCCGCGCTCGCCACGGATCATGCGGAACATGCCGGGAACCGGAGTGAATCGGATTTGAAAATTCGACGCGACCGGGAATCCACGCCGATTGCGAAGCGTCGCAGGGAAGGAGGGACGCATGGCCGAAACACATTCAGGCGTATCAGCGAATCCGTCACAGCTCGCTAGTACTTTGCCGGACTTAATGCGATGAGCTTGGCCCGAGATGGGTCTGACGCTCCTTCAGTCGTCTTCGCCGACGGCTTCCTCGTCCGAGGAAGCCAAGAATAAAAGCACATTAGCCGATCCGCGAATTACAGCCGGGCAAGGAGACTATCTTGCAGTTCTAGGGCAATGACTCGGGCATGCCGCCGATATTCACGAACTCCGGGTCGGCAAAACGGCTATTTTCCAACACACCAATTTCAGCGTTCCTGTCTCGTACCGCTGCCGATGCCCTAGAACTGCAAGATATGCCCCTAAATCAGCCGGAAAAACGACGTGCCACCTCAGCCGTTCCGTCGAAGTCCCTTCCCGGCATGCCTCGATGCAGGGTTCGTGT
This sequence comes from Bifidobacterium sp. LH_230, assembly GCF_056357555.1. NCBI lineage: Bacteria > Bacillati > Actinomycetota > Actinomycetes > Bifidobacteriales > Bifidobacteriaceae > Bifidobacterium > Bifidobacterium sp. LH_230. Next base: position 65,782 of record NZ_JBKEWJ010000011.1, read on the forward strand.
CTTCGCATGAAGACCGTTGCAGCATTGTCCCGGCGATATACGGAATCGTCCCGCCGGAAGGATTCCGGCGGGACGATGGGCTATCCGCATCTTCTCCGAACATGCCGGTCAGGGCACGGTGGATGGGGCGTCACTCCTCTTCGGTGCGATGCACTCCAAGGGACGCGAGCCCGATGCCGCCGAGCGCCACAAGGATGGCGACGGCGAGCGCCATCCACGCCACGGACGAGCCGGTGTCGGACAGTCGTTGCACCGTCTGCACGTTGCCGTTCGCACCCGCATCGGCCTTCGGATTGGCGGACGGCTGCTTGGTCACATTCTGGCCGCCCTGCTGAGGCTGCTTGCCCGGCTGCTGCGGAGCCGGCTTCTCGCCGGGCTGCTGCGGCTTCGGGGTCGGCGTCGGCTTAGGCGTCGGCGTCGGTTCAGGCTCAGGTTCGGGAGTCGGCTCCGGCTGGGGCTGCTCCGCCGGCTTCGTCAGCAGCGTCTTCACCGTCGCCCCGCCGATCGCGAGCGCCCCGCCGTCGGCCGCGGCTGCATCCTTCGCCGCCGCAGGAGCCTGATCCGCCGCGGCCACGAACGCGGCGCGCTCAGCAGCGGTCAGCTTCTTGGTCACGGTGATCGAGCCCGCGCCCGGCCCCTGCTCCTCGCCGGTGTAGTCCAGTCCGGTCAGGTCGCCGAAGTCCACGCCGTTGGCGGTCAGCCGCACGCCCCACGGCCGCGGCTCGTCGGTGGTGAACGCGAGGCCGCTCACGGTGAACGTCACCGTGCCGTCGGCGCTCAGATGCGCCGCCGAGAAGCCGGCGCTGTGGCGGGTCTTCGCGGATTCGAGCTTCGGATGCGCCTTGAGGTAGTCGGAGAATCCGTCGAAGTCGATGTACCCGGTGTCGACGTAGCCCGTACCTTGCTGGAAGACGGTGAAGTTGTCGCCGCCCGCGAGCAGGAACGAGTTGCCGGCGATCAGGTACGTGTCGTCGTCGCGTACGGCCTTGCCGTTGACGGTCAGGTCGTGCACGGCGCCGCGCGGCACCTGCTTGCCGTCGACGGTGGCGACGTACGTGTCGTACTGGTAGTCGACGTTGTCGGAGAAGCCGAGCCACAGCACCGGCCGCTGCGCGTCGGCCGGCTGCCACTGCTGTTCGATAAGCGTCTTGAGCTGCTTGCCGGTCAGGGTGACGACGGCGTTGGAGTTGCCGAACGGCAGCACGTCGTGCGCTTCCTTGAGCGTCACCTGCTTGTCGCCGTTCGGGTCGAGGTCGGCGCGCATGCCGCCCGCGTTGATCACGCCGATGTCGGCCTTCTGTCCGGATTGTTCGGCGGCCCATTTCGCGGCGTTGCCGTTGAGGATGCCGAGCGTGGATTCGACGCCGCGGTTGTTTCCGACCGTGCTCAGGTCACCGGGCTTGCTGGCGCCGCGGTTGAACGTGGCGTCGTCGGCCAGCGTGCCGAGCACCTCGCCGCCCTTCGCGTCTGCGGCGGCCTTCGCGTCGAGGTAGATCTGGTTGACGGCCGGGTCGGCCTCGAACAGCGGCACGTCCTTGCCGTCCGAGCCTTGCGTGAACACGTCGTGCTTGGCCGCGGTGGCGCTCACCTTCGCGTCCTTGCCGCTACCGGTGATCTCGAGGTCGGTGGTGGAGTATTCGACGCCGTAGTTCGCGGTTTCGATGATCGGCGCGCCAGCGTTGGTCTTCGCGGTCTCGTACAGGTGCGTGTGGCCGGCGAGCACCGCGTCGACGTTCGCGTCGAGGTTCTTCAGATCGTTCGCGTCGGCGTGGACGAGGGCGACGACCGCATCGGCCTCGCCGTTGGACGGGTCGCCGTCGGACAGCTGGTCGGCGTACTTATTGATCGCCGCGATCGGGTCGGTGACGGTGATGCCCTTCATGCCGGCCGGGGAGACGGAGTCGGCGAGCGTGGCGAAGATGCCGCCGATGAAGGCGATCTTCTTGCCGCCGGATTCCTCGATCGCGTACGGCTGGACCTTGCCCTTGAGCACGTCGCCGGTCACGTTGGCGACGACGTATTTGGCCGGCGCGATGCCGGGCACGATGCGGTTCGCCAGATCGGCGGCGCCCTTGTCGTACTCGTGGTTGCCGGTGGCGGAGACGGCGAGTCCCATCGCCTTGAGCTGGTTCATGGCGGGCACGTCGTTCGCGATGGACGATTCGAACGCGGATGCGCCGACCAGATCGCCGGCGCCGACGAACAGCGTGTTCGGGTTGGCGGCCTTGGTTTCCTTGAGCGCAGTGGCGAGGTAGCCGCCGTTTTCGATGTGGCCGTGGAAGTCGGTGATGCCGAACAGCGTCACTTTGGCGGACTCCTGCGGTTCCGGCTGCGGGTTCGGGTTGGTCGCCTCGATCCAGCCCTGGCGCAGCGAGTGGCCGTTGGTCACGCCGTCGTCGGCCCAGAAGACCGGCTTGTAGGTCTTGCCGGCGGCACCGCCCTTGACGGTGGTGGCGGCCGCATCGGGCGTGATCGCGAAGCCTTCGGAGTTCTGACCGGCGATCTCGGCCGGAGTCGCGGTGAGCTTGGTGAGTGCGAGGGCGCCATTCCCGTCGAAGGTGTAGGTGGCGATCTTCGCGCCGGTGCCGTTGTCGTTGTCGCCTTCGGCGAGGAGCTGGCCGTGTTCGCCGTCCCAGGTCAGGTCGCGCGGCCCGTCGAATCCGGCGTTGGCCGCAGCGGCGGGCAGCGGGATCTGCGCAACCGGATAGGCCACGTCATTGCCGCCGACCGTGGCGAGCGCGAACGCGTAGATCGCGTTGGTCTTCTCGAGCGCCGCGAAGAACAGGCCGCCGTAGTCGTTGGCGGTGCCGGCCGGATCGTAGTCGTGCGCGTCGCTCGGGTCGAGGTTGACCTGGAAATGGTTGGCGGTGAGCACGGCGTCCGGGATGAACGCGAGGCCTTCGACGCCCAGGTTGGCGTCATCCTTGCCAAGCGTGACGCCGAACTGGCTCAGCGGCGCGACGAGATTCCACTCGTGCGTGGCGGTCAGATCCTGTGCCCCGTCGCCGTTCGCGTCGGCGGCGGCCGCGTTCACGTCGTATGAGAGGATGGACGGGCGCGGCACGTTCTTGTTCTCGTTGTCGCGTTCCGCGCCGATGAACACGCCCTTGGACGAGTCAGGCGAACCATCGGCACCCGGGATGAGCGTGATGCCTTCGGAGTCGACCCCGCCCTTGCCGTCCTTGAAGTGCAGCTGCTTGCCGCCCTTGGTCTGGCCGTTCACGTCGAACGTCCATCCGTCAGTCGGGTCCTGCTTCCACGTACCGGTCGCGGCGTCAAGCACGAACTTGTTGATCGATCCCGGCCCCTTGTCTTCGGTGTTGCCGAGCGTCGGGTTGAGGTCGTTGTCGGCGGCCCACAGCGTGTCGGAGGAGCCGTTGCGGCCGGACTCATACACCAGTCCGGACAGGTTGCCGTCGGTGTGGTCGCCGGATTGGCCCTTCGCACCGAATTCGCCGTCGGCGTCGATCGCGGTGACGGTGTCGAGTCCCGGCCATGCGTCGACGGTCATCGTCTCGCCCGGCTCGGGGGTCGGTGTCGGCGACGGGAATTCGTTGGCCGCGCCCGGCGTCGGCTTGTCGCTGACCTTGAACGTGCCGTCGTCGGCACGCGACCACGACTGCGCGTCGGTCATCTTGTCGGCGAGCTTCCACGTGGTCGTATCGACTTCGGCGGCGGCATCGTACTTGTCGCCGACGGACGAGGTCAGGTAGACGGAGTCGGCGTCCGATCCGAGGCCGGGGTCGCCGTTGTAGTCGATGTACGCGACGAGATAGCCGTTCGGCTGCACGACGGTGTTGGCGTTGATCTCCTTGTCGACACCGATCGTGTAGTGCTTCTTCTGCTTCTCGTCGTAGATGCCCCAGCCTTTGACGTCGACCGGTGCGGAACCGGTGTTCTTGAGTTCGACCCAGTCGTCGCGCTGCGCGACCGGATCGCCGAGCTCCTTCGTGTTGCCCGCGAAGACCTCGTTGATGACGACGGATGGCTTGGCGGACGCGCCGGCGGCCGGAGCCTCGGCCACTGCGGCCGGCACTGCGACGGCCGCCAGTCCCGACAGCGTCGCAGCCGCGGTCAGCAGCGCGATCACACGGCGCGACGCCGCGATACGGTGATGGTTCCCCATGCGTGATACCCCTTCTTCTGCGTCGGCGCACGGGTCTTGACACCTCACCGTGGCCCGCCGCCGATCGATATGGACAAATCTCACGCTAGAAACCCCACATGAACCCGACACCGTATCCACGCGAACGCCGGCCGTACCGCATCTGAACACTGGGCAAACGGACTTCGCACCGCAACCGGCCATCACGCACGGTCGGCTCGGCAACGCCATATGGCAAAACATGGCAACGGCCCATTGCCGACGCATCCGTTGTGGATACCGTGGTTCTCCAGCATAACGGTTCCACACACGGAGGGGCGGACATGACTGACGCAGGGCTGCGGTATGCGGCGACGCACGAATCGTTGACGATATGGTGGGACCGGCCCGACGACGCACGGCCCGGCCACCGTTATCTGGTGACGATCAGCGACGACGCGACGCACCGAACGCAGCAACCACAGCAGACGCAGCAGACACGCGAAACGACGGTGACGCACTGCACGATCGGCGATCTGCAGCCATCACATACGTACCGCATCGCCGTATCTCTCGACGCGGACGGCGACGGCCATGCGACCCGGGAGCTGGGAACCATAACAGCCCGCACGACCGCCGTCAAACGCATGATCGACGTCACCGAACCGCCATATCGCGCGGTCGGCGACGGCCGCACGCTCAACACGACGGCCATCCAACGCGCATTGGACGACTGCGATGCCGCCTCCGCGGTCCTCATCCCGGCCGGCACGTTCCTCACCGGTGCGCTGCGCATGCACTCGCACACCGAGCTCGTCGTCGCCGCGGGCGCGACATTACAAGGCACGACGAACCCGGCCGACTACGAGCCGTACATCCGCAGCCGGTTCGAGGGCATCGAAATGGACTGCCTGTCAAGCCTGATCAACATCGGCGAGCTCGATCATGACGGCCCGGCCAACTGTACGGACGTGACGATCCGCGGCGAAGGCGCGATATTGAGCGGCGGCCGCGAGCTGATGCGCAACGTGATCGAACGGGAGAAGCGGCGCATCCGCGACGGCCTGTCGACCGCACCGGCCGCGGTGGGTCGCCCGGACGGCGACGACACGGTGCCGGGACGCGTGCGGCCGCGGCTGATCAACATGAGCAACGCGAGCCATGTCACGATCGCGGGACTCACGCTCGGCCAGTCGGCCAGCTGGAACGTGCACATGATCTACAGCGACCATATCGTCACGTACGGCTGCACGTTCCGGTCGAAGGGCGTGTTCAACGGCGACGGCTGGGACCCGGACTCGTGCGAGGACTGCACGATCTTCGACTGCGTGTTCGAGACCGGCGACGATGCGATCGCGATCAAGTCCGGCAAGAACCCGGAAGGCAATCTGATCGGCCGGCCGAGCCGGAACATCCGGATCTTCGACTGCCGGGCCGAGTTCGGGTTCGGGATCACGCTCGGCTCGGAGATGTCGGGAGGGATCGACGACGTGCGCATCTGGGATTGCGACATGTCGCGCACGTCGTTCGGATTGGAGATCAAGGCGACGCGCAAGCGCGGCGGCTACGTGCGCGATGTCGTCGCGGCCGACAGCACATTCTCGCACATCCAGCTGCACGGCGTGCCGTACAACGACGACGGCGAGGATTCCGGTCAGGTGCCGGTGTTCGAGCGCATGCTGTTCGACCGTGTGCGCATCGAGGACCGTTTCCCGGCCACCGGCGACCGGCGCGGCAAGGGGCGCGACATCGAAGTGTGCGGCTTCGACGGCGATCATCCGGTGCGCGACATAGTCTTCCGCGACCTGACGTTTACGCCGACGCAGCCCGGCGAGATCGACCCGAACGCCAACGGTGCGGCCAACATCCGCCTGCTGCACGCGCGCGGCATCAGCTTCGCCGCCGATTGCGAGTAGCGCCGAAAACAATGGGGAAGGACCGACTCTTCCATATTCATTTGATGCTACAGTGGGAACTGTTTTCAAGGCATTGGCCTCCCCTTCCGTTCGGATCAAGGGCATGCGTCCAGGCTCGTCATGATGGGCACATTGTTTTCGTATCCGAATCACGCAACGGTGCAACAGTCCGTGTCGGTACCAATCACTTGAGGCAAGGAGAAAGAGGATATGAGCGACGACGTCATCAACCGCAACACCGGCACCGGAAACATCATGCAGATTCGGCAATCTGCGTTCCCCGGACGTGACGACTACGGCATGTACAAACTGCTGCCGGCGGTGCCGAACACCATACTGGCCGTGTACTCCCCGGAACCCGCAGAACGGCTGCTGCCGGCGGTCGACGCCGCCTTAACCACCGTGAACCTGACCCAGGCACGGCACAGGAACGGCGGAGTGCTGAGTCTGTCCCCCACCGATGCCACGACGTTCTGGTCTCTGATCGACAGCGACCACGGATCCGCCATCATCTTCCTGTTCATCAACGAATCCACCCCTCTCTATCCGGAACTGTTGGATAAGACCGGTGCAGACGGCGATTGGCATACGGATGGTGCCACAACAACGCGGCTGACGCATATCGAGCACGCAGCATGCGACCTTGATGCGGCCACCATCATCGGCACCGGCGACATCGTTGCTCCGTGGAACGTGCCCGGATACGAATCCACGGTGACTCCATACAACACCGGCAGTGAAAACGGCCTCGACACATACTGCCTGCCACCACAGCTGTACCGCACCATGCTGCGCACCGGATGGAGCAATCAGACCACGCCCGGACTGTATATCAAGAATGTCTCCGTGCCGCCTCTCAATCTGAACGACATCCAGGTATATGCCGGTGCCGGCATTTTCGGCGAATCCCAACTGCTGATGGCAACGAAAACAGGTCAGGAGAACCTTCCTCTGGACACGCAGACGGCCATCTTCCATGACATCTCCCGTCTCGGCCCGTATCACACGACGATCATGCCAGGGCTGAATAGCGTCATGATCTCGACGCCGATGGATGCCAATGCGACGGGCGATCAGCTGGACCGTCAGGCCCAGAGCCTGCTCGCGGCCGTGTACCGGTGGATACTCATACAGAATGGTCAGGATGATCCCTATCCGAACGGCCTCCCTGCCGAACCGGAAAATACCGAACCGGACAATACTGAACCGGACGAGATTCCTGCCGGACCGGATGATACCGAGCCGAACGATACCAAGACGGACGACATGACTTTCGTCCCGGATTCGGGCGTCTCCCCTTCCCGACTGCGTGACGAACTGCCGCGCACCGGATGGGACGGCATCGGAAACGGACCGTACCGCAAGAGCTTCAATACCCCGTTTTTCTCGGACGGCAAGACCGTGGAGATCACGTCCGACGCATACGCGGATCATCCTGAGATGGCATTCGAGATCGGCAAGGCAACGCTCCCCGCGGACCGGTTGGAGTCGTTGTCCCATGATCTTGCGCAGTTCGGCCCATACCATGCGGCCGCTCCGGATGATGACCGTATTCTGGCCGTCACGCCGGTGGATGACACTGCGACGGGCGATCAGGTGGATCGTCAGGCTCATGATCTGCTTGCGGCCGTGTACCGGTGGGCCTGTGTGCGCAACGGACAGGCCGACCCGTATCCGAATGGAACCGTTCCCGACGAGCCGGCTCCCGTCCAGCCTCCGACCGAGTCGATGCAGACGCCGGTTCCCGACGAACCGACCGTCAGCCCGGCTCCTGCGGAACCGTTCATGACCGTTCCATCGGAGCCTACGCCGATCCAAGCTCCGGTTGAACCGACGTTTACCCCGGCATGGAATGAACCCAGCATCGCACAGCCGGAACCCGCAACGCGGACGATCCCCGCCTACGATATGCCCACTCAGGCCATTCCGCAGCCTCAGGCACCTTACCAGCCGTCAATGCCGCCGTCCGTTCCGCCGTCGGCGCCTGAGACTCCGTTGAACGCCGGCGGCTCTGCGCCATCGCCGATGCCCGCTTCACAGCCCGCCGGCAAACCCCGCAGTGTACGCGGCATCGTGATCGCGATCATCGCCGTGATCGCGGCGGTGGCGATCGCCGCGGCGGCCGTCCTGGTGTGGCGCAACCACACTCAGGCCTCGTCCAACGCACAGCAGTCGCAGTCGGGCAATTCGTCGCAGACCACGACGGGCGGCAATGACTCCAAGGACTCGAACAAGCCCAAGGACTCCACTGAGTCAGCGCCGACCAACTCGTGCGCAGACAACCTGTATCTGAATTATCTGGATACGAACATCACCAGCATCTCGCAGAAGGACAACCAGCTGGTCGTGAAGGCAACCATCAACCCCGAACATTCCGGCAGCTGCCTGCTCGACAGTTCGGCCGTATCCGTTGTGCTGACCGATGCATACTACGACACCGTCGCCAGCAAGACCTTCGACTTCTCCGGCGATCCGGCCCCGCTGATCTCCGGCTCGGACACCAAGATCGAACTGACCTATGACGCCAGTGACTGCACGGACGACATCGACAAGATCGTCAACCGCTACAAGGCCAACAACACGGGATACCATCTCGAATACCATTTCCCCGACGACAGTTCCAGCAACGGTTCCGATTCCGGCAACAACGATTCCAAGGATTCGGACAATTCGTCCTCGCAGTCCAACGAGCAGCCATCGTCCACCCTGAAGGAGTGGTCGTTCCCCGGGGTCGGTCTCAAGGCCAAGGTCCCGGACAACTTCACGATGACCAATCAGGGCAACGGCTCGACCGCCGTCTTCGACGGCTCCGGCGTCAAGGTCACGCTCTCCGGATGGACCAACGACGAATCCCTGTCCGCACAGGACGAGCTGGATAAGCTCAAGCAGGAGGCACCGTCGGACAACGTCGGTCTTGCGATCACCTCCTCGGACAACGTGTACTTCTCCTATCAGGACGGCGACACCATCATCTACCAGCGGCTGATCGTCTCCAGCGACAAGATCCTCATGACCAAGCTCGAGTATTCGACCAGCAACCGCGACATCGGCGACAAGATGTGCGAGGTCATTCCGCCGACAATGGAACGGTACTGACCGATCGCATCCGAATCATGTGCCGGCCCGCAGATCGTGCCGGCACCGAGCCACAGCTAAGGAGAACACCATGACAGACCATTCGCTCAACGATGACCAGTTGTTGCAGAACGCACTCGACTCATATGCCAAGGCACCCTTGGAGGAACCGACTGCCGCTCCCTTGGAGCCAGCAGTCCCGTTGAAGCCAATGCCGACCCCGGCGGAGCCTGAGCCGGCGCAGTCCGCGCCCGCCTTCGAGGAACCGGCTGCAGTTGCGCAACCCGCTCCCAAGCAACCCGCACAACCCATACAACCCGAACCCGAACCGCAACCCACGCAGCCCGAACCCCAGCCCGCACCACGATTCTGCACAAACTGCGGCGCGGCCCTGATCCCGAACATGCGGTTCTGTACCCAGTGCGGCACGAAAATCGGCTGAAACCAAGGCAAAACGCAGGCATCACGCGGCGCGGGATACTCATATCCACGCGCCGCATATAATGAAGGCTGCTTTCGGACACTGCTCCCCCCTTCATAAATGGACATATCCTGTCCCGCTGTCGCCAAGCGGTAGACAATGGATGCCATACGCCATCACAAGAGACAGGGCCGGGAAGGAGCCGACGTGAACGATGTAGCGATTATTGGTCTGGGGCATGTGGGCTCGACCATGCAGGGCCTGTTCCCGGACGCCGTAGTGTATGACGAGCCGAAGCATCTGGGATCACGCGAATCCGTCAACCAATGCCATATCGCGTTCGTATGCGTGCCCACCCCGCAGTCCGAGGACGGTTCCTGCGATACGTCGATCGTCGACTCCGTGCTGTCCTGGCTGACCAGTGACATCATCGTGCTGCGGTCCACCGTACCGGTCGGCTTCACCGATGATCGCCGGACGAAACTCGGCAAGCGCATCGTCTTCCAGCCAGAATATTACGGCGAAACCGTAGCCCACCCGTTCGCCGACCCGCATCACCGCAACTGGATCACGCTCGGCGGCGCGATCGAGGACACCAGCGAGGCCGCGCACCTGTACGAGACGGTGTTCACCTCCGAACTGATCGTCAACCAGGTCGACGCGAAAACCGCGGAAGCCGCCAAATACATGGAAAACACGTTCCTCGCACTCAAGGTGACGTTCTGCAACCAGTTCTACGATCTGGCGCAGGCGATGGGCGTCAACTACGATCAGCTGCGCGAAACCTGGCTGCTCGACCCGCGCATCGGCCGCAGCCACACCTTCGTGTACCCGGACAATCGCGGATACTCCGGTTCCTGCCTGCCCAAGGACATGGCGGCGACCATCTTCCAGGCACACGAGCTCGGCGTGGATGTGCCGCTGCTAGAAGCGGTCTCGCGCACCAACGACACGTACCGGTCGGCATACGAGCACTGAACGCTTCGATCTGCTCGACCGGAAACGAGGCGACCGGCGTCCCACATACGCAGTACGTGCCGCATGACCGTCGCCCGATATCGAGGAGGAACACCAGATGGTGATTCGGCTGTTCGCGCCGACGTACGACGTCGACTCCTGTCTTGACGAGATCCGCGACTGCTTCGAGGTCGGATGGACCGGCATGGGATACAAGACCGAACGGTTTGAAACCCTGTGGAAGCAGCAGACCGGACTGGCCAATGCCTTCTTCGTGAACTCGTGCACCGCGGCGCTGTATCTCGCCGTCAACTGTCTTAAGGAGACACGCGGCTGGGAAGACGGCGACGAGATCATCAGCACGCCGAACACGTTCGTCTCCACGAACCATATGATCCTCGCCAACGGCCTGAAGCCGGTGTTCGCCGACATCGACGACACGTTCTGCCTGGACCCGGACGACGTGGAACGCCGGATCGGCGAGCGCACCCGTGCCGTGATGTACGTCGGCGTCGGCGGCAACGCGGGACACTACGGCCGTATCGTGGACCTGTGCCGGCGTCACGGGCTGGCGCTGATTCTCGACGCCTCGCACATGGCCGGCACGCGTGTCGACGGCAAGCCGGTCGGCGCAGATGCCGACGTCGTGTGCTGGTCGTTCCAGGCGGTGAAGAACCTGCCCACCGCGGACAGCGGCATGGTGTGCTTCGCGCAAGGAGAGCTTGACCGCATGGCCCGTCGCAAGGCGTGGCTCGGCATCGACAAGGACACCTATACGCGTGCCGAGGGGCCCTCTTACAAGTGGCAGTATGACGTCGGGGAGGTCGGGTACAAGCTGCATGGCAATTCCGTCATCGCGGCCATCGCCATCGCGCAATTGCCACAGCTGGAACCGGGCAACATGCGGCGCAGGACCATCGCCGGCATCTACGACGGCCTGTTCACACCATTGGCCGCGGATGGACGGCTGCGTTTGGCGACCATACCCGGCGGCTGCGTGTCGTCTCGGCATCTGTACCAGATCGTCGTGCAGGATCGTGACGCGCTGTGGGAGTACCTGCGGAACAACGGCATCGAAAGCGGCGTCCACTATATCTCCAACACCCGCTACGACATGTACCGGTACGCGGCCGGCACCTGCCCCGAAGCGGAGTATCTGTCCGACCATGTGCTGTCCCTGCCCATGCATTTGCGTCTGACGGACGACGACGCACGGTACGTCGCGCGGACGGTCGTGGAAGGACTCACGGGCGCCGCGCAGGAATCGCAGAAAGGATAACGTTATGAGAATCGCATTGGTCAGCGAAGGATACCCGCCGATGTCAGGAGGCGTCGCCACGTCGGCCCGCCGCGTGGCGAAGGGCTTGGCCGAAGCGGGGCAGGACGTCATGGTGCTGACGTTCGACAATCTGCACGACGTGATCGTGCCCGACACCTGCATCGAGGAGATGGACGGGAACGTGCCGGTCCGCCGCATCGGACCGTTCTTCCTGAAGAACAATCACATGACGGTCGGCGCGCTCACCGAAAAGGACAAGGCGATGCTGCGCCGCCGCGCCTTCAACCAGATGGTGAAGATCCTTGAGCGCTACCAGCCCGACGTCATCCTTTCGTTCTACCTGCTCAACGCCGGATTCATGGCCCAGATGCTCGGCAACGCGTTGGACGTACCGGTCGTGGCCGGCGTACGCGGCAATGACATCGGCCGCAACATCTTCGACTGCGAACGATTCGCGGCGATCCGCTGGACCGTGGACGGCGCCGACGCCGTGGCCTGCGTCAACCATCATCTCATGCGCCGCGCCATCATGGCCTTCCCCGAAATCCGTGACAAGACCCTGGTCACCAAAAACGGCATCGACGCGGCGCAGTTCGAGGCCGCATCGCACGACCGGGCGAATAAGCGGCAACGGCTCATCGAACGCATGGGATGGAATGAGTCGGACATGATCCTAAACTTCGCGGGCAGCCTGCGCGAGAAGAAAGGCGTCATCGCGCTCATGCGCGCCCTGCGTACGGTCAACGAAAGCCAGCCGCACATCCGATTGTTCGTCGTCGGACCGGAACTGGGCAAGCCCGAGCACATGATGGTGGGCGATATCTGGGATGAGCTCAAGGAACGCAACATCATCCGACTCAGCGGACAGATCTCCCGCGAGGAGGTCCCCGATCTGATCGCCGCATGCGACGTGGCCTGCTACCCCAGCAACGAGGACGGCATGGCGAACGGACTGCTCGAATCGATGGCCATCGGCCTGCCGTCCATCGTCTCCACGATCTTCGACGACGTCGTGACCGACGGCCGGGAGGGGCTGGTGATCGACTACGACGATGAGGACGCGCTCGCCGACGCGATGACACGCATGGACACGAACCGTGACAGCTGGGCCACGATGGGCCGGGCGGCGCGCGACACCATTGCGTCCGAGTTCACGTCACGCAAGGAAACCGAGACGTATCTCGCACTGTTTTCCAATATTCTGGAGCGCAGACGGCATGATCGTTGAGTCCGGCAACGTCCGCATCCAGCCGGTTGCGGACGATCATCTCGATCTTGCGGTCCAGTGCCGCGCCAACAACGCCGACTTCTACGTCACCGGCAATCCCGATGCCGCAGCCAGCAGGGCATGGATCGAAACGCACCGCAACGATCCGTCCGATGCGCTGCTGGAAATCATCCATCTGCCGGAACGCACCTTTCTCGGTACCGTCGGATACACGGTGCAAGGCGACTTCATCGACGTGGGTCGACTGGGACTGTACACCCCGTCCATGCGCGCGCTGCTCGCTGCGGGATGCACCATCCACGATTTGACCGGCGACATGGAACAGGCGGAACGCATGCTGTTGGGACGCCTGTTCGACGAATTCCCCGTCGATGAGCTGCAGGCCGAGGTCATGAAGCACAATCGACTGTCCCTGGCCCTCTGCAATCGTCTCGGATTCCGCGAGCGGGATGACGACCGCAGGGCCGAATATCAGGACAATCTGGTGCGCCTGACCATCGACCGGCAGCGGTACGAGCGATCCAAGCATATCCATTGTCTGTTCTTCCAGCACAACATGATCGAGGAGACGCACCACGCGATCGGAGACTTCATCCAATCGCTGCAGGAGTCCGGCGTCCAGTTCCGATTCGCCGCCAAGCGCGTGCTGCGCAACGCCGTATACGAACAGATCGGCTCCCCCGACATCGAACTGCTGAGTGCCATACCGATCTGGAAACCGTATTTCAAAGGCGTTGACCTGCTGCATATCATCTACGATGGGGAACCGTCCCTGATGCTGTGCTCGATCGGATACGTGTACGACATCCCGTACATTCTCACCTTCCACGGCGGCGACGACATGAACGCCAAGATCTTCCGCGACGGCATTCGCGAGAAGACGGCATGGTATGCGAGCCAGGCCGCGGCCGTGACCGTGGTCTGCAAGCAGGACGAGCAGTCGCTGCGATCCATCGGCGTCACCGGCAGGATACTCATCATGCCTCCCGGCATCCGCGACTTCACGACAGACACGGCCGCACCGGTCGGCAAAGACCGACATCGCATCGCCGTGGTCGGCCGGCTCGTCGAGAAAAAAGGCATCGACACCGCGATACGGGCGCTGCGCGACATGCCGCGCGAATACCGACTCGACATCGTCGGAGACGGACCGTTATGGGATACCCTGCATGAACTCGCCGCGAGCGAAGAAGTGGCCGAGCGCATCGACTGGCATGGCATGCTGCCCATCGAGCAGATGATCGGCATACTGGACCGCGACGCGATACTCTGGCATCCGGCAACGACCGCAGCCGACGGGAACGCCGAAGGCATCCCGCAGGTATTGCTGTACGCGATGGCGCACGGCATGGCGGTGGTCACCACGCACAGCGGGCACATCGCCGATCTCATCGACGACGACCGCAACGGTCTGCTGGTGAACCCCGACGATCCGCAGATGCTGGCCGATGCGACCAATCGCATGATGGCCGACGGACCGCGAATCGAACGTCTCATCGAGAACGGCCGGCACACGGCGGACGAGTACCGGCTGGACAGGCAGGCCGGCAGATGGCACGATCTCTACCAGCAGGTGGGACGTTCGCAGGTAGTCGGATTCCTCGGCATATAAAGGATGACCGCACCAATGACGATTACGCTCACCGCCGATGCCACGATCCATGTCGGACATCCGTCCAGCCAGCCCTGCGACATGGACGACGACCGATACTATGCCATGACCGATCCGCATGTCCGGCAAGCGCTACGCGAGGCGATGGCCGAGCTCAACATGCCGATCGACCGCGCGCAATACTGCGGATGCGGCGGACAGGGCATCACGTTTCGCGTCGACGACCAGCATCGCGCATATCCGCTGCTCATCAAGGTGCCGTATTACGCGAAGCACCGCTCCCCCGCCATCGCGGAACACGCGATCCTCAAGGAAGCCATCATCCTGCACCGCGCATCGCAGATCGGCTCCCATGATTTTCTGCCAAGGTTCGCAGCGATGTCCGACCGGGGCCGGTTCCTCATCCGCGAATACATCGACGCCCCCACGCTGTTCGATTCCCTGCAGACCATGTCGTTGGAGGACCGCATCCGATTGCTGCTCGTCGAGGCGCGATTCGCGCGGCGGACGTTCCGGCTGTTCCATGACGGGCCGTTCGGCTGCATCGTCATCCGCGACTTCAAATCACGCAATATGATGATGACCTCAAGCGGACGGCTCATCCTCATCGACTACGGCAGTTCACGTCGGGAAACGGAACTGACCAGCCCGACCAGAACGCCACGGCACGAGCTCGGCAGCGGCAAATTCCTCTACCGCCCGCCCGAGCAGCTTGCCGAAGTCCCCGACCTGCTGTCACGCGGCATCGATTACTTCGCCTACGGCGTCCTGCTGTACTACACCCTGTTCCTGGAGTATCCGTTCACCAATCTGTGTGACGACCTCGGCACCGCCATGCGGATCTACCGGCAGGAATACCAGGACGCGGCACGAAACCTGGCACGACTGTCCCGCACGGAACCGGACGTGAAGGCATGGACCGAAACGATACTGGACGCGCTCTCGGTGGACCCGTGGTCGCGCACGTTCCGCACCGGTCCCGGAACCCCGGCGATACGCAGCATGCCGGTGCGGCAGCCGGAGCAGACCACCGATGAAGAAAAGGCATGACATGACAGAACACCAGACATTCGCGGCAACCCTGCTGAACATGGGCTATGCACGCATGCTGCGCGCGGTATGCGAACGGCACGCCGACGCCACGGCCTTCTGCGTGTACGACGCATCCAGCGACGGCACCGGCCTGCGGCCGACGGCATCCTACCGCCGACTGTGGGCCGACGTCCGCCGCAACGAGCAATACTGGCGGCGAGAACACGGCAACGGGCGCCACGTCATGCTGCTGGCGGAGAACTCGTACGACTGGTTCGTGATCCTATCAGGCATCATCTGCAGCGGTTCCGTCGCCGTACCGATGGACGAGCACGCCACCGCACGCGAGATCACGGAAACCGTCAACGACGCGGACGTCGACATCATCGTCGTCGACGACACCAGCCGAGTGAACGGTCTGAACCTGCCGGGTGCCGTTCCCGTCCTCACCATACGGAGCATCATGGCCGCCGCAGCCGTGGACCAGCCAGGCGCCGAACCATCCGACACCGTCGCCCAACCGGATGACCCCACACGCACCTGCCTGCTCATGGGCACGTCCGGCACCACGGAAAAGCGGAAGTACTGCATGCTCAGCGAACGCAACATGATCGTCGCGGCACTGAACCTGTTCGCCACCGTGCCGATCGACAGCGGCGGTGTCGTCCTATCCATTCTGCCATTCAGTCACTGCTTCGGCCTGAATCTCGGCATCCTGTACCATCTCATCGGCGGATCGGCCATCGTGACCGGCGTCGAACAGCATACGTTCATGGAGGCGCTCGCCACCATACGTCCGCGGTATGTCATGTGCGTGCCGGGCATCATCGCCGCGTTGAACATGTACTTCCGCATCGCGCCGGCCGAACAGGTTCACCGGATCGCGGCGAATCTCCAGGAGGTGTATTGCGGAGGAGCACCGATCAGCGAGGAGGTCGCATCCCGGTTCATGAAGCACGGCATCGAGCTCATCATCGGCTACGGTCTGACCGAATGCTCGCCGATCGTATCGGTGAACGTACCGGGCCGCGCGACCGCCGGTACCGTCGGGGAGCCATGCCGGTACGTCGATGTGCGGTTCGTGGCCGGTGGCGAACTCGAGGTACGCTCCCCCGCGGTGATGAACGGCTATTATCGCAATCCGGAGGCGACCGCCGCGACCATGGACGGGCAGTGGCTGCGCACCGGCGATCTCGGTCATGTGGACGAACATGGGTCCATCGTCATCACCGGACGCGCGAAGAACATCATCGTGTTGTCCAATGGCGAGAACGTGAGCCCCGAGGAGGTTGAGAATCTGATCCTGCGCGACGAAGGCATCATATACTGCAAGGTGTATGCGGATCGTGACAATATCGTGGCCGACCTGTTCACGCGTACGTTGTCCGCCGAGCAGGTGCGCGACACGGTCGACCGGGCGAACGCCATGCTGTCGCCGTTCAAACGGATCAGGCGGTATCGGCTGTTGGACCGACAGCCTGCGGTCACGACATTGGGAAAGGTGATACGTCATGACTGACGACAGGACCGGCGAGGCGCTGCGCGACCGGTTGCGCACGTTTCTGGAACATGAGCTCGGCATGTCCGATATCCGGGATGATACCGATTTCGCATTCGACTATGGCATGGGGTCGATGGCGCTGGTCGTCATGCTGACCGCGGTCGAGCAGGAGTTCGGCGTGACGCTGCCCGACCGTGGCGTGTTCCGGTATGCCGCCACGTTCTCGACGTTGGCGGATGAGGTGGAGAAGGCGCTGGCTGCGCAGTCCGATACCGCGTGACGACCGTCCGCCGGCGGTGCGTGATGGCAGATGCGGCGGGGCGACCGAACCGGTGTCATCCGATCCAATGCCGCGATATCGCCAGCGACGGCATAGGGCCGGACGCCACCGCCATCGAGCACCGGGCATCCTCGGACCACATGGTGAGCACGTTCGCGGCGGGCAACTGTGCCGCATCGACCCGCCATAGTGCCGTCCGGGTGATCGTGATGTGCTCGGTGGCGATGATCGACGTCGTCTCGGTACCCGGCACGACGCGTAGCGTACGCGGATGCACGGCGAGGCCGATGCCGAGGTATTTCAGCGCGGCCTCGCGTGCCGCCCAGGCATCGCATAGGCATCGTGCCTGGTGTTCCGGTTCCATCCGCTCGTACCGTTCCTGTTCCGGAGCAGACAACATGCTCGTGATCATACGTTCCCATGCGGCATATTGCCGGCTCCGGGCATGATCGGCTGGCCAGAGTGCCTCCTGCGCGGTACCGGCCGGCCAAGACCATGACACCACGTCAACACCCACAGGATGCCGGGATGCCGCCGCGAGCGCACAGTCACCGTCATGCGACGCGTTCACATACACGGGGAATGGTTCGGCATCGCCGTTCCGGTGGGGTTGCCGCGCATCGGGTCTTGCCACGCATTGCGGCACGCCGACGGGCGAATACCGCAGCACTCCCCCGTGAGACGAACACAGTCCGGCCAGCATGGCGCGTGCGACCGCACGCGCATCGTGATGAATGCCGGTATCCGGCCCCTTGCGCAAACCGTCATTCGTCACTCGAGCGACCCATACATCGACCGGTTCGGCCTTCCCGCGCATCATGCCTGCCATCATACCGTCGGCATCGCGCTGTGTGTGCGCTGCCGTGTTATCAGGCGCACGGCGCCGACGCTCCCCCACCCGGCTTCGCCGGGAGCCCCCTCAGCCGAGGGGGCCGAGAAAATATGCGTAACGACCTCGGCTCCCTCGGCTGAGGGAGCTGGCACGCGAAGCGTGACTGAGGGAGCGTCAGCGGCACGCCAGTGCCGCCAACAACACAGCATCACGCACCACACAATCCCAATACCACACACCCCCAAACCAACGCGTCACCATTCTCGGCTCCCTCGGTTGAGGGAGCTGGCACGCGAAGCGTGACTGAGGGAGCGTCAGCGGCACGCCAGTGCCGCCAACAACACAGCATCGCGCACAGCGCGATACCAATACCACCAAGCCCCAAAACCAAAGGGCCGACTCTCCATAAGAGAGTCGGCCCTGCACATACCCAGATCAGATCCTCGGCTTGCCGCCGAGGTTCGGATGGCCCTTGCCCACGTCGTTGCCGTGCTTGAACACGGGGTTGTGTTCGGGCATGGCGTCGGTGTGGTGCGCGGCCTTGTCGCCGTGGCGGTCGGCACCGTCGGCGGCTTCCGCCTCGGCCTTGCGCTTGGCGCGCGCGGCCTTCGCCTTCGCCGCCTTCTCGTCCTCGGCGGCCTTGCGGGCGGCCGGGAACTCGCCGGTCAGCGGGTCGACCTGCGATTCGGGATGCGTCTCGTCGTAACCCTGCTCGTAGCGGGTGCGCCGCCAGTTGCGGATCGACGCGTTCGTGCCGCGGTGGTGCACATGGTACTTGCGCGGCGTGCCGCCAAGCGGCAGTTCCTTGACTTCCTTCGCGACGGCGATCTGGTTGACGTTCGACGGGTCCATGATGGCGATCGGCGCGACCGGCTCGGGTTCGGCCGGCGCGGCCGTGCGCTGCTGCATGCGCTCGGGCAGCCATTCGGCCAGACGCGACAGCAGCCAGCAGGCGATGAAATAGATCACCGCGGCCATGACGAGCGTCTGCAGAATGTTGAAGTACATCGAGCCGAGTCGGCGCGACTCCTGCAAGAGGTCGGTGTACATGATGATCGAGCCGAGCGCGGTGTCCTTCAGCACAACGACCAGCTGCGTGACGGCGGCCGGCAGCATCGCGTACACGGCCTGCGGCACTTCGACCTGCATGAGCGACTGCGTTTCGGTCAGGCCCAGCGCGACGGCGGCCTCACGCTGCCCGTTCGGCAGGTTGCCGACGCCGGAACGCACGAGTTCGGCCACGACCGAACCGTTGTACAGCACGAGCGCGAGCACGACGGCCCAGTACGACGGGCTGGGCAATCCGGCGAACGCGAACCAACGCCAGAAGAAGATCATGAGCAGCAGCACCGGCACCGCACGGCAGAACTCGACGATCACCGCGGAGACCGACCGGATCACGATGTTCGGCAGCAGTCGGCCGACGCCGAACACCAGGCCGAACGCGACCGCACCGACCACGGCGACGATCGTCGCGCGGATGGTCGCCCACAGTCCGGGCAGATAGAAGTCGGTCCACGCCTCGCGTTCGATCGCGGGCTTCCACAGTTCCCAGCTCAGCTGGTTCTCGCCCTGCGGCGGATTGTGCAGACGCATCAAAATCAGCACGAGCACAATCGCGAAGATCACGCCGGCGATCCAGTTGGCGATGCGGATGGTGCGTCGACCCTTCGGGCCGGGCGCGTCGAACAGTACGGAATTGGAAGTATCAGCCATCCGAAATCACCTCCTGACGGCGAGCTTGTTGGACAGGTACGTGGTGAGCATGCCGATCGGGATGATCAGGATCACGTAGCCGAACGCGAAGATCAGGAAGATCTGGATGATCACGTCTGGTCTAAATTCGATCATCGAACTCATGAGCGACGACGTTTCGGTCGACACGGACGCGGCCGCGGCGACGGTCGAGTTCTTGAGCAGCGCGATCAGCGTGTTGCCGAGCGGGGCCACCGAACCGCGGAACGCCTGCGGCAGGATGATCTGCGTGGCCGCCTGCATGAAGCCGAGTCCCAGCGCGCGTGCGGCCTCGGCCTGGCCGATCGGCACCGTGTTGATGCCCGAACGCAGCGACTCGCACACGAACGCGGCCGTGTACAGGCTCAGGCCGGTGACGGCGAGCCAGAAGAAGTTCGTGGCGAACGTGTCGGAGAAGCTGAATTTCAACTGCGCGTATGCGCCGAGCACCATGAACACCATGATGATGGTCAACGGCAGGTTCTTGAACAGCTCGACGTACGCGCCGGCCACGAAACGCAGAGACGAGATCGGCGAGATACGCATCATGACGAGGATCACGCCGAGTATGAGCGAGAACAGAGCGCTCCACAGGGTCAGTTCGATGTTGACGAGGAACGCGCCGAGCACGTCGTACTGGCTGAACAGTTCGAGGAATCCGTTCATCACTCCCCCTCCCCTTCGTTCGGCGTCGGCGGATTGAAGCGCACGTCCGGTGTGTAGTCGGTGCCTTCGGTGTTGTCGCTGATGGCCCGCTGCCATGAGCCGTCCTGGATCATCTGCACGATCGCATTGTTGATCTGCGTGGCGAGTTTCGTGTCGCCCTTCTTGATGCCCACGCCGTAGTATTCCTGCGTGAACGGCTTGCCGACGACGCGCAGCTTGCCGCGTGAGGCGGAGGCGAGGCCGGCGAGGATGATGTCGTCGGTAGTCACCGCGTCCACGATGCCGGAGAACAGCGCGGTCGCGCATTCCGCGTAGCCGGGCTGTTCCATGAGCTGGACCTCGGAGGCGAACTTCTCCTTGACGGTCGCGGCCGAGGTCGAACCGGTGACGGAGCACAGGCGCTTGCCGTTCAGGTCCTCCGGGCCCTTGATCGAATGGTCGTCCTTGCGTACGAGCAGATCCTGGCCGGCGACGAAGTACGGGCCGGCGAAGGAGACGGCCTTCTTGCGTTCGTCGGTGATCGAGTACGTGGCGAGGATCATGTCGACGTCGCCGTTCTGCAGCATGGCCTCACGCTGCTTGCTCGGCGCCTCCTTCCAGATGATCTCGTCCTCGGAGTAGCCGAGTTTCTTGGCGATGTACTTGGCCACGTCCACGTCGAAGCCGACGTAGGTGCCGGACTTCTTGAAGCCGAGGCCCGGCTGGTCGAATTTGATGCCGATGCGGATCTTGCCGGCCTCGTCCTCGCCGCACGCCGCGAGCGAGAACGTGCAGGCGAGCGCGGCCACGGCGGCGATCATGCGCGTGGCAATGCGTTTCACAGATAGTTTCACAGTCATGTGATAGTCTCCCCGCGCGAATCTCAGTGGGTGAGGATCTTCGACAGGAAGTCCTTGGCGCGGTCGGTCTGCGGATGCTCGAAGAACTCGTCGGGCGTGTTCTGTTCGAGGATCTGGCCGTCGGCCATGAACACGATGCGATCCGCGGCCTTGCGCGCGAAGCCCATCTCATGGGTGACGCACAGCATGGTCATGCCCTCGTGCGCCAGCTCGACCATCACGTCGAGCACCTCGTTGACCATTTCCGGATCGAGCGCGGAGGTCGGCTCGTCGAACAGCATGACCTTCGGCTTCATGGCGAGCGCGCGGGCGATGGCGACGCGCTGCTGCTGGCCGCCCGACAGCTGCGAGGGCATCTTATGCGCCTGCGAGTCGACGCCCACGCGGGCGAGCAGGTCCATCGCGAGGTGCTCGGCCTCGGTCTTGTTCATGTGGCGCACCTTGATCGGCGCGAGGGTGACGTTCTCGAGGATGGTCTTGTTGGCGAACAGGTTGAACGACTGGAACACCATGCCGACCTCGGCGCGCAGGTTCGCAAGTTCCTTGCCTTCCTGCGGCAGGGCTTTGCCGTCGATGCGGATGTCGCCCGAGTCGATGGTTTCGAGTCGGTTGATGGTGCGGCACATGGTGGACTTGCCGGAGCCGGACGGACCGACGATGACGAGCACCTCGCCCTTGTTGACGGAAAGGTTGATGTCCTTGAGGACGTGCAGGTCGCCGAAGTACTTTTCGACGTGGGTCAGCTCGACGAGCGGATGATCAGGGTATTCGACGCCCGGAACCAGCGGAGTGCGGGCGATGTTCTCTTCTTCTTGGATTTCTGGCATGCGGGCAGTATATCGGCCGCATGTTACCGATTCGCTACCCCACGTCCATGTTGCGGACGCCTCATGAGACAGTGAGCGTTCACGCACGAACCGTGAACGCTCACTGATGTCAGATCGGGATATCGCCGGCCGCTACTTCTTCTGGTCGGTCTTCTGATTCTTCTGATCTTTCTGATCGCCCTGCTTCTGGTCCTTCTGGCCATCCTTCTTGGCTTCGGGCTTGGCGAACCCGTTGAGGTCGAACCAACGGTCGAGCGTGGTCGTCACGCCGTCGGTGGACGTCACCCACACGCGCAGGTGGCTGCCGGCAACGGTGACGTCGACGCCGCCGAAGTTCTTCTTATCGACCTTGGTGGCCTTGGCCTTGTCGATCACGAACGTGTCCGACCATGCATACGAGATCGACTTCACCGTTGCGGCGTCTTTGGCTCCCACCTTGATCTGATAGCCGTCCTGGCTCATCAGCATGGCGCCGTTATGGCTCTGCTCGTTCGCGAACGTCACCGTGGCAGGCACCGCGCCTCGGAACGCGCCCAACAGCATGACCAGCGCAAAGACCACTGCCATGACCGGCTTGAGCACCGGGAACCGGTTGCGGCCGATTTCCTCATGCACGTTCATCATCCACATCGCCACGCTGGCAACGATAAACACGGCGACGATGACGACCGTCTTGTTCTTGAGATCCGCATGCTGCAGAGCGATGGTCCACGCGGTCACGGCAATCGCCGCAAACACCAGCTGCCAGTACAGACCATCACCGCCCCACGTCCGCACACGCGGGCGAACGCACGCGCAGGCCACAATGCCCAGCACCACGGCAAGTACGGTCAGCCCGTAGCCGTGGTACGTCAACGCGGCCACCGCGGTCAGCGCCAGCGGCGTCAGCAGCGCGGTCACCGTCACCGGGATCGAACACCACACCATCCGGAAGATCACACCGACCCGCGAGTCGTTCTTGGCGATCGCCTGTTGACGAGGCCCCGATGCGATCTTGCCGAAGGACGGCACCACGACCAGCAGTACGATCGCATACGCCGCGGGCACCAGCAGCGCGAACTGGAACGGATAGGCCAGTGTCGCCTTGACAGTCCACAGCACGCCGACGAACACCGCCGGCACCAAGCAGTCCATATCGGCGCTCAGTCCGGCGCCGGCCGCATTATCGGTTCCCGGCAACGGCAGATCGTGCGCAAGGACGATGCACCAGACGACTACGACGATGAACAGCACGATCAGCATCGGCCAAGTCAGCAGTTTGTCGATGTACGCGCTCCATGTCATCGACAGCGGGTTCCACTGTCCGAACATCGTCTTCGGCACGGCGATGATCATCGCCACGGCATAGCCTTGGAACGCGGTGTTGCGTACACGGGACGCATCCGGGCTTTGCGCCGCGCGGGCATATAACGCGGCTCCCAGCGGAACGAACACGATCAGCGCGGTGAGCGCCCATCCCAGACCATAGGGGGTCACGCTCGACGTCAACAGCGATTGAGGCCAAGTCTTGCCGATCACCGCGCAGGCGATGTATCCGGCGAGCGTCGCCAGCACCAATACCAGCACTCTGCCGCCCGACATGAAGCCGGCAACCACCACAAGCACTGCGATGAAGAACAGGGTGGACAGCAGCTGCGCGGCGGATATGTTCTGGAACACGCTCTTCCAACCGGGCAGCATGATCTCATGCCAGCTCAGCAGACATCCGATTGCGGCGCTCAGGAAATACATTCCCCAGCCGGTGGCCGCCAACATGTCCTTGTTGCCCCGGTATGCCAACAATGCACCGGAGAGGATCGCCGTGACCGCGATTCCAAGATACAGGCTCGGGGCCGAACTGGAGACGGCGTACCAAGCGACGATGGCGATGGACAGCACCGCCGGGCACAGATTGCTTTTCAATGACGGTTTCATAACGATATGCCTTTACACACCAAAAAAGACCGATGATACGGTCACGCGACGAACAGGAACACGCAGTACAGCATGAATATCATGAACAGCACCGCGATCAGCGTGCGGATATTGTTATACACCGCGCCTCGGTAGACGTACGCGTATCCGCCGACCGCCAGCAATGCAAGCACGATGCACAGGATCGTCCGCACGACGAACGCGCCGCCGCCGATCAGCCCGGCGTGGAAGAACACGATGAACACGACCATAAGCACCGCCAGCACCGCGGCGAACACCCAAGTGAGCTTGTTCTCCTTGCCCTGCGCCTCGATGGTGCGCACGGCTTCGGCACGTTCGTCGGTCAGCGGGGCGCCGCCAGGCATGGTGTAGTATGCGCGGGCCTTGGTGTAGTTGGACACACCGTAGCCCGGTTCCCCGTGGAAATACGTATCGCCCAGCAGGGTGGCCGCCTCGGGAACACCGTGGTTCGCCGCGATGTTCAGATTCTCGATGGCCTTATCGGCATCCACGGCGGTGCTGCCGAGTCCCTGCTGGTAGCACACGCCGCGCAGGAAGAAGCCGAACGGCACGGCCGCGTCGCACAGCTTGGTCGCGATGTCCTGCAGCTGTACGCCGAGTGCGTTCAGCGAGGACTCGTCGGGGTTGTCGCTGTCACTGATTCGACTGTACTGGGCCAGAATATGGGCACCATCCTTGCATGCCTTCGCCGTATCGTCGTCGGACATCGGCTGGCGCGTGCAATGGACGGCATCGCCATTGGCATCGATGCTGACCGCGGATTCCCACAGTATGTCACAGCCGCTGGCATAGAACAGGTCGGCCATGCAGGAGACCAGTGTGCCGTATGACAGTCCGGTCGCACGGTATGCATCGCGGATGGCATTGTCGAAGGCTGTCATGTTGCTGGAATCGGCATCACCCGGCTTGATATTGGCCAGCACGTTGACCACTGCGCCGCTGTGCAGTATCAGCAACAGCTGGTCCCGGCGGACGGCCGGCATCGGCAATGTGGTGATGGTCACCTCGGCCTGAGGCTGGGAGAACGTATCCCTGTGGGTCGGATCGGACTTAACCGCATTGGACTGTGCGCGCCAGAACTGTGCCGGGCCGCCGGCCTTGGCGATGATGTCGCGTAGCTGTTCGGCATACTCCGAATGGCCCAGCGTTCGGGCGTGCAATGCCAGTTGCGGGGTTTCGGCGGCCGGCTGCGATGGCTTCGATTGGGACGCTGCCGGCTGCGGAGTTGTCGATTGCGTCGTTTCCGGCTGCTGGGTCTCGTGGTCAGCTGCCGACTGGGGTGCTGACTGGGACGTTTCCGGCTGAGTCGGCGCGGCATCCGCGGCGGGGGCCGGTTCGACGGACGGTATCGTTGCGGCTTCGGACTGTTGGATGGCCGGCTGCGGCTCGGCCTGGTCCTGCTGGACGGGAGTCGGAGATGGAGCCGACGGCATCGGGGTCGGCTGTGCCGGCTGGGTGGAACCGGACTGTGCCGGGGTCGGCTGCGCGGAACCCGGCTGCGCGAGCAGCGACTGCAGATAATCCGACGACCCGAAATCCTGAGCCGGCTGAGGCGCAGGTTGCGACTGCCGAGGTCGCATAGCGTTCTGTTCGTTTGCCATGTCTACTTTTCTCCTATGATGTCGCGCAGCGCATGCTGCCATGCCTGCGCCGTCATCTGTGTGCTGATGCTAGGGTTGGGCACTTTGGCCGTACGGAACATGTTCACGAACATGTCCTGCGCCTGCTTGGGAACCTTATGCCAGTTGTCCACGAACTCCTGCTCCTCCTGCGGACGGTCTTCTCCGCCGATGGCGTTTTCCGTATGGGCCGGATCAAAGATGAACACCGCATTGCGTATGTCGTGGTAGCGGTCGAGCCACAGTTCGTGCTCACTGTCGTTGCCGTTGCCTCCGGCGGTGAGTTCCGCGACCGTACCGTTCATCATCGCACCGTCGAACGGCAAACGTCCCACCAGCAGGCGGAACAGTCCGGCCGCCAGCGAAAAGTAGGCGCTGCCCTTGGAAAGCTTGCACGTATTCGACGAGCGGTCCTCACTCGCTTTTCCGTTGTATCGATACCACAGCGGGTCCGCATAGTCGCGGTCCACATCAACGAATCCAATGGGGCTAACCGACACCGTGGGCAGATGCTGGTAGAGCGAATCCGCCCAGTTGGCGTAAAAGTCCATCATCACGTTCGCATGGCCGCCGGTATGGTCGTCACGCCGGTAAAACGTCCTGTTCGCGTTGAACCCAGGCAATATGTACCCTTGGCGTTCCAGCTGTGCCCAGATGTCGAGCACGCCGCGCAGGATCGTTCGTGAATCGTTGTCTCCCTGCACGGCGGCATGCTTCGCGAACCACGGACGCGGCCTACGCAGCACATTGGTACTCATATGCGCAACAGGCAGGTAGTCCCGCTCGTCGAACGGCTCGAATAGCAGGGCCTCCTGCGTGCCATCACGTCCCACGCCGACCACATCGACCGGCCACGGCATGACGCCGGTATCCGGCGGATTGTTCAGCAGCGACAGCCAGTGGGCACGATCATGGTGCTGAGTACCGGTGATGTCGTCGATCATGTCTCTGATGGCCGTGTACGTATCCGTTTTCTCCGTGCTGTTCGGCCACGCCCAAGCCGGCATGGCCGGCGTGCAGGGGACGAGCACATACTGCTTACGACCATCGGACACGCACATGTACCGTTTGATGGAGGTCGCGGTTTTGCCGTCCGGCGTGTACTGCTGGTCGCTGGGAGAGAAGGATGCGGACGACGTCTCGTCGACGGCGTACATGCGCGGACCGAGCAGACTGCGCACATAGCCGCCGTACGGGACGGTGACCGAGCCGAAGTTCTGATTGTCCGTCATGAATCAGTGCTTCTTTCCGAATCCGAAGATCTTACCGAAGAGGCCCTCATCCTTCTTGTGCTTCTCTTCCTTGTGACTGGTCTTCTTCACCTGGGGCTCCACCACCGGCGGCTGAACCAGCTGTTCGCGCGGCTGAGCGGCCTTCGGTGCGGCGGGAGCCGGTGTGGCAGTCGGAGGTGCAGGTGGAGCAACCGGCGCAACCGGCTGATACACGGGTTCGGCCGATGGCATCGAAGCATTCCGCGGCGCGGAGGCGACAGGTTGCACAGAGACTGCCGGCTGTGCGGCGGACTGCTTGGAATCCGGTTGCTGCAACGGCTGGGAGACGGCCGGCTGCGCGACCGGCGTAGGTGTCGCGGCCGACGTGGATGCCGCCAGATTCGCCAGCCCGGCGTCTCCGTTCTGCGCATTCTGCAGGGCCTGCGCGGCGGATGCCTGGGCAGCCGCTTGCCGCGTACGCGCCATCTCTTCCAGAACACGCCTGAACGTGATGGCATACACGCGCTTCTGCTTGTACTGCTCGCGCTGACGGCTCAGTTGTGCAACCGTGCCGTCGTCCTCACGGTGCATCGGGCCCTTGGAAGCCCGGATCTGCTCCTCCAATGCTTCGATATTATGGTCGAACACGTGCGCGGCCTGTTCGAACGACTGAGCGAGTATGCCCCGCACTTCCGTATCGGCGATCAGCTGCGAGGTTTGCAATGCATTCGGCCATTCGTCCAGCAACGGCACCACTGAGGTCAATCTTGGCGTAGTGAGCAGAAGCCATGCGGCATTCATGCCGTAGCACCGAGCCAGAATGCTCAGCCAGCAATCAAGAATGCGGGGATCGCTGGCATAGCCGCCTTGCGGTATCGCGTTCATGCAGGTATCGACCAGATTCAGACACACCTTGTCCTTCACGGTGGTTTCCGAATCCGCCGTCTGAGCAGTCTGGGTTGTCGGCCCGCTCCACTGCAGCGCCTTCATGGTGCTGTCGAACAGGACGAGATCACGCTGCTGGTACGCCTGCCAAGCCAGTACGACATGATGAATCAGCGCACAGTGTGCATCGCCCGGCACATTCATGCGGTCGTCCCACACGAACTGCTTGACGTCAAAGGATTCCCACGGCGTCTGCTTCCAGTACGCACGCGTGGCAAGATCGGCCAGCCGGCCGTATTCCCCGGACTGTTCGCCGAATCCGGCCACGGCGGCGATCTGAGACGCACCTTGCCGGTATTGGGCCCATGTCAGTCCCTTGGCCTGCGACAGCCACACCGTCAATGTGGACTCGGCCAACGTGTACAGTTCGCCACGCAGACTCAACGTCACTTGGTCTCCCGACGCTGCGGCGGCATCGGACATGTCGAAATACCGCGAGATAACGGCATGCATGCGTTGCACCAGTGCCATATCCGGAGTCGTTGCACCACCACGCAGGTGTTCGCACATGCGAACGAAATACCGGGCCAAGCGCACTCGACCGGCAGGCGTTGTGGCCAGCTGCCGGAAGATGCCGTCCTTGACGGCTTGGAAGGAATCATCACGCTTCGCCAGTTCGTCGATACGCGCTTCCGCCTTGTCTTCCGAATCATTGCTGATGTCACGAGCCAGGCATGCGTAGCCGAGCGCAAGCAGATCCTCGTCGGAGGTGGCCTTAAGCACCATAAGCAGACGGTTCGGGATATTGCCGAGTATCGGATAGCCGTATTCGCTGATTTGGCCGAGTACCTGTGCGATGTGCTGATCCAATACCGAGCTGCGTACTCCCCCTTGCTTGGCCGGGACCGACAGGCACTTGTTCAGCCGGCGCGAGCAGTCAACGCGAGTGGGCTGGTGCGGAGTCTCGGTCTCCTCCTGCTGCAGGTCAAAGGCGAGATCGTACAGTCTGATGCTCTCTTCAGCGCGATCGAGATCGGTCAGTTGGGCGATGATGGCATCCCACTGCTGATATGCACCATCAAGTGGCGACGCATCAGAAGACGTGCCGGCATCAGCCACCGCCATCAGTTCGTCGATGATATGCGTGATGACGCCGGTATCCTCATACGATTCGCTGAAATCATTGCTCTGCGGCGACTGTGTGAGGTCTACGCAGATATCGGTTGCGGAACGACGGGCTGTGGCGAACACCAGCGTTGTCGGTGCCGCACGATTGGTGACGAATGTGGAGAACGACAGTCCGCCGCGCATACGCACTGGGACGGCGGCGTAGATCGTGACCATGACGGCGCGGATCGTTTCGGGCGTGCAGTCGCAGATCACGGTCAGCGAGTTGCCGGTATCGTCTAGCATCGCGCCGTATACCGAGTAGATCAGATTCGCATACACGGTCTTGCCCTGTTCGCCATGCAGGTTCAATGCATGCATGGCCTGTACGAAGGACATGCGCGGCGCACGAACCACCGGATCGGGCAGCGACGAGGTGCTTTCCTCGCTGAAGGAAAAGTCCGACCGATCAAGATTCAGCGCGATCTGCGGATCGCTGCGGAACCGGTCGAGATCGAACACATAGCCGTGCGAGAACACGATCTTGCGTCCGAACGGATCGGCCAGTCCGTAGTTCAGCCGCGACATGAACGCATAGCCGTTCGCGATACGCAGTTCGGTCACGGTCTGGTCGTCCGAATCGATGTTCATCTGCGCGCTCGGCGCGTTGCCGTTCTGGATCAGTCGATACGCATCGACCGCGCGCTGATCGGTGCCCGGGGTGATGTTGAAGGTCTGCCAGCCGGAGCCTGAACCCTGACGTCCCAGACGGGAGAAGCAGATCTGCCGATCCTGCACCGCATATGACTCAGTCATGGTCCCTCTTTCCATCATTTCCAGCCGAACAGGCCCTTGTGCTGCCCATATCGATTGGTCTTGCAGCCTCGGGTCACGCACATCTCGGCGGAATCGTCGTTCATCGTCTGGCACTTCGGGCACTGCCACTGGCCCTTGTCGTTAATGCGGCAGTTCGGGCAGAATTCGACCTTGTACAGTTCGTACCAGTTATGGCACTTCGGGCACTGCCATTCGTCGGACTGCATCACGTGCTCAGATGCTCCGATCAGCTTGAGCTGGTACAGAATCCATGCGAGCGGCTCGATGAGTCGGATCTGCTGCGGAGCCACCGGAACGGCGACCTTCGCGCCCTGCTCGTTGGTGATCATCGTGGTATTGCCGCCGATGGCGGAGACGATGAAGTAGTTGAACAGATAGTTTCTGTGCAGGCCAAGGATGAAATCCTTGAAGCCGACGGCGATCGCCCGATCCTCGATGTACTTCGAGACATTGGCACGCAGCTTGTTGTATTCCCCGGCGTTGAAGGTGGGAACATCTTCGCCGTACCGGTCGGTCAGGAACGTCATATCGGGCAGCGGATCATCGGAACCGAAGATGTCCTCAACCGCCATATCGCCCTTGGACAGGCACACGGCGAACGGCATGTTCCTGAGCTTGCTCTCGTCGAATTGGAAATAGTTATGCAGTGTCTGGGTGACGGCATTGAGGTTCTTCTGCCGGTCTTCGGTGGCACTTTTGAGCTGATCAGGATCGATCAGCAGGATCATGCCGTTCGCATGGCCGATGAACGGACCGAACTGCTTCATGCCTTCGGCCACGCCGGCCGCGTTCGGCACCGTGTTTTCGCCTGCGATATCGTAGAACACCAACGTGCGGCGCCATGACATTCCCGTCGCTGGATCGTTCAGCCCGAGGTCCAACACCACCGGCTGCTGGAATCGTTCGCTTTCCGTCGGCGTCGGCAACGGCTTGCCGGCACGCACCGGGTTGTCGGTCATGAACTGCTGCAACGCGGTGTTGGCCATGTTCACCGTGATGCCGTAGTTCGCCAGCTGCGAGCTGATGCACTGGCACAGCTGCGACAGGTACACGGTTTTGCCGGCACCGGTGATGCCGATGACCGCGATCGACACCACATCATACTGCCCGAACAGACCCGGCAGCGGATTATGGCAGTGCGGGCATACACGGTTGTCGGTCTTCTTGTCGAATCGATCGTATGCCGCGTACACCATGCCTTCGGCCGTGCGCAACAGTCCCCTGTTGGTATTGAAATACTGCGGATCGTGCGCGAAGCTGTAGACGCGATGCAGGTACGGTGCCACGCCATCAAGACTGGCGTCGTTTTCGGTGGTGCCGCCGAACGCGCTCCACCACTGGGTGTACACCGGGTCCTGCCTCGGAGCGAAAGCGTTGTTCAGCTGTGCCTGGGCCAGCTGGTTCTTGTATTCGTTATCGGTGATCTCGCCGTTGTTCAGCCGGTCTTCCAGCTTTTTCTCGCTGATCTCCTTGGTGACGGTCGGCATGCGGAACATCACTTCGTCGTCGCCGAAGGACTCAAAGCAGTACGGACAGGTAATCATAACCATGAACGGGGTCCTCTTCTCGTATGGGATAACAACTAACGCTTGAAAATGGGAGTGACCAATGTCAGAAACGGACGGCTACCGCGCATCCGATACGGTGATCGTGTAGCCTTTTTCGTCGCCGCCGATCTCGGGCGGTTCAACGGTGCCTTTCGCGAATACCGGCACCATGACCCTGGTTCCCAGCATCTGCGGGGTGATCGGATAGGCCCAGTCCTCGTTCAGGCCGGCGAACCGATAGTACAGTCCGCCTTGGTAGCCCGCGATCTTGTCGATCTCCAGACTGTAGCCGACCACGGTCTCGGTTTTCTTCAGGCCAAGGAATCCGCTGCCGACCACGTGAATCACCGGGCGACGCGTGACATGCACCTTCGCCGGGATGTCACGCTGCGCACCGTAATTCTCGTCGCTTTTATATACGGCCAACGTATCGCCATCCATCACGCAGCCGTAGGCGGCGTACCGGCTGTGCGGCACCGGCTGCGCCGGGACCTGTCCGTCGCGCAGCAGCTGCAGGGCGGAACCGCCGTCGGGCTCCACAACACGACCGTCGAGCAGCCGTTCCATATCGCGCGGGTCCAATGACTGCAACGTGGCGATGGCGTCCCTGTCGAAATCAATCGGCGTATCGAACGTGCCACGGACCAGCAGCACGTGAGTGCAGCCGATCTGCGACCAGCTCAGGCTGGTACCGAGGTTCTTCAGATGCGCCGCGTAATGTTCGCTGTTCGCTTCGCGCTTGATGATGTTCATGACTGCTCCCTTATGCCCTCAGATTCTGCTCGGTCAATTGGTAGAACCAGATCGAGGTCGCGTTGTCACGCGAACCGGAGTTGAAGAACACGCGGCCCACGCCGGCGGGCAGACTGTACTCGTCCAGGAAGCGGTACAGCTTGCCGGCGGCACTGAGCGGGTTGTTGTCGATGTGCAGCATGTACGCCTCCATCGTGCGCTCCTGCAACGGGATCAGCGTGCGGTAGCCCACGTAATCGGACACGTTCATGACCAGTTCCTTGCCAACGACCTGCAGTGCGGCGTCGGACGCCTTGCCTGCGGCCAGACGCTCCACCATCTCGTCCATGAAGTCCATTTCGAAGATGTGGCGGCCATTGTATTCGCTGACGAACAGCGGCTGCAGCGCCTCCTTGTGCAGCACGTCGAGGATGTCGCCGGCGCTGTTGCCGATGCGCAGCAGTTTGGCGAACACGTCGTTGCGGCGCTGCGCATCCGCGAAGAACGATTCGACGCAGCTGCGGTAGAACGAATCGACATCCATGTGCGTACCGTCCTCCTGCACGGAAGCGGCACGGGCGATGCTGCGCTGGATGGCGATGAAGTCGTTGACGGTGCGTTCGGCGGCGGCACGCAGCTTGTGCACGATCTGCAGCGTGTGCTCGCGAACCTGATCGGTGACCGCGCACAGCATCATCTGGCTGATCGCGGCCGGGGTCGGGGCGCGACGTGCGGTCTGTTCGTTGAGCGCCAGATCGTTGAATGCCGTGGCGATCTTGCGATCCCATTCCTGTTCGGGCAGCGCAAGCAACTGCACCGCGTTCAACGATCGCGTGAGCTGCGCGGTGATGCGCGCGTCAAGGCTGCCGGAACCGGACGAACCGTTCAGGGCACGATTCAGCTTGCGGTACTGGTTCTCCTTGAGGAATGCGCTCAGACAGCCGAACGATTCGCTGTCGGCTTGGTCGAACGGCATGCCGGCGATATTGGACGGCAGCTGATGCGTCGGCACCCATTGCAGGAAGTTCTGGTACTGCGCGTTGATGTCGTCGATCGTGGATTGGTATTCCTCCGCGATCAGCGAATGGCCGGATTCGATGCCCAGCGCATGGTTGATGTCGTCATTGCTCGGCACGCTGCGCGACAGCCCTTCCATCAGCTGCCCGAGCACGGAGACGATGACCTTAAGCGCCACCACGACGATGTCGCGGCGCGGCTTGTCCACGTAGGAGAACGCGGCGGTCATGGCCGGCCGACCGGTGGAGAACAGACGGCTTTCACATTCCTCCACCGAATCGGTCTGCGAGTTCGTGAGCAGCACCAGATCGGCGAACAGGTTGC
Source organism: Bifidobacterium sp. LH_230 (assembly GCF_056357555.1). Taxonomy (NCBI): domain Bacteria; kingdom Bacillati; phylum Actinomycetota; class Actinomycetes; order Bifidobacteriales; family Bifidobacteriaceae; genus Bifidobacterium; species Bifidobacterium sp. LH_230. The sequence goes on from NZ_JBKEWJ010000011.1 coordinate 99,279, forward strand.
GCTCGTCGCAGGACTGCACGTCGTCGGTGCTGAACAGGTTGATATACGAACCGTCCTTGCGCTGGTTGCCGTACAGGAACACACTGTCGTATAGATGACGGCCCGCTCCGCCGATGCTCTCGTCCGCATACAGATCGGCCAGCTGTTCGGTGATCTGCGATGCGTTGGCGGTGCCGAGCGAATTGTTGAGCACCACCATCAGCATGGTGCGCGTCTGCATGCCGGCGAGGGCCTTGTTGATGTCGTTGACGGCCAGATACCACTGGCGGAACTGATCGGGCGTCAATCCGGTGGAATCCAGTACGCAGTAGACCGCGACCTGGTTCATCTTGCCGAAGGACGTCTGATGGCTGAGCATGTTCATTACGGCTTGCTGCACAGCCGAAACACCCACATGGCTGCCGTTGGTCAGATCAAGCAGCGGCTGCTGATCGCTCGCCGGCGCGGCTGCGACGGCATCGGCCGGCTGCGACGGCATCGGCCGGCTGCGATGCGGCTGGGGCGAGACCGGTCGGGTCGGTGAGCGCGAAGAAGGGAATGGTCGTGATGTTGTCGCCCCATCCGTCGCTCAGGCCCCGGTAGATGTCCTGATAGAAATCCGCGGACCGTTGGCCGAAGAAGAAGATGCACGCCGGGTATTGCGGCGCGGAGTAATCGATAAGTTCGGTGCTACGCCGCGTGCGCAGGTCGCCAATCGCGGCATTGACCAGATCATTGACGGTTTCCATTCCCGTATCTTTCCTTGAAGTGCGGAACCGGCTTCCTCCCACGGTACTGGGAGGAAGCCGGTTATAGGGTGCTGGTTAGAGCTTGATGAAGTACTGGGCCGTGAAGAGCTTCAGCGCGTTCTCCAGCTCCTTGATGAAGGACTTGAGCTCCTGGGTCTCCTGCGGGAAGGTCGCGTTCGCGATCATCACATAGTCCTTCTTGCGATCCAGCTCGGCCTTCACCGCCTGACATGCGGTCGTCACCTCGGCGGGCAAGCGGTCCATGTTCAGGACTTCGCCGGCCTGTTCGACGATGGACGAACGCACGTCGGCGTCCAACGACTTGAACGTCAGATACGCCTGGTAGAGCGGTGCACCGCCGTGCGGCATCTGAGGCTTCGACAGCAGCGTCTCGTCGCCGAACTCCTTGTCGGTGTAGGTGATCAGCGGAATGTCGAGCACAATCACACCGGAGAACAGGGCCTTGCGGAATCCGTCAGCATCCGTATCAATCTTCGGTTCGAGGGCCTTCAGGTCGTCCTGCAGTTCCTGCCGCACCTTCAGCTCGTTGGAGATGAGCCTCTGGAACACCAGAGACTGGTCAATGCGGTCAATGCAGATGTCCTGCTCGGACACGCCACCGGTTTCGGTCGACAGCGTCGGAACGGGCTTCTCGAACTCCGGGTTCGCCAGCATGCCTTCCAGCGTCGTCTTTGCCTCGTACTTCACGTCGTTCGGCTGGTTCTTCGCCGCGTCGAACGCCGCGCGGAACCGCTGCACGAACGAGTCGGACAGCGCGTGGATCTCATAGCGGCCGTTGACTTTCTCCACAACCTTCGCGTCCACGGCCTGCTGGTACAGGTCCTTCGCCACTTCGGCGCGGGCACGCATCTCGGGGTTCGTGTTCGCGTTCATCGCGCTCAACGGCGTCGGGGACGGCAGCAACGACCAATCACGGGACTCGGCGTCGGACGACACGTCATCAACATACTCCGCCGGCTCATACAGATGCTTGCCAGGAGTCGGCTTGGTGGCGTTCTCCAGCTCGTATTCTCGTACGCCACGGTAGCCCCACATCGGCACACCAGTCAGGAACCGCAGAATACTGATACGATCACGCACATCAGTCTCACGAATCACCAACTCCGGGTTGCCCAATGCCAGCTTCTTCGCCGCGTCGATCACCACAGGAGCCGTCTGCGGCACCGTGAAATACCCGATCTCCGACGCATCCGCCGTCGTATACCCGGTCTCCGTCGCGAACAACGGCGACGCGTTCTCGTTCACCGTCTGCAACAGATCATTACGCACATAATCCGACAGCTTATCCGGATCAGTCGTCTGATACTTATCCTCCAAGAACGACGTCAACGAACGGTTCGAATACTGCTGGAAACGATTCACGAAATAATCCGACACCAGATGCGACAGCAACGCCTCGTCACCACCATTCATCCAGCCCTTCAAACCCTCGTCACTCAGCAACAGGGACATGACCTCGGACGCCTGGCCGTCGATATCCATGCTCTTGATCGTCTGCTGCAACGAAGGCATCATCTCCTGCATCGTCACCAACGGCAACTCATACGGATTCTTACGATCAGCAAACACCTCCAACTCAGCACGATCAGCCTCAAACGTATCAAACAGGTTGCCGATCGTCTTCGTGAACGGGTCCGTGTATGCATCGGCCATCTTGCGTAGCTGGTCGCTCACCGCATCCATGAGGTTGACGATGTGCTGGTATTCGACGCACCGTGTGTCCGACATCACGAGATTGCGGGTCGCGTTCAGGCACTCATTGCATGTACGGTTACGGTTGAGGAAGTTCGAGCCACGGAACGCGGTCTTCGCCTGCTCATAACGGGGCTGAATGATGTTGTTGAGATTCTGACGCTCATAGTTCAAACGAGTCAGTGCCGTTTCGCGGATGCCCTGCGCCGCGGCCAGCAGATCGGAACCGCTCAGGCCGCGCACCAGCGCCGCCGCATAATACGGGCCACGCTTCGGATCAACCATCACCGGGCGGATCGCGTCCAGCACCGAACCGATCAGCGAGCGCATATTCGTCGCACCGCCGCCCACCGTCGTGGAATACGACGTCAACGCAGCCGACAGGTTCTCGAAGTTCTGCTGCAGAGCACCCTGCGCCTTGGACTGCAGATTCGCGAACCAGTCCTCATACAGACGTTCGTTCTCCAGCGCATCGTTCGGCTTGACATCCGGCATCGGGAACGACATGTTCACGCCGCTCTCCATCTTGTGCAGGATCGGATCGAACTCGAATCCGATCTCCTTGCGGAACTGTTCCGACGCCTGATCGCTCGGCACCAGATTGCGCACGCCGGCAAAGCCCTCGAACACCTTCGCCGCCAGATACGTCAGCATCTGCTTGAACGGCACCATCGTGCTCGCGGCGCCAAGCACCACATAATCATAGACAGAACCAGTGTTCTTAGATATCTGTTGCTTGATTTTACCCACGTTGATTAGATGGGATTCAAGGTTGAAATCCGGGCTTGTGGACTTGACGAGGAAGTCCATAGTGTAATCGGTCACCACGTTCATCGCATACTGGTAAGCCTCCGGAATCACCGCACCGTCGGCGGTTGTCGCGGAAATGAGATGGCACAGGTCAACCGGCTGCTTCGAACTGCGCACGTCAAGGCCGGCACCGTAGTTCTGATGCCACTCATCGCCGTTGTTCGGGAAGTTCATGCAGTAATCCAGTTCCTGCAGTGACGCGTAGCCATTTTCCCTGATATAATCTCGCACTTCCTTCGGCAGCGTCGACTTCGACAGGTTCACATCCGGCAGGAAGAAGTAGCCAAGTACCTTCAATCTGTTCTCGGATTCCAGCGCCTTCTGCACCAGATAGCACACATCAAGGAACGTGCCGGCACCGGTGCCGCCGCTGATGCCGGAATAAATGTGCACGTAAACGTCACATCCTCCCAAGCCGGTCTTTGCCTCGGCAACAAGCTGCTGCACCTTGGTCACAAATTCTCGGGCCTTTTGCATCAGCAGGAAACGCCCGAGCTGACGGATGGCACCTGCACCGGCGGTAGCTACAGTACCTGTCTTAATTTTGTCGAACTGCAACCACTCGCGATATACCGGATTTTTTGCCAGCTGTATACGGGTTTGCAAGAATAGATCTTCAATACGTGCGGCGTAGGACAGATCGAAGAATTCGGTGTCCGGGTTGATGGCGCCCAGCGAACCGTCCGCGCCCTGACGGGCCATTTCGCTCTTCTTCTTCATGTCCTGCAGGTCGGTGTCCACCGCAAGATACTTGACGTGCGAGTACTGCGGCACCGTTGCCGTCGGGTCATCGGGCTTGACGCGATTGTACATCTTCCGCTTGAGGTTGCGCAGGCAGCGACGTGCCTCACGTTTTTTGAGCGCGTAGGGTGTGGTGGTGCCTCATCGGGAATGAGCGCGAACGGTATCGGTCCTGTTTGGCTTGTCTTATGGAAGACAGGATCAGCATGG
>NZ_JBKEWJ010000012.1:0-94802 GCF_056357555.1 Bifidobacterium sp. LH_230
GGATCGCGGGCGTCGAACCGGAAGACGACGAAACCCCACAAGCCGACGCGGACTAGGATTTCACGCTCACCACAGGTGAGGCACCACTCCGGATTACGCGCTCATTTTCAAATGAGGCACCTCGCTGTACTGCGCAATGGTCACGCGAATCCGTCAGATGCGGGCGAGGATGTCCTCGCCGACCTGATCGGTGGTGCGCTGGGTGGAGCCGAGTTCCTCGATGTCAGCTTCCACGGCGGCGTGGATCTTCTTGGCCGCAGCGTCGAAGCCGAGGTGCTCAAGCAGCATCGCGGCGGACAGGATCGCGGCGGTCGGGTTCGCGATGCCCTTGCCGGCGATGTCCGGGGCGGAACCGTGGATCGGCTCGAACATGGACGGGTATTCGTTGGACGCGTTGATGCAGCCGGACGCCGAGTAGCCGACGCCGCCGACAACCGCGCCGGCCTCGTCGGTGAGGATGTCGCCGAAGAGGTTGTCGGTGAGGATCACGTCGAAGCGGGACGGGTCGGAGACAAGGTAGATGGTGGCCGCGTCGATGTGGGAGTAGTCGTGCGTGACCTCCGGGTACTCCTCGCCGACCTTGTCGATGATGCGCTGCCACATGTCGCCCGCGTTGACGAGCACGTTCTTCTTGTGCACGAGCGTGATGTGCTTGCGGCGCTTCATGGCCAGCTCGAAGGCGTAGCGCACGACGCGTTCGACGCCATACGCCGTGTTGATGGACACCTCGGTGGCGACCTCCTGCGGGGTGCCGCGACGGACCGCGCCGCCCGCGCCGCAGTACAGGCCCTCGGTGCCTTCGCGCACGACGACGAAGTCGATGTCGCCCGGGTTGGCGAGCGGCGAGGTGACGCCCTTGTACAGCTTGGACGGACGCAGGTTCACGTACTGGTCGAGCGCGAAACGCAGCTTCAGGAGCAGACCGCGTTCGAGGATGCCGGCCTTGATGCGCGGGTCGCCGACCGCGCCCAAGAGGATCGCGTCGGTCTTCTTGATGCGTTCCAGCTCGTCGTCGGGCAGGATCGCGCCGTCACGCAGGTAGCGTTCCGCGCCGAGGTCGAAGGGTTCGTAGGTGAAGTCGGCCACGCCTTCGGCGGCCTTTTCGAGGGCCTTCTGCGCCCACGGAGTGACTTCCTTGCCGATGCCGTCGCCGGCGATCACGGCGATTGTGTATGTCTTGCTCATAGCACGCGAGACTACACGCGCGACCACAGGCCGGCCGCGAACCGCTCAGCCTGTGGACACGGGCTCAGTGCAGGATGCTCATCACGCTCAGGCACCACGCGTTCTCGTAGGAGACCTCCTCCCACTGCTTGTAGCGCCCGGTGGTGCCGCCATGCCCGGCCTCGACCTCGATCTTGACGATCGCGTCCACGCCGGCCGCCTGCAATCGCGCCACCCATTTGAGCGGCTCGACAACCAGCACGCGCGTATCGTTCATCGACGTGGTCACGAACAGCTTCGGAAACACCGGCTTCCCGTTCTCGTCGCGCCGCCACGGCACCTCGCCGTCCGCGTCCGGCGCGTTCTCGTACGGCGTATACGACTTCATGTACCGGTACACGTCCGCATCGTGCAGCGGATCGCCCCACTCGTCCCATTCGGTCACGGTCAGCGGCAGCGACGGGTCGAGAATCGACGTCAACGCGTCCACGAACGGCACGTCCGCCTCGATGCCCGCATACCGGTCCGGAGCAAGGTTCGCCACCGCGCCCATCAGCAGGCCGCCGGCCGAGCCGCCGTTCGCCACGGTGCGCCGTCGGTCGGCCAGTCCGGCCTCCTGCAGCGCGACGGTCGCGTCCACGAAATCCTCAAACGAATGCCGTTTGTTGAGCCGCCGCCCCTGCTCGTACCATGCTCGGCCCATCTCGCCGCCGCCGCGGATGTGCGGCACCGCGTACAGCACGCCGCGGTCGAGCAGACTCAGCCTGGACACCGAGAATCCCGGATCGGAGCTGATCTCGTACGCGCCGTAGCCGATGATGAACATCGCCGAGCCGGAGACCGGAATGTCGCGCCGCCACGCGAGCGACACCGGGATCTGTTCGCCGTCGCGCGCGGTGATCCACACGCGACGCTCCATATAGTCGCGCGGATCGAAGTCGCCGAGCACGGTGGCGCGCTTGAGCAGCCGGTCCTCGCCGCTCGCCGGGTCGATGTCGTGCAGTTCGCCCGGCCGCGTGTAGCTCGAGAACGAGTAACGCATGCGCGGCGCGTCATACGAGGGGTTGCCGGCCGAGCCGATCGAATACAGCCTCCGCGTCTCGCCGGGCAGCAGATCGTCGGCCGCGCCGTCCCACGTGTCGACCATCCGCGGCTCGCGCGAGTCGGTCAGATCGGCCGCGCCGTCACCGGACGCGTCGCCTGTCCCAGCCGACGCATCGCGATGCGGATGCGGACCGGCCGCATCGTCGCCGCTTATCGACGCCGCCGTCTCCAGGTCGTCGGCGTCCAGATCGGCGTCCCAGTCGCCGTCCAACGCGGGCGGCGTCAGTTCGCGAAACGCCCATGGACGACCGGCGAGAAAATCGGCCGCCGCCCGTTCCTTCGTCATGATCGCCACGCGCGGCAGACCGTCCGTGCGGTAGGCCAGCGACACGAAATGCCGGTACATCGCGATGCCTTCGATCGCCAGACCGTGCGCGCCCTGCAGCACGGCCGGATTGACCGGGTTGAAATACGCCTCGCCGATGCGACGCATGCTCGCGCCCGGCTCGAATTCGTCGCCGCGCTCGCAGCCGTACGGCGAGCCGACCGCCACGCGCACGCCTTCGCCGAGCCGGTACGGCGGCTTGTGCGATCGCATGTCGATCACGTCGATCTCGAAGTTCGGATTGGACGCGTTGTGGTAGACGATCGCCAGCGGAATGTCCTCGCCACGCTCCCCCGCTCCCTCGAAACAGGCGAAGCTGACATCGTATTCGATGTCGGCCTGCCGCGGAATGAACACCGAGAACTCGCCTTCTGGCGTCTCCATCGGCAGCATCCACACTTCGGTCGAGGTTTTGGAACCGGTGCCGATCACGATGTTGCGTTCGTCGAAGCTCATGCCCACGCCGACCCAGAACCGCTCGTCGTCCTCGCGGTAGACCTCCACATCCTGTTCGACCGGCGTGCCGACCTGATGACGACGCACCGCGTACGGCCGCCACGCATCGTCCACCAGCACGTAGAACACCCACTTGCCGTCCGGCGTCAGGCTCGCGCCGCCGATGCCCTCCAGCAGGTCGGGCAGCTCCTCGCCGGTGTCGAGGTCGCGGATGCGGAAATCGTAGCGCTCGTCGCCGCTCGTGTCCACGCCGTACAGCATCCACCGCCCGTCGCGGCTCAGCTCAAGGCCGCCGAGCCGGAAGAAGTCATGGCTTTGCGATTCGCGGTTCGCGTCGAAGATGATCTGTTCGCCGGGCAGCGAGCCGGGCTCGCTCGCCGCGTCGACCTGCGGCGGCTCCCAGTCGTCCTCGCCGCGCACCGGCATGCGGCATTGCAGGCCGTACTGCTGTCCTTCGACAGTGCGAGCGAAGTACCAGTAGCCGTTCATGCGCGTCGGCACGGACATGTCGGTCTGCTGGATGCGCGACTTGAGCTCGCCGAACAGCGTCGACCGCAGTCCCGCAAGCCCTGCCATGCGCGCGTCGCAGTACTTGTTCTGCGCGGCGACGTACTCGCGCACGTCGGGCGAGTCCTTGTCGCGCATCCATTCGTACGGGTCGGTGAATGTGTCGCCGTGGAACGTGCGCTCGTGCGGGATTCGTTTGGCTGCCGGGGGCTGCGGCATTGCGGCGGCTTCGGCAAACTGCTCTTCGTCGGTCATGATCGCCCATTGTAGTGACCGGCTGGAACCTGACGTGTCGGACCGGCCGCCCGCATCAGATCACATGTTGCTTGAGATATGGCAGCATGGTCTTCATGAGGTTCGCGCCGGTCGTGCCGGTGAACACGGGCACGTCGGTCACGGGCATCGGCTGGGTGGACGTGGTGCCCACCACCGACGACAGCGGCGAGTATTCGCGCGGGGACAGCTGGCGGATGCCGATCGCGATCACGCGCCCCGGATAGCGTCGCGTGATCGTTGCATACGTTGTCGGGTCCTTCTGCCCGTCGTCGCCGATCAGGATGAACTTCATGTCCGGGAAGTCGGCCATGAGCTGTTCGGCGAACTCGAGCTTGTGCTGCGGACCGGTCGGAATGAATGTCTTGGGCCGCGGATCAAGGTCGCGCAGCAGTAGCGGACCCTCCGGGAACCCATGATCGATGATGAAGTTGCGGATCGAGCTTTCCACGTTCCACGGCGAGGTGGACAGGTAGAAGAACGGCGCATCCGGGTACAGGTCGGCGAGTTTGGTGAACAGCACGCTCATGCCCGGCACGGAGGCCTTCTTCTTCGGGTTGAGGAACAGCAGGTTGTACAGGGCCTTCCACAATGTGGGCGCCTGCGTGATCATGATGGTGTCGTCCACGTCGGAGATGATGCCGATTTTGGCGCTCGCCGGGATCGTGAACAGGTTCGCGGAGACGGGCCGACGGCGTTCGACCTGATAGGTGACGCGGTGCACGCCCGGTTCGAGACGGTGCTCGGCCACGAGGTCGAGGTAGCCGCTCGTGTCGGAGATCGCGTATTCACTGTTCGTGCCGCGCGTGCGGTCGAATCGGTCGTAGGTTTCGGATTGGCCGACCTGCACGGTTTCCAACGGCATGTCGTCGATGGCGATGCGCACCTGACGATGCGGCGCGGGGATGGCGAGCATGCCGCGGATGCCGCGCGTCAGTTCGCCGCTGCGGGCGTTGGCCGGCGCGTAGACCGTGCGGCAGATCAGTCGCGAGTAGTTTTCGGTGCCGTATCCGACGTACGGTTCGATGTTCGGATACCATCCCCAGCCGGTGACGATCGGCGTGGAGAAACGCAGCCACGCGCCGAACGCGCGCGTGATGGCGCGGCGGGCGACGCGCACGAGGATCGGCTTGTTTTCGATGCGCTCGTGTTTCGACGCGGCGTCGAACGTCGTGACGACCTTGCGCGCGGGGATCGGCACGGTCGCCATGTCGTCGGCGTCCGCGCCGGCGTCCGCGCGGCCGCGCGGGTCGTCGTTCGGGGCAAGCCCCGTCGCATGCTGCTGTATCCTGCTCATGCCTCCACTATACGCCGGCCGATATCCGAGTTTTCTTTACAGAACCGTCACACAAGCTGAATATGCATGTTGTCACGAACCGTGTCATGTCGACCGAGCGAAGCGAGTGGAGACATCTTTCATGCAGACGGGCATCACAGGATGTCTCCACTCGCTTCGCTCGGTCGACATGACATAGTCGGCTCGGCGAACAATGCGGCGGCACAGAGAGGTCAGGAACGGACGATCTTGGCGTACTCCTCGGCGGTGAGCAGATCCGGCTCGTCGTCGTCCAGTTCGATCTTGAGCAGCCATCCCTCGCCGTACGGGTCGCCGGTGATGATGCTCGGATCGTCGGACGCCTCGCGGTTCACGTACCTGACGGTGCCGGAGACGGGGCTGACCAGTGGCTGGACGGCCTTGGACGACTCGAGTTCGACGATCTCGTCGCCGGATTCCACGCGGTCGCCCGGCTCGGGCAGGTCGACGAACACGAGTTCGCCCATCTGCTCGGCCGCGTATTCGGTGATGCCGATGATCGCCGGCGAGGCGGATTCGTCGACCCACGCGTGTTCTTCGGAATACGACAGGTGGTCGGGAATATCGAGGTTCTCGGGGGTGTCGGTGTCGTTGACGTCGCTCATGGGCGTCTCCTTTCGTGCGATGGTTGCGATGTGGATGGGATTGCGAACGGTCGCGGCGCTTCGTCGTTCGTTGCATCGCGCCACGACCGTATAACCGTTCTGCGACTACTCTTCGGTGATCTCGTCGCCGAACAGCAGGCCGAGCATCTCCTGGCAGGAGATGCCGTCCGCGAGCACGCGGCTCATCGCGTAGGCCAGCGGCGTGGCCACGCCGAACTCCTTGCCGAGCGCGACGACCGCGTCGGTGGTGGGCACGCCTTCGGCCACGCCGTTGCTGGCCTTGGTGGCCTCCTCGACGCTCAGGCCCTTGCCGAGGTTCGCGCCGAACGTGTAGTTGCGGCTCAGCGGGGAGCCGCAGGTGGCGGTCATGTCGCCCACGCCGGCGAGGCCGGAGAAGGTCTTGACGTCGGCGCCGGCGGCCTTGCCGAGGGCGGTCAGTTCCGCAAGTCCGCGGGTTTCGATCATAGCGGCGGTGTTCTCGCCGTAGCCGGCGCCGCGAGCCATGCCGACGGCGAGCGCGGTCACGTTCTTGAGCGAGCCGCACATCTCGAGGCCGATGACGTCGCGGGTGACGAACGCCTTGAAATAGCTGTTGGTGCAGGCCTTGGCGACCTTGCGCGCGTTGTCGAGGTCGACGCAGCCGACGACGGTGGCGGCCGGCTGGCGGTCGGCGACCTCCTTGCTCAGGTTCGGGCCGGAGACGGCGGCGAAGCGTTCGACCGGCAGGTCGAGGGCCTCGCGCACGACCTCGTCCATACGCTTGGAGGTGGTGCGTTCGATGCCCTTCATGAGGCTGACGACGATCGCGTCGGACGGGATGAGGTCCTTGAACTCGGCGAGCGCGACGCGGGCGAACTGCGCGGCGATGGCGACGACGACGATCTCGGCGTCCTTGACGGCTTCGGCGCGGTCGCCGGTGGCGGTCATGTTGTCGGGCAGTTTCTCGACGGACGGCAGACGCACGCCGTTGTGATGGTGGTCGCGGATGCCTTCGACGATCTCCGGCTCGATGGCCCACATGGTCACGTCGTTACCCGCATCAGCCAGCACCTGCCCGAAGGCGGTGCCCCAAGCTCCCGCACCCAATACCGTAATCTTCATACCGTTTCTCCTTATATCTCATTCCTATAGATTCTTGGCCCCTCAGTTGAGGGGGCTGTCAGCGCAGCTGACTGGGGGCGTGTCAACGCTTCGGAACGCCAAACTACCGACTGCCCTTCAGCCGGCCCACGGCCGACAGCTCCCCTGACAAGGGGAGCCGAGAAAGCGGTTTCACCCCTTCACCCGGCTCATCGTCCGGTAGTCCCAGTACCCGTCGGGCGCGTCCTCGCCGCGGATCTCTGCCATGATCTCGGTCATGCGCACGCGAATCCGCCGGGTCAGCTCGTCGGCGGCCGCCTGAGGCACACCGTCGATCCCCTCGGCCCACGCATCGCTGCCTTCCAGCAGATCGGCATAATCAAGCCGCGTGTCGTAGCACATGACCACGTTCTTGCGCGGCCACGGCCACCAGTGATTGATGCTGGCCGCGCCCCACGTCACCGCGCAGAACAGCGGAATCTGAGTCCCGAGACGGCGCGAGGCCTCGAGCGCGATCACGCCGACGCCGTTCTTCATGCTCATCGGCCATTTCTTCGGGTCGCGCGTCACCGTGCCCTCCGGCCATACGGTGAGCGGCCGACCGGAGGTGAGGATCTCGATCGACGTTTCCTCGATTGCCTTGGCCTTGCCGGAGCGGCGCTGGACGGGTTGCATGCCGACGATCTGGAACCATTTGCCGATCAACGGCCAGTGCGCCATCTCGGCCTTGGCCATGTACCGCGGGCGACGACCCATGTGAAACAGGCTCGCCATCGGCACGAACACGTCGAACATCGTCACGTGCGTGGCCGCGGTGATGAACGGCCCGGTTTCCGGAATGTTGTCGAGTCCCCACGCGAGCGTCTTGCAGCTGGCGTTGAAGACGACGTCGACGCCCTTGAGCAGGCGTTTCGTTCCCTTGGGATGCTGCGCGTCGATTTCCGGCTGGTTGATGCGCCGGTTCGGACCGGTCGGCAGGTCGCGCATCGGGTCGACCAGATGATGCCGCTTGGCGAGCCGGGCCACCTGCTCGTTGGAGAGCGGCTTGACCGCGGATCGCGGCGACGGTTTTCCTTTGGATGCCATGTGCCCTATTGTGCCGCAACCCACGAACGACGGCGATATAGCATCGCCGGCCGTGTTCGCCATCACACCGGCGACATCAAACAGAGCGCGTCGAATTATACATACCGACCGACGGTATGTATAATGATGGCGGCACGGCAACTGATCAAACCATTCAGCAGGTCAGGTCGCCGGCAGAAATGAGGCAACGATGGCACGCAACGCACACCCCGAGGTGACCGAACGGCGCATCCTCGACGCCGCCCGCGAGCTGTTCATGGAACAAGGGTACGAGAAGACCTCCGTCCAAGACATCGTCGACCGGCTCGGCGATCTGTCGAAGGGCGCGATCTACCACCATTTCAAGTCGAAACAGGCGATTCTCGACCGGCTCGGCGACGATGACGCGCGCCGCATCGGCGACCAGAGCAAGGCCGTCTTCGAACGCGAGGATCTCGACGGGTTGCACAAGATCCGCGAACTGTTCAAACTGTCCGCATCCGACGAAAGCCATCGCGACATCAACCGCGTGGCGATGCCGCTGCTGGATGATCCGACGTACTTCACCGACAACATGCGGTTCTGGTCGACCGAGCTGCCCAAGCATTTCCGACCGCTCATCGACGAAGGTGTGCACGATGAGTCGATTCCGACCGAATACCCGCAGGAGGCCGCGGAGATGCTCGCGCTACTCACCAACTACTGGCTGCTGCCGCACTTCTACCCCGCCACCGCCGCCCAGCTCGAGCACCGCATCCGCTGCCTCGCCACGATGCTCGACGCGATCCATGTGCCGGTCTTCGACGACGAGCTCATCCGCCTTACCACGCGACTCTACGCCGCCTTTGACTCCCCGCACCCCGATCGACATCCCAGTTAATCGCTCTCAACCACTTGCCGGCGCAGCCATCCCGGGGCGCAACCCCATCCCTCCGGGAACAACCGCACTGAACCCATCCCAACGCAACTATTTCCGGAAATCTTCCCTTTCATCCGGAAATAGTTGCGTTGGGACGATCTCAGCACGACTATTCTCGGGAACAACCCTTGTTTTCTGGAAATAGTTGCGGTGGCAACCGCCCAGCGCAACTGTTCTCGGACGACGCGGCTGCTATCCGGAAATAATCGCGACCGATATCGAGGCCTTGACGATTCCTTAATGCGCACCGGAATCCGGAATCGCCCGGCAGCCCGCCCAATCCGTTTCACACCAATCTCAGCAATATCAACCTCCTGCGGTCGCATATCAACGATCTTTTTCATACCGTCGGTCGGTATGAAAACCGACTCACCCAAGGAATTCATCATGACCATCAACAACGATTCAGACCGCACCCGGCCGAACCCATCCCATTTCCCGCTCCTTTCGCGCGACTTCATTCTGCTCGTCGCCGGGCAGGGTATCTCGCTGTTCGGCAACATGATGCTGCGCTTCGCGATGTCGATGTGGGTGCTTGACGAAACCGGTTCGGCCACCACATTCGCCACGATTCTCGCCGTATCGATCATCCCGACGATCATCCTCTCCCCGTTCGGTGGCGTGCTGGCCGACCGGATGAACCGCCGCACGATCATGGTCGCGCTCGACGCCGCATCCGCCGCGCTCGTGCTCGCCAGCGCGCTCGTCTTCGCCGTCATCGGGTTCGACATCGCCGCGATCGCCGTCATGCAGGTGCTGCTCGCCGTGCTCGGCGCATTCGAGACGCCGACCGTTCAGGCCGCGCTCCCCCAGATGTTCCGCGCGCATGGCCCGGCGACCATGCGACGCGCGATGGCCGTCATCAATCAGGTGCAGCAGCTAAGTTCCCTGCTGCCAAGCTTCCTCGGCGGCGTGTTGTATGCGATGGTCGGCATCCGCGTGATGATGGCGGTCACGATCGCGAGTTTCGCCGCGGCAGCCGCGCTCGAATGCTTCATCCGTCTCGCCGCGCCCAACCGTACGGTCGACGGCGACCGGCTGCCCACGCCGGTCGAGGATCTCAAGGCCGGACTGCGGTTCCTGACCCATGACCGGCCGGCCGTGTTCCATCTGGCGCTGTATGCGGCGGCGATCAACTTCGTCACGATCGGCTATTCCGCGGTCGGGTTCCCGTACACGATCCGCACCGTGCTTGGATTCGACGCGACCGTCTACGGCATCGCCGACGGATTGGTCGGCGTGGCGGGCGTGGCCGGCGCGTTTCTCGCAGGCCTGTTCGCCGCACGTCTCGCCGTGCGCCATCTGCCGGCCGCGACCGCCATGTTCGCACTGACCACACTGCCGCAAGGCCTCGTATTCCTGCTGCCGCTCGGCCCGGAAACGCGGCTCGCGGTGCTGGTGGCCGGCATGTGCGCGGCGGTGATCGCGGCCTGTTTCACGAACCTGATCGCCATACCGGCGATCCAACTGAGCACGCCGGAGGCGATGACCGGCAAGGTGATGGCGATGTTCTCCGCGCTGTGCATGTGCGCCCAGCCGCTTGGCCAAATGCTGTACGGCTGGGCTTATGACCGCTTCCCGGTCGCGGCGGTGCTGCTCGCCTCGGCCGCCGCGCTGGCGATAGGCGCGCTGGCCGTCATCCCCATCGCCAAGCGGCTCGATTCCTGAGCCGACAACACTTCCTGCGGGGCAGTTCCGGGAAGTCACCGGCGTTCGGCCCCGGGTACGGCCCGCCCCGCGGTGCATATCACGGAACTCGTCCGGGAGTTGCCCCGGAAAGCATGCGTTTTGCGGGGCAACTCCCAGATGACGTAACGAATCGACCCCGCACAGACCCGCACCAGCGGGGCAGCTTCCGGATATCATGAACGAACCACCCCGCTACACACCCATTCCGCGGGGCAGCTTCCGGATATCCTCACCGAATCGCCCCGCCCCAGTACGGTCAGCAATAAAAAATGGCCGGCACCCGGAACAACAATCCGGATGCCGGCCATCATGAGCTCAGAAGCGATCAGTCGAAGTCCGCGCCGAGCGCCTCGAGCTTGCCGCGGAAGTCCGCATAGCCGCGGTCGATGAGCGAGATGCCCTGCACGTTCGACGGGCCGGAGGCCGCGAGCGCCGCGATCAGGTGCGAGAAGCCGCCGCGCAGATCCGGCACGTCGATGTCGCGGCCGGTCAGCGGGGTCGGTCCGAAGATGACCGCGGAATGCTTGTAGTTGCGCTGCTGGAAGCGGCACGGCAGCGATCCGAGGCATTCGCGGTACAGCTGGATCGTCGCGCCCATCTGCACGAGCGGCTTGGTGAAGCCGAAGCGGTTCTCGTACACGGTTTCGTGCACGATCGACAGGCCGTTCGCCTGCGTCAGGGCCACGACGAGCGGCTGCTGCCAGTCGGTCATGAAGCCAGGGTGCACGTCGGTTTCGATGGCGACCGGCTTCAAGTCCCCGCCCGGATGCCAGAAGCGGATGCCCTTGTCGGTCACGTCGAATTCGCCGCCGACCTTGCGGAACACGTTAAGGAAGGTCATCATCTCCGGCTGGGTGGCGCCCTTGACGAAGATGTCGCCGCGCGTGGCGAGCGCCGCCGCGGCCCACGAGGCGGCCTCGATGCGGTCGGTCAGGGCCGTGTGCGTGAAGCCCTTGAGCTGCCTGACGCCTTCGATGCGGAACGTGCGGTCCACATCGACGGAGATGATCGCGCCCATCTTCTGCAAGACGGCGACCAGATCCATGATCTCCGGTTCGATGGCCGCGCCGGACAGTTCGGTCTTGCCTTCGGCGAGCACGGCCGCGAGCAGCGTCTGCTCGGTCGCGCCGACGGACGGGTACGGCAGGTGGATCTTCGCGCCGTGCAGTCCGTCGGGCGCGGAGATGTGGATGCCGTCCTTGTGTTCCTTGTCGACGGTCGCGCCGAGCTTGCGCAACGTCTCCAGATGGAAGTCAATCGGGCGACCGCCGATCGCGCAGCCGCCGAGCGCCGGGATGAACGCCTCGCCGAGACGATGCACCAAAGGCCCGGAGAACAGAATCGGGATGCGCGACGAGCCGGACAGCGTGTCCACGTCGGCCACGTCCGCAAGCTGCACATGGGTCGCGTCGATCGTCACGATGCCGTTCTTGCCGTCCACGTCCACGTCCACGCCGTGCAGGCGCAGCAGATCGGACACGACATGCACGTCGCGGATCTCGGGCACGTTCTTCAAGACCGACTTGCCGGGCGCAAGCAGGGCCGCGACCATCGCCTTGCTGACGAAGTTCTTCGCGCCGCGCACCTTGATGGTGCCGTTGAGGGGCTTGCCGCCCTCGACATGCAGGATATCGTCCTTCGGATCCTTGACCACGCTGACCTCTTTCAATCTCGCGCCACTAACGGCGGGCGTGCGCCCGCCTGACTATCCAACAGTTTGCCACAAGGTATGTGCGCACCCCGTGAAAGACGCTGCTAGCCGAAAAACGGTGTATAGTGATCTCTCGTAATTGACGACATGCGAACAGCATTCGCTTCGGATTCAAAGCCCGGCTGGCTGCCCGGCAGTTCTCAGTGTCGGTACCCCTAGGCGTAGGCGGATACACGTATCCCGTCGAGGCCCATCCCATGGGGAGACCGGCGGGATGAACCTTGTATGAACCAGCTATGTTGCAGACATTTCTTATCGCCCTGTCCGTATCCATGGATGCATTCGCCGTGTCCATCGGCAAAGGTTTGACCGTACGCAAGCTGCGCGGCGTCGACGCGTTCAAGACCGCATTGTGGTTCGGCGGCTTCCAGGCCCTGTTCCCGCTGCTCGGCTTCTTCTTCGCCAAGACGTTCGCGCACTACGTGACCGCGGTCGATCACTGGATCATCTTCGCGCTGCTCGCGTTCATCGGCGGCAACATGATCCACGAGGCGTTCGAGGAGGACGAGGAGAACGCGAAGGAGACCGCGGAGTTCGATTGGAAGCACATGCTGCCGCTGGCCGTGGCGTGCAGCATCGACGCGTTCGCGGTGGGCGTGAGCTTCGCGTTCATGAAGGTGGATGTGTGGTCGTCGGTGATCACGATCGGCATCACGACCGGCGCGTTCTCGGCCGCGGGATTGTATATCGGCCGCATGTTCGGCTCGCGTTGGCAGAAGCCGGCGCAGATCGCCGGCGGCGTGGTGCTGATCCTGATCGGACTGAAGGTGCTGCTCGAGCACCTCGGCGTGCTCTAGTCGTTTCGCCTTTTCCAATCAAAAAACGCTCCCGTTGGGGAGCGTTTTTTCTATGCGATCGAGGCCAGGATCGTGGCGGCGGGAATCAGCGCGCCGGTCAGCAACGCCGGCAGCACGACGATGCCGAGCCACGGCGCACGCGCATGCTCGTCCGGATCGGCTTCGGCCATCCACCAGTTCGCGGCGACGGCCAATCCGATGAACAGCAGGATCACGACGGCCGTCAGCACGATCATCGCCGTATTGCCGGCACCCATATCGGGCGCCGCCATGAAGTCGGGCAGAAACAGCCATCCCGGCGCTGCGATGAGCGCGACGCCTTCGATCACGGTATGCGACAGTCCGCGGATCAGATGCGAACGTTCGGCGCGGGCCATCTGACGGGCGAACGAGACGACGATCAACGCGACCAAGAGACCCCCGACGCCGACGAACCACGTCATCTCGTTGCCCACCGACGTCGGCGCATCATCGGCAAGCTCGTCGACCCAGCCGAACGTCAGCCAGCCCGTGAACACCGCCACGAACGACAGCACGCCGGCCACCACCGCGATCACATGCCCGGCCACGCCGTCACGCAACGGCGAACACACGACGAACGCGATCATCAGCACGGCCGTCCACACCGCTAGGCCGACCGCACCGGCACCGCCCGCGGCCAGCACCAGCAATGGCATCGCGGCCAGCACCGCGAAACCGGCCGTATACGCACTCGGGAACGGGGCACCCGCGCCAACCGCCACATTCGCCCCAGCGCCACGCTGCTCACTCATAGACACGCTCCTCCGCCCGCGCACCATCGCCCAAGCCCAGCAAAGTAGGCCAGCCGCTGCCGCCGCAAGCTGATCTCACAAAAACAACTCCTGCACCATATCCTACGTCCCGGTCCGCCAAACCGTCCCATCCCGGCAACCCACGCAAAGTCTCGCGGCCGTGTCCACATCGTGCGCATACAATATGTGGAAATCGTGAAACCCATTACGATACGGGGTAACGTCATGTGAACGTTATCTCTGTCGTATCTATATAAAAGGGGGCGAACAGTGACGGATCTTACGCTGATGACGTTCGCGGCCGATCCCGCGACCGTACTGCCGTCGCTCGCCCTGCTGTCGCACCGTGTCCGCGTACTGCCGATGGATGCCGCAAGTCTCGTGAAAATGCCGGAGAACACGATCCTGTTCCTCGACGCGCGCGACGATCTGGCCACGGCGAAGACCCTGTGCCGGCTCATCCACGCGTCCGGCCTGTCCACGCCGATCGTGCTGGTGCTCACCGAAGGCGGCTTCACGGTGGTCAACTCCACGTGGGGCATCGCCGACGTGGTGGTCTCCTCCGCGTCCCCCGCCGAGGTGGAGGGCCGCTTGCGGCTCGTGTCCGAACGCGGCAACTCCCCGCTCGGCGCCAGCGCGAACGGAACCGCCGGCGCCAGCGAGCCGGGCACCGTAAACGCGGACGGCCAGATCCGTTCCGGCGATCTCGTGGTCGACACGAACGGCTACACCGCATCCCTGCACGGCCATCCGATCGATCTTGCATACAAGGAATTCGAGCTGCTCAAGTACCTCGTGCAGCATCCGGGCCGCGTGTTCACCCGCGCCCAGCTGCTGCAGGAAGTGTGGGGCTACGACTATTACGGCGGCACCCGCACGGTCGACGTGCACATCCGTCGTCTGCGCGCCAAGCTCGGCGGCGAATACGAGCATCTCATCGGCACCGTGCGCAACGTCGGCTACCGTTTCGACCCGCCCGAAGACGAGGCGGAAGCCGGTGCCGGCCCCGCTCCGGCCGCATCAGCCGACAAGAACTGATCGGAGCGGATCGCACGATGCGCGAATCGAAACAGGCGCGTCTGGATCGCATGCACGCCGAATACGCCATATTGTGCGAGGAGATTCCCGCACCCAAATGCGCCCTGAATTTCACTAATCCCTTCGAACTGCTCGTCGCCACGGTCCTGAGCGCCCAGACCACCGACAAGCGCGTCAATTCGGTCACGCCGACCCTGTTCTCCACATATCCGGACGCGCACACGCTGGCCGCGGCCAATCCCGAACAGGTCGAGGACATCATTCGCCCGCTCGGCTTCTTCCGTTCGAAGACGCAGCATCTGCTGGGGCTGGCCACCGCGCTCGACCGTGATTTCGCCGGCGTGGTGCCGCGCACGATGGACGAGTTGACCACCTTGCCGGGAGTGGGCCGCAAAACCGCGAACGTGGTGCTCGGCAATGCGTTTGGTATTCCCGGATTCCCGGTGGACACGCATGTGATGCGCGTGACCGGGCGGTTGCGCTGGCGCAGCGACTGGCGGATCGCGAAATCCGATCCGGTCAAGGTCGAGAAGGAGATCTGCGCCTGTTTTCCGCCCGCGGAGTGGACCGATCTGTCCCACCGACTGATCCTGCACGGCCGCGCGGTCTGCCATGCCCGCAAGCCGGACTGCGGCAACTGCCCGCTCAACACCACATGCCCGTCCGCGGCATAGCGCGCCGCTCCCGGTCACGATCCGCGTCGCAAAAGTACGTTCCCGGACTACGTTCCCGAGCCGCACACCCCCGTAAGGGAGCGCCCTTCGCTAGACTGGGCCGCATGCATCATAAGAAGGTCGGCAACGCCAATGCGTTGCGTTCGTGGTTGGTGTTCGTGGCAACGGCCGTCGTGCTGTCGCTGATCGCATGGCTGGTCTGGTCTCTCGCCTCGCACCGCGTCACGCTGCCCAATATCGGCGCGGACAGTCCGCAGACTTCGATCTCCGTGGGACTGACGCACGCCCCCGACTCGCTCGACATCCGCACCGACGCGAGCACCGCCGTCGAACGCGCGCTGATCGGCAACGTCTACGAAACGCTGGTCTCGCGCGACGACAACAACGCGCTCAAGCCGGGCATCGCGAAAAGCTGGACCGTATCAGGCGACGGCCTGACGTACACGTTCAAGTTGAACTCCGGCATGCGTTTCTCCAACGGCCACGCGCTCGACTCGTCCGACGTGGTGTGGTCGATGCAGCAGATCGTGCAGAACAAATATCAGGGATACGACGATCTGTCCGGCCTCAAGTCGGTCAACAATCCGGACTCGACCACCCTCGAGATCACGCTGAACAAGCCCGATCCGCGACTGCTGCGCGCGCTGTCCGGCCGCGCCGGCATCGTCTACGACCAGCAGGCGAACCCCGACTACGCGACGGACGCGCTCGGCTCCGGACCGTTCACGGTGGACTCGTTCAGCAAAGGCAAGTCGATCACGCTCAAGCACAACGCCAACTACTGGGGCACGAAGGCGGCCGCCGGCACCATCGAACTCAAGTACTACACCGACGAGAACGCGATGCTCGCCGATCTCAAGGACGGCAAGCTGACCATGGCGCTGCCGACCAGCACCAACGGCACGAACGTGTTCACCAACGACCAGAAGTTCACCGTGACGACCGGCACGTCGACCGCGAAAGTGATGCTCGCGTTCAACAACGACAACGAATCGATCTTCTCCGACCAGCAGGCGCGACAGACGATCCGGTATGCGGTGGACGCCGCGTCGATCGCGCGCTCGCAGCCCGATTCGGCCGGTGCGCTGGGCGGCCCGATCAGCCAGCTGGAACCCGGATACGAGGATCTGACGAACCTGTTCCCGTACGATCAGGCCAAGGCGATCGGCATGATCGCGTACTTCGCGACCGGCGCCGCGTATTTCGGTACGGTCGACTTCGTCGTGCCGCAATCGTATGCGGATCTCGGCAAGACGATCGCGGATCAGCTGACGGCGGTCGGCCTGGACATCAAGGTCGATACCGTGGACGATGCGACGGCCGTTCAGCGCATCAAGGACGGCCAGTACGAGTTCGCGCTCACCGTGGCGGACAGCGAGGACGACGCGGCCTCCTACGGCACCGCGAACAACGTCTACCGGTATACGAACGGTTCGGCGCAGGACGCGTATACCAACGCGATGGCCGCGACGAACGACAAGGACTATCAGGATCGGCTGCGCACGTTCGCGAAGACCGTGAGCGAGGATGCGGCCGGCGACTGGCTGTACACGAAGAAAACCGTGGTCGCGGCCTCCTCGTCGGTCAGCGGGTATCCGAAGAACCTGACCGACCGGTATCTGCCGCTCGCCAAGCTCGCGACGAAGTGACGCGGGCGGTCGGTCTGAGCTGCCGGCGACGATGACTGCGCCGGCAGCTTCGCCAACGGCTCAGGCCGTATCGGCTCCCGCCCGCACCCCTTGTCACCTAAGCCGCATAAAATCGCGCGTATGAGCGAAAGCACCATCATCAACGCAAACCTGACCCCGCTGCCCGACAAGGTCGGCGTCGACGGTCTGGAAGACAAGTGGCGTGCCGTCTGGGACGAGCAGGGCACGTACAAGTTCAACAACACGCGCGACCGCAAGGCCGTCTACTCGATCGACACCCCGCCGCCCACGGTGTCCGGCCACCTGCACGTCGGCCACGTGTTCTCCTACACGCACACCGACGTGATCGCACGCTACAAGCGCATGCGCGGCTACGACGTGTTCTACCCGATGGGCTGGGACGACAACGGCCTGCCGACCGAGCGCCGCGTGCAGAACTACTACGGCGTGCGCGTGGACACCTCCATGCCGTACGACCCGGATTTCAAGCCGCCGTTCGAGGGCACCGACGGCAAGAAGATCGACGCGAAGGACCAGGTGCCGATCTCGCGCCGCAACTTCATCGAGCTGTGCGAGAAGCTCACGGCGCAGGACGAGAAGCAGTTCGAGGCGCTGTGGCGTTCCCTCGGCCTGTCGATCGACTGGTCGCAGACCTACCACACCATCGGCGAGCACCCGCAGCGCGTGGCACAGAAGGCGTTCCTGCGCAACCTCGCGCGCGGCGAGGCGTACCAGAAGGACGCGCCAGGCCTGTGGGACGTGACGTTCCAGACCGCCGTGGCCCAGGCCGAGCTTGAGAGCCGCGAATACCCGGGCTTCTACCACAAGGTCGCGTTCCGTTTCGAGGACGGCACGCCGATCTACATCGAGACGACCCGTCCGGAGCTGCTCGCGGCCTGCACCTCGCTGATCGCGAACCCGGACGACGATCGCTACAAGCAGTATTTCGGCCAGTACGTGTACTCGCCGCTGTTCAAGGTGAAGGTGCCGATTCTGGCGCATCCGGCCGCCGAGATGGACAAGGGCGCCGGCATCGCGATGTGCTGCACCTTCGGCGACGTGACCGACGTGCAGTGGTGGCGCGATCTGAACCTGCCGACCCGTTCGATCATCCAGCGCAACGGCCGTATCGTCATGGATACGCCGGACTGGATCGAGGATGAGGGCGGCCGCGCGATCTTCGCGGAAACGGCCGGCAAGACCACGTTCTCCGCGCGCAAGATCATCGTCGACCACCTGCGTGAGTCCGGCGATCTGGACGGCGAGCCGACGCCGACCAAGCGTATGACGAACTTCTACGAGAAGGGCGACAAGCCGCTCGAGATCGTCACCTCCCGCCAGTGGTATCTCAAGAACGGCGGCACCGACCCGAAGCTGAACGCCGAGCTGATCGAGCGCGGCAAGGAACTCAACTTCCACCCGGACTTCATGCGCGTGCGCTACGAGAACTGGGTGCATGGCCTCAACGGCGACTGGCTGATCTCCCGCCAGCGCTTCTTCGGCGTGCCGTTCCCGCTGTGGTATCCGGTCAAGGCCGACGGTTCCGCCGACTACGATCACCCGATCACGCCGAGCGAGGACATCCTGCCGATCGATCCGACGATCGATGTGCCGGCCGGATACACGGCCGAACAGCGTGATGTGCCGGGTGGCTTCACCGCCGAGCAGGACATCATGGACACGTGGGCGACCTCGTCGCTCACCCCGCAGATCGTGACGCGCTGGGCCGAGCCGGGCGAGGAGAACGAGGCCATCTTCAAGGCCACGTTCCCGATGGATCTGCGCCCGCAGGGTCAGGACATCATCCGCACCTGGCTGTTCTCGACCGTCGACCGCGCACATCTGGAGAACAAATGCCTGCCGTGGGCGCATGCGACCCTCTCGGGCTGGATTCTCGACCCGGATCACAAGAAGATGTCGAAGTCCAAGGGCAACGTCGTTGTGCCGAACAAGCCGATCGAGCAGTTCGGCGCGGACGCGGTGCGTTACTGGGCGGCCTCCGCCCGCCTCGGCCTCGACGCCACGTACGACGAGGGCCAGATGAAGATCGGCCGTCGTCTGGCGATCAAGCTGCTCAACGCGACCAAGTTCGCGCTGGCGATCGGCCGCGAGGACGAGAACCATCACGTGGGTGCCGCCGCCACCGCCGCGTGGAACCCGGCCGACGTGACCGAGCCGCTCGACCGCGCCGCGATGGCGAAGATGGCGCTTGTGGTGCGTCAGGCCACCGAGGCGATGGAGGCGTACGAGCACTCCAAGGCGCTTGAGGTCATCGAAAGCTACTTCTGGCAGTTCTGCGACGACTACATCGAGCTGGTCAAGAACCGTGCGTACGGCACGGCCGATGCGACCGGCCACGTGCCGAGCGAGGCCGCGACCAAGTCCGCGCGCACGACGCTGGGCTTGGGTCTGGACGCGTTCGCGCGTCTGCTCGCCCCGTACCTGCCGTACGCGACCGAAGAGGTGTGGAGCTGGATGCACGCGGGTGCCGGTTCGGTGCACCGCGCCGCATGGCCGACCCCGGACGTGTACGAGGCCGCCGCGTTCAAGGTCGCTCCGGAGCTGCTCGCCCACGCCGGCGAGGCGCTGGCCGCGTTGCGTGGCATCAAGTCGAAGGCCAAGGTCTCGATGAAGACGCCGATCCTGTCCGTGAAGCTCGGCGTGGCCGATGACGTGCGCGAGTCGCTGGAAAGCGCCGTGAACGACATCGCCGAAGCCGGCCGCGTGGTGGGCCGCATCTCCTTCGTGAGCGCCGCCGCCGCGATCAAGGCCGCGCACGAGACCGCCGAAGCCGCCGTCGACGCCGCCGCCAAGGCGAAGGCCGAAGCCGAGGCCGCCATCGACGTCATCGTCGAAGACAGCGAACTCGGCGAGCCGCCTGTTAAGAAGAAGTAAGACTTCTTTTTAACAGGCGGCCTTCGCGGCTGCCTATAGCGCAGCCGCTCACTGAGCCCACGGACAGTCCACAGGACTGTCCGCTTCACGGCTCAGCCTGTTAAGAAGAAGTAAGACTTCTCTCAACAAGAGGCCTTCGCGGGCACCTGTAGCGCGCCCGCTCACCAAATAACAACGGGTCATCAGGTCGTCCATCCTGCAATGGGCGGATGGCCTGATGGCCCGTTGTTATTTGGTGATGTCGCCACGTCACAGTACCCCAACCCGCCCGCGATGCGGGCACCCTCCCCTGACAGGGGAGGGAATATTGGGCGCTCAACATGTAGCCGATTGGCTTCTTCTTTTGCTTCTTCCTTTCGGAGGATGAACCTTTGCTCCCCCTTGTCAGGGGGAGCTGTCAGCGAAGCTGACTGAGGGGGCGCAAGAGCAATCAGCTCAGTGCCTCCTCATTCACATGCTTCTCCCACTCGACAGCTCCCACAAGGAGGAGCATTTTTATTTCATATGCCATAACCCCGCGATACAATCTCGCATGGGTGATGAATATGAGCAATGCACAAGCCGCGGATATCAACAACCAGATCGACGATCTGTCCGAAGACGAACTGATCAACGACAAGCCACTCAAACGCATCGTGCTTGCCGGACTGGCACTGCTCGCCGTCTCCGTGTTCCTGCCCGGATCGCACTACACGCTGCATCTGCCCGTGCGCGAGGTCATCACCGCGATCGGCGCGTGGATGATGATCCTGCCGTTGCTGTTCGTCGCGTGGCACCAGTTCCGCACCAAGCATCATTTCCCGATCGTCACGCATTTCGCATTGCCGATCGTCGGACTCGTCATGGTCGCCGCACGCATCATACTCGTGCCAATGGGCGCGTCCACGATCTTTCTGAACCTATGGTCGATCGGCGGCACGTTCCTGATCGTCCCGCTCGTCCAACAGCTTATCGAACTGCTCTCCGGCAGCGTCGACATGGAGACCGGCGGCAACCAGATCCGCTATCAGTGAGCGAACACCAGCAAAAATCGAGTTTTTCTCGTATCCGCACCGGATGCGACATGCGACGTAAGATCGTTCAGCGAACCCGCATCGGCGAGCGCCTGTACGGCGGCGGTCAGCACGGATGCCGCGTCGCTGATGGCGACCGTCTCATCAACCATCGCGGCATTGTCCGGCGTGAGCATACCGGCCGGGTTCATGCCGCGAATGCCGAAGGCGACTGACGGCGCGTCAGTAACGTTTGCGGCATCCGACTGCTTGCCAGCGTTGTCATCTTGCGTTTCGGCAGTGTCGGACGAAGCCCCGTCTGTCTGCGCAGAGGTTCCACCGTCGAAATCGCCACCATCCGAACCGCCGCCGAGCGAGGCCACTCCCCCGGCGAAGCTCATCACATCATCCTTGCTCATCGACACCTGATCGTCGACCAGGCTCGACGTCTGTCCGTCTGCCGACTGCGATCGCTGCCGAGCCTTATCGGCAGCCTGTTCCCGGGCCTTATGCTGTTGCTTCACGCGTGCGGCTTCGACCACCGCGGCGATGCCATTGCCGCCGACGCCAAGCCGCGGCGAATCGGTGACCGACAAGGAACGCAAGGTCTTTCCGTCTCGGCCCGCACCGGAAGCGTCCGAACCATCCGCGTTACCGGCAGACGACGAATCGGCCGCATCCCCCGCCTCGAACTGGTCCTCGAACCGCAGCAGCAACTGCCTGATCGCCTGCGCGCGCCCCGTATGCTCGCTGGCAGTGGCGAGCGCCGCCATCGCCGCGTCGACCTTCGCCTGATCGGCCTTCAGATCGGCATCCGACGCGAACGATTCGTTCGTCTGCGCGATCGCCTGTGCCTGATACGCCGCGGCCCCGCTCGTCGTGCCGCCGGTCAGTTCGCTCAGATGCTCGGTGTACGTGTCCGTATACGCCATCGAATACGGGATCATGGCCTGCGACAGCTGCGATTGCCCGTCGCTGTACCCGGACGAGCCGAGCTGTGATTCGTGGCCGGCGTCCTGCGTGAGTTCGTCGGTCAGCCCGTTCACCCCCTGTTGCCGGATGCGCCGGATGATCGCATCCACTTCGTCGGCCGCGCCGGTATGCCGGTATGCGGCGCTGACCGCGTTCACCGCGTTGGCCAGATCGACCACGGCCTTGGCGAGCGGCGTGTCTCCTTTGAGTTCGCCGGCGGTGCCGATCAGCGCGGTCATCTGCGTCTTGTTGCTGATAGAACCGCTCAGATGCGTGGTGTAGGAGCCAACGTATGCAGCCATGTACGCGTCGAACGCCTGCCGGTGTGCGGCGGATCGCTCGGCGATCGTGGCTTTGGCGAGCGCGCGCTCCCGGTCGCGCAATGCGGTCAGTTGGGCGATGAGTTCGTCGTTGTGCTGCCCGCTCGCCCCGGTCAGCGTGTCCGCGAGCGAGGTCGTCTGCTGTGCGAGGTCGGAGGCTTGCGCGGTGATATCGTTCGCATCGGATGCCGGTACGGCGGCCAGCATGATCGGGCTCATGGAGAACTGCGTGGCGTTCAGATAGACGCTGAGATCAAGTACGGTATCGTCATCCGTCGTTGTGGCGCCGGCTGACTTGGCGGCCTGCAGCACGTCGTCGATCCGGTCCTGATCCGTCGCGTCGGACAATGCCGTATCGTTGCCGATCGCGGTGATGACGTTGTCAGAACCATGCTGCGCGACGATCGTGCCGTCGCTGGATGACAGATCACTCCCGACTTCGGTCGGTATCGTGAACGCGACGACCGGGACCAGTCCGGCCGCGGCCTGCGTGATGTCATGCGAGGCGAGATCATTGCGGGTGACGGTCACGCGCACGCCGACCAGACCGCTAGCCCCATCGACGCCGGCGGCATTCGTCTGCGGCCCGTCCAGCGAATACGTGACGTGTACGGTCCACGGCAGGGCTTCCAACGTAGCATCCGTCCGCCGCACGCCGGATGTGGCATTCCCCTCATTGTCGCCGGACAGGTACACGCCGCCATCGTTCGCATCCGTCACGTCAAGCGCGGCGTACACGTCGCGGCCAAGATACCGGCTGGCAGACCGCGTCGTCGTGCCGTCCGGAGCCGTCGTGCCGGAACCGGCCGGCGCCAGCATCGTCAGACTGACCGCGAACGAAACGGAGGCGGCACCGACTCGTGTCAGGAATCGACCGACACGTCCCATGCTGCCTCCATTACCTCGCTCGTTCACAAACGAACAAGCATTCTATCGCGCACCGCACCCGGCAACAGGCCGTATACGAGTTCAGGCTCCCCGGATCAGGCGAAGACGTCGAGCACGCCCGGGTCGCCGCCGGCCGCCGCGATGCGCGCGTGGCGCTTTTTCGCTTCGGTCACCACGAATTCGCGGTACATCTCCGCGATGTCTGGGTCGAGTCCTGCGGCCACGGCGATGCGGTGCAGACGCTCGATCTGATAGTCTTCGCGTTTGTAGTCGGCCGGAGCGAACCCCGCGCGCGCCTTGAGCACACCGACCTGCGACGTGTACTTGAACCGTTCCGCAAGCAGGGAGACGATGGCCGTGTCCACGTTGTCGATGGACTGGCGCAGGGCCTTGATCTTCGCCACGGTTTCGGCGACTTCGGGATGTTCGGCCGCGGCGGCGGAGTCGATCACCGTCTCGGATTCGGGGGCGTGCGTGGCATCGGCGGACGGCAGCCAGTCGCCGCCTTCGGACTGTGGTTCTTGCGTTTCGCTCATGGTTGTCAGATTATCACCGATACGCCGTACCGTACGCCGGAACAGACGAAATCAGCGTCGATTTCGTCTGGTTCGGCAGTACAAGCCCTGCAGCCCGCTCCTAGAAGTAGGTTTTGAGGATGACGGTACTTTCCGTGCTGACCGGCACGGTGCGGTGGATGAGATTGAGCAGCTCCTCCAGTTTGCCGGGCGATGCCACGCGCACCAGCAGCACGAAGCTCGGCGCGCCGGCCACCGAATAGCAGGAGACGACGCCGTCGAGGTCGCGCAGTTTGGCGGGAATGTCCGCCTCCTTCGTGTAGTCGAGCGGCGTGATGGACACGAACGCGCTGATCGGCAGTCCCCTGCGCTCATGATCGACCACCGCGGCGTACCCCTTGATGACGCCGCGCTTCTCCAGCTTCTGCACACGCGACTGGACGGCCGACACGGACAGGCCCGTCGCCTTGGCCAGCTGCGACAGCGTGGCGCGGCCGTCCGCCTCCAGCATGTCGAGTATCATCCCGTCCTTCGCGTCGACCCCGGTCGCGACTTCGTGATCGTCCTGTTCCTTCATGGGTTCCATACTATCGCCGGCACGCGGCGATTCATATGCTGAAACAGGCGAGATCGAGGCCGGTTCCGCCTGTTTCAGCATAACCAACCCAACTGCACAATATGATATTTTTGCAGATTATCCACTCTTTTTCGTAATATTTACTACATATCATCTTATTTATAAGAACTTTTACGAAAGATGGTGCGCTTATGACATTCCCTGCATTATCCCGGCACGCGCTGGGCATCCCCCGTTCCGGCATTCGCGATGTGTTCGACCGCGTCGAGCGCGTTCCCGACGCGATCTCGCTGTGCGTCGGCGAACCGAGCGCGACCGCCGCCCCGCATATCGTCGAAGCCGCATGCCGCTCGATTCGCGAGGGCCATACGAAGTACACGAACGTGCTGGGCATCGACCGGTTCCGCCACGCGGTCGCGGATTATTCGCGTGCCGTGAAAGGATTGGTGTACGATCCCGATACCGAGATCCAAGCCATCGACGGCGCCACGATCGGCTTGTTCCTTGCCTTGAAGGCGCTGATCGATCCCGGCGACGAGGTCATCATCCCTTCCCCGTTCTTCACGTCGTATGACGCCGAAGTGATGATGTGTGGCGGCGTGCCGGTCACGGTCGCGCTCACGCCCGAACATCAGATGCGTCTGAACGCCGACGACATCGAAGCGGCGATCACGCCACGCACGCGGGCGGTCATCATCAACTCCCCCGGCAATCCGACCGGCGCGGTCACGCCGGCCGACGAGCTGGCGCGCATTGCGAACGTATGCCAACGCCATAATATCTGGGCGATCTCGGACGAGGTGTATCACCCGTTCGTGTTCGATGCCGCTGCGGCCGGCAAGCCGTCGGCAACCGCAACCGCCGACGCGCCGTTCCCTGCCGCCCCGTCGATCGCCGCCGTTCCGGGCATGCACGAGCGCACCGTCGTGGTCGAAAGCCTGTCGAAGACGTTCGCGATGACCGGCTGGAGAATCGGCTATCTGCTGGGGCCATCCGAACTGATCGAACAGACCAGCAAACTCGCGGAACTCATGCATTCCTCGGTCAATTCGACCGCGCAATACGCCGCGGTCGCGGCGCTGACCGGCCCGATGGGCCATGTGATCGCCATGCGCGAGGAGTACCGTGCCAAACGGCGGATCGTGCTTGGCGAGCTGGCCGATTGCACCGCCGTCCGTCTGATCGAACCGCAGGGCGCGTTCTACGCGTTCGTGGACATCCGGGCCACGCGCATGGATACCGCCACGTTCAGCACGCGTCTGCTGGACGACGAGCATGTGGCCGTGGTGCCGGGCGAGGCGTTCGGCGCGGAAGGCGCGGGATTCGTACGGCTCTCCTATGCCGGTGACGCGGATGAACTGCGTGAAGGCGTGCGCCGTCTGCGTCGCTTCGCCGAGCGGCATGCCGACCCGCTGCTTGGCCGGCACACGCCCGAATACCATCATCTCGCCATCATGGCGTAGTCGCCGAGACAATTTCACACCGCGCAGCACATCACACAGTGCAACGCATAATGGCTCTTCCCCGAACGGGAAGAGCCATTATCATATCCGTACACCAACCAGCAACGACCGACCGTCAGTTGCCGTTGACGGCGCTGGAGTTGGCCTGCTGGCTAATCGCGGCAAGGAAGTCGCGGTTGGTCGGCGCCTTCTTGAGACGCGGCACAAGCGTCTGATACGCCTGTTCCGGTTCAAGTCCGCCGAGCAGACGGCGCAGACGGTAGATGATCGGCAGCTCGTTCGGCGCGGTGAGCAGCTCCTCGCGGCGCGTGCCGGACGCGTTGATGTCGATGGCCGGGAACATGCGCTTGTCGGCCAGCTCGCGGCTCAGACGCAGCTCCATGTTGCCGGTGCCCTTGAACTCCTCGAAGATCACCTCGTCCATCTTCGATCCGGTTTCGACCAGCGCGGACGAGATGATGGTCAGCGATCCGCCGTTTTCGATGTTGCGGGCCGCGCCGAAGAACTTCTTCGGCGGGTACAGGGCCTGTGCGTCCACGCCACCGGACAGGATGCGGCCGGACGCCGGCGCGGCGATGTTGTACGCGCGGGCGAGGCGGGTCATCGAGTCGAGCAGCACGACCACATCCTGACCAAGCTCCACGAGTCGCTTCGCGCGTTCGATGGCAAGTTCGGCGACGGTGGTGTGGTCGGATGCCGGACGGTCGAACGTGGAGGCGATGACCTCGCCGGCCACGGTGCGCTCCATGTCGGTGACCTCTTCCGGACGTTCGTCCACGAGCACGACCATCAGGTGCACTTCCGGATTGTTCGTGGCGATCGCGTTGGCGATGTTCTGCAGCGTGATCGTCTTGCCGGCCTTCGGCGGGGAGACGATCAGGCCACGCTGGCCCTTGCCGATCGGCGCGACGATGTCCATGATGCGGCCGGTGAGCTTGTTCGGCGTGGTCTCCTGCTTCAAACGCTCCTGCGGATACAGCGGGGTGAGCTTGGAGAACTGCGGACGGTTGGCCGCATCCTCGACGCTCATGCCGTTGATCGAGTCGATGGACTGCAGCGGCACGAACTTCTGGCGCTGGTTGCGGCGATCGTTGTCTCGCGGCGCGCGGATCGAACCGTGCACGGCGTCGCCCTTCCTCAGACCGTACTTCTTGACCTGGCCCATCGACACATACACGTCGTTCGGGCCGGGCAGGTAGCCGGAGGTGCGCACGAACGCGTACGATTCGAGCACGTCGACGATGCCGGCGACCGGGACGAGATCGTCCTGCGGCTCGTCGCGGCGCGTATCGCGCACGTCGTGGTCGGTGTTGCGTTCGACGCGGATGTCGCGGTCGGCACGCTCGTCGAGATCGCGGTCGCGGCCGCGCAGACGACGCTGATGACGGTCCACGGCACGGTCACCGCGATCGTTGCCGCGATCGGCACGATTACGGCTGCGGCGCACGAAATCGCGATCGACGGACTCCTCGCCGGACTGATCGTCACGTTCCGCCGGTGCGGCGGTCGTCGGCAGGGTCGCGAGAATATCGTCGAGATCGCGCACGTTGTCATCGCCGGATTCAACAGCCGGCTCCTCGACGCGGCGGCGACGCGGACGCTCGTCATCCGCAGCGAAATCGCGACGGCGACGGCCGGACGCGCGGTCTTCGTCGAACTTGCGGCGACGCTCGCCGCGGTCCGTGCGATCATTGCGGTCACCGCGATCGGCGCGCTCTCCGGTCGGCTCGAGACCGAGATCGTCGAGCAGCAACGCGGATGCCTCGGCTTCGCGACGGCGGCGACGGACCGTGGTTTCGGCGTCTTTCTTGGCGACTTCGGGCAGTTCGATCACCGGCTGGGCGGCATCGGCAACATGCTTCTTCGCCGTCGCATCCTCGCTCGTCGCAACGCCGTCTTCCTTGCGGGCACGAGCGGCACGCGGCTTGCGGGCCGGCTCGCCGGCGGCACGCACGACACGGCCGGAACGAGTGGCACGAGCGGGACGGCCGGAGGTCTTCTCCTGATCGTCCTTGGCTGGTTCGGACTGGGCCTGTTCCGGCTGGGCGGACGTCTGAACGTCGGCTGCGGGAGCCTGCTGAGCGGGTGCATTGTCGGTCGAAGGTTCGGCAACGGCCTGTTCGACGGGCGCGGATTCGGTCGTATTCGTCTCGGCGGCCTTGGCGGCGCGGGACGTGCGCACGGTGACGCCGGCGGGGGCCTCGCCTCCGGATCGAGCGGCCTGCAACGTGGCCAGTAGTTCGGGCTTACGCATCGTCGACGTGCCACGAAGTCCCATCTGCTTGGCGAGCTCCTTGAGCTCGGGCAGCTTCATATCCTCAAGATTCTGGCTGGTTGCCACTCGTATTACCTTTCCTTGAGCAACGCCGGCATAATGCCGGACTCTGCACTAAGAATGATGTGCGGCCAACGCCGCTATCGAATGTTCGTCGCACTCCATGCGTCACGAACTGGCACTAACCATACAACCCATCCCCGACCAATGCAAAACGGCCCGCCGCATACCGCGACGAGCCGTTTCATCAAATGGAACTCTTTACTTTTCCGCTGCCATTCTCCTCGGCCCCCTCGGTTGAGGGGGCTGTCAGCATAACTGACTGGGGGAGCGTCAAACCCAAGGGCCGACAGAAGAAGAACTACTTTTCCGGAAGGAAAAATGATCAACGTGTGCGGAGACCGTCGTCCGAAGCCGAAGGCGTGCTGAGCACGTCGAGCGCTGAGGAAAGACGGTATACGCTCCGTTGATCATTTTTCCTCGTGGTAGCTTTTCTCTGTGTTGACCGACCACACGTTCTTCTTGGACGTCTTGCCGGTCTTGATGTTGCCGACGGCCTCGATGGCGGTGGCCATGGAGTGGTCCATGTTGTTGTAGTGGTGCTGGCCGTTGCGGCCGACGCAGTAGAGGTTGCCGAAGTGGTCGAGGTATTCGACGAGCTCGTCCATCTGGGCGTAGGTGTCGAAGTAGGCCGGGTACGCCTTCTTGACCTTCTCGCGGTGGGTGTCGAGCACGTCGGCCGGGCTGGCGATGACCTTCATGCGCACCATCTCGTTGATGGCGAACTTGACGCAGTCCTCTTCGCTCATGTTCCAGAACGAGTCGCCTTCGTCGCAGAAGTATTCGAGGCCGATCCAGACGGTGTCGTCCACGTCCTTGACGAGGTACGGGCTCCAGTTGTTGAAGATCTGGATGCGGCCGACCGTGTAGCCCGGGTCCTGCACGTAGATCCAGCAGTCCGGCACGATCGGCGGGTTGCCGAGCGTGGGGATGTCGGTCGTGTTCTTGAGACGCAGTCGCTTGACGAGCAGGCCGACGGTGACGAAGTCGCGGTACGGCAGACCGTTGGCGATGGTCGTGATGTCGGTCGGCGCCGGCTTGTCGGTCTTGTCGATCGCGTTGACGAGATCCTTGATCGGCATCGACGAAATGAACTGGTCGGCGGCGAGTTCCGTACGGTTGCCTTCCGAATCCTCGTAGACGACGGAGCTGATATGGCCGCCGTCCTGACGGATCTCGACGACGTTCGCATCGGTGATGACCTTCGCGCCGTGCGCCTCGCAGCGCTTCTCGACCGTCTCCCACAGCTGGCCCGGGCCGTACTTCGGGTACCAGAACTCTTCGATCAGCGAGGTTTCGACCTCGGCGTTGGAGCGCTTCTTCGGGCTGAGCTTGGCGAACGCGTTCTTGAGCACGCCGAGCACGCTCAGGCCCTTGACGCGCTGCGCGCCCCAGTCGGCGGAGATCTGCGAGGGGTGGCGCCCCCACAGCTTTTCGGTGTAGCCTTCGAAGAACATCGAATACAGCTTGCGGCCGAAACGGTTGATGTAGAAGTTCTCCAGATTGGTTTCCGGCAGCTTGTGGAACATGGAGGCGAGGTAGCTGAAGCCGGCCTGCATGGTCATCGCGAAGCCCATCGCCTTGAACGTGGCGGGCTTAAGCGAGATCGGATAGTCGAAGAAACGACCGCCGTAGAAGATACGCGAAACGCGGTGACGCTTGAGCATCACCTCATCGGTCACTTCCGGGTCCGGTCCGCCCGGCTCCATTTCGTGCTCGCGGCCGAGCTTCTTGTCGTCATAGCTGGGTGCGCCCTGCAGCGGCAGCACGTCCTTCCACCAGTCCATGATGCGGTTGTCCTTGGAGAAGAAACGGTGGCCGCCGATGTCCATGCGGTTCCCGTTGTGCTTGACGGTGCGCGAGATGCCGCCGAATTCACGGCTGGCCTCGAGCACGGTCACGTCGTACTTGTCGGCGCCGCCGTCCTTGACGAACTCCCAGGCTGCGGTAAGGCCCGCGGGGCCGCCGCCGATAATCACCACGGATTGTTTCTGCGTCACGTGAGTCTCCTTATAACAAAATCAGCGACAGTCTACCCCACACCCAAGAAACGCAAATGGCCCCTGTGCGTTTCCACACAAAGGCCACAGAAATCAGTGGATGTCGTCGGGGATGTCGATGTCGGTTTTCTGGACTTCCTCGACGTTGACGTCCTTGAACGTGACGATGCGCACGTTCTTGACGAAACGGCTCGGCCGGTACACATCCCATACCCAGGCGTCGGTCAGCTGCACGTCGAAGTACACGTCCTGTCCGGCCGAACGCACGTTGAAGTCGACCTTGTTGGCCAGATAGAACCGTCGTTCCGTCTCCACCACGTAGGTGAACAGCTTGATGACATCACGGTACTCCTTGTACAGGGCGAGTTCCGCGTCGGTTTCGTAATTGTCGAGATCCTCTGCGCTCATCGGTCCTCCTCCGTCTCGCGTTTGCGGCTCAATCCGAGATTGCGCCACCACGCGTTCTTTGAGGTCTTGCGCTCGGACTGGCCGTACGGCCATGTGGAATCGCCATCGACGGTATCGGACGGCGCGGACTCGGCCTGTTTGACTGCCGCGTCTGCATCCGCGTCGTCGCTGCTCAGTTCGACGCCGATGCGAGCGTATGCGGCCTTGCGCAGTTCGTCGTTGTCGGTTTCGCCGGTCGTGGAACCGTCGGCACGGGTCTCGTGCGTTTCGGCCGATTCACGCTTCTTCTGCTGGAGCGTGACGGAATGTTCGCGCATGGCGAGCGCCTCGCGCATGCCCGGATTGTCTTCGATCACATGCATGCCGAACGCGTCGAGCGAGCGGATCGGATCGTATTCGTCGAACAGCGTGTCCAGTACGATCAGATCCTGGTAGCGGCCGTTTTCCGCGTCCCACAGCGCGTCGCGCGACGTGCCGGACTGCACGAAGCCGAGAGACTGGTAGACGGACAGGGAGCGCGTGTTCTTTTCAGGCACGGCGACCCAGATGCGGTGCATGCCGAGGCCGGCCGGTTCGGGCGCGAAGCCGTAGGTCATGACGCGCGGCATCATGTCGCGCGAGTAGCCGCGGCCGCGGTAGTCCTTGCCGAGCACGACCTGGATGCGGGCGGAGCGCGCCCAGCCGTCGATGTCGATGAGGAAGATCATGCCGATCACGTTGTCGGTGGCCTGCGCGTCGATCTGACCGTCGTCGTCATGGTCGGAGTCGGTGAGGATGGCCCATGCCATCGTGCGGCGGGATTCGGGATCGCCCACGCCGGATTCGGATGCGGCCAGACCGTTCGCCCATGCGACCGAGCGATGAACCCATGCGTGAACGACGGCGCGTTCGGCCTGCGGGTCCTTGCCGGTGATGCGCGATGCGTTATAGTAGGCGTCCAGTTCGTCCAGACGCGGCAGATCCTCGATGGTCGCCGGGCGCAGGTGCACCATTTCGCCCTTGATCTCAGGAATGACGATCTTCGGCGGCAGTTCGCGCGAGATTTCCTGCAACGTCGGCGTTTCGGCGGTTTCAGACATTCGTGTATTCCCTCAACATACGCTGGTAGAAGTCGGTACAGAAGATATCCTACCCGCCTGACCGTTTGCTGGGAAGATTTACGGCAGGCGTTCACCAAGTGTGCAATACGTGGGATACGAAAAGGCTCCCTTCGGACGAACCGGAGGGAGCCTGACGCATGATGCGAATGCGTTACTTGGGTTACTTGATCTTGCCCATCACGATCTTGGTGACGGCCTTCGCGTCGGCCTGGCCGCGCGTCGCCTTCATCACCGCGCCGATGATGACGCCCATCGGCTTCATGTTGCCGCTCTTGAGCTTCTCGACGACGTCCGGGTTGGCCGCGAACGCCGCTTCGACGGCGGCTTCGATCGCACCGGAGTCCTCGACGATCTTGTAGCCGTGCTTGGCGACGACCTCGTCCGGGGTGCCTTCACCGGCGAGCACGCCGGCGATGGTCTGCTTGGCGAGCTTGTCGTTGAGCTTGCCGTCGGCGATGAGCTGCTCGACCTCGGCCACGTCGGCCGGGGTGACCGGCAGTTCCTCGAGCGAGACGCCCTTGGCGTTGGCCTCACGGCTCAGCTCGCCCAGCCACCACTTGCGGGCGCCCGCGGCGGTCGCGCCGGCCTTGACCGTGTCTTCGATCAGGTCGAGCGCGTCGGCGTTGAGGATGTCGCGCAGCTGCAGGTCGGTGAGGTTCCATTCGGCCTTGAGACGGTTGCGGCGCTCGCGCGGCATTTCCGGCATCTGGGATTCGATCTCGGCGATGTGCTCCTTGGTGATGTGCAGCATCACGAGATCCGGGTCCGGGAAGTAGCGGTAGTCGTCCGCGTCGGACTTGACGCGGCCGCCGGCGGTGGTCTGCGTGGCCTCGTCCCAGTGACGGGTCTCCTGCAGGATCTCCTTGCCTTCGTCGAGGCGGGCGGCCTGACGGCGGATCTCGTACTGGATGGTCTTTTCGATGCCGCGGAACGAGTTCACGTTCTTGGTTTCGGAACGCGTGCCGTACGGGGCGTCTGCGGACGGACGCAGCGAGACGTTCACGTCGGCGCGCATGTTGCCCTGTTCCATGCGGGCATGGGAGATGCCGAGGGCGCGCACGATGTCGCGGATGGCGCGCATGTAGGCGCCGGCGATCTCCGGGGCGCGGTCGCCCGCGCCTTCGATCGGCTTGGTGACGATCTCGATCAGCGGCACGCCGGCGCGGTTGTAGTCGACCAGTGAGTGGTCGGCGCCTTCGATGCGGCCGTCGGCGCCGCCGACGTGCGTGTTCTTGCCGGCGTCGTCCTCGATGTGCGCGCGCTCGATCGGCACGCGGAAGACGGTGCCGTCCTCAAGCTCGACGTCGAGGTAGCCGTTGCCGTTGGTCGGCTTGTCGTACTGCGAGATCTGGTAGTCGCGCGGCATGTCCGGGTAGAAGTAGTTCTTGCGGGCGAACTGGCTCCACTCGGCGATCTCGCAGTGCAGGGCGAGACCCAGCTTGATCGCGTAGTCGACCGCGGTCTTGTTGACGACCGGCAGGCTGCCCGGCAGACCGAGGCTCACCGGGGTCAGCTGCGTGTTCGGTTCGCCGCCGAATTCGATGTGCGCCGGGCAGAACAGCTTGGTGTTCGTGCACAGCTCGACGTGCGTTTCGAGGCCGAAGACCACATCGTACTTCTTGGTGG
This sequence comes from Bifidobacterium sp. LH_230, assembly GCF_056357555.1. NCBI lineage: Bacteria > Bacillati > Actinomycetota > Actinomycetes > Bifidobacteriales > Bifidobacteriaceae > Bifidobacterium > Bifidobacterium sp. LH_230. Next base: position 33,236 of record NZ_JBKEWJ010000012.1, read on the forward strand.
CATCGGCGTACTTCATCAGTTTTTCAGCCATAGTGCTTGTTCTCTTTCTTCCGATGCCTTACTCGGCGGCGTTCAGCCACGGGGTCTTCATGGACTGCCAGATCGGGCCACCCCAGTCCTCTTCGAGCGCGGCTTCGAGCGCGGCGGCGGGCTTGTACATGACCTCGTCGCGCTGCTGCGGCGCGATGAACTGGAAGCCGACCGGCAGACCGTCGTCCGACAGGCCGGCCGGGATGGACATGGCCGGCACGCCGGCGAGGTTGGCCGGGATGGTGGCGATGTCGTTCATGTACATGGCCAGCGGGTCGTCCATCTTCTCGCCGAACTTGAACGCGGTGGACGGGCTGGTCGGGGAGACGAGCACGTCGGCCTTTTCGAAGGCGTTGTGGAAGTCCTGGATGATGAGCGTGCGCACCTTCTGCGCGGAGCCGTACCAGGCGTCGTAGTAGCCGGCGGACAGGGCGTAGGTGCCGAGGATGATGCGGCGCTTGACCTCGTCGCCGAAGCCGGCCTCACGGGTGTAGGCCATCATGTTGGCGGCGGTCTGCGGCACGCCGGCCGGCGGCATGACGCGCAGGCCGTAGCGCATGCCGTCGTAGCGGGCCAGGTTGGAGCTGACCTCGGACGGCATGATGATGTAGTACGCGCCGAGCGAGTATTCGAAGTGCGGGCAGGAGACCTCAACGACCTCGGCGCCCATCTCCTCGAGCTTCTTGACGGCTTCGTCGAAGCGGGCCTGGACGCCCGGCTGGAAGCCGTCGCCGCCCAGTTCCTTGACGAGGCCGACCTTCATGCCCTTCAGGTCGCGCTTGGCGCCTTCACGGGCGGCGGCGACCATCGGGCGCGGGCCTTCCGGAATGGACGTGGAGTCGCGGCGGTCATGGCCGCCGATGATCTCCTGCAGGAGCGCGGAGTCGAGCACGGTGCGGGTCACGGGGCCGATCTGGTCGAGCGAGGAGGCCATGGCGATCGCGCCGAAGCGGGAGACGCCGCCGTAGGTCGGCTTGACGCCGACGGTGCCGGTCAGGGCGCCCGGCTGACGGATGGAGCCGCCGGTGTCGGTGCCGAGGGCGAGCGGGGCCTCGAACGCGGCGACCGCGGAGGCCGAACCGCCGCCGGAGCCGCCGGGGACGCGCTCGGTGTCCCAGGGGTTGTGCGTGGTCTGGTAGGCGGAGTGCTCGGTGGAGGAGCCCTGCGCGAATTCGTCGAGGTTGGTCTTGCCGAGGATCGGCATGCCGGCCGCCTTGAGCTTTTCGATGACGGTGGCGTCGTACGGCGGCACCCATCCTTCGAGGATCTTGGAGGCGGCGGTGGTTTCGATGCCCTTGGTGACGATCATGTCCTTGATGGCGATCGGCACGCCGGCCAGCTCGGGAAGGGCGGCCTTCTCTTCGGCGCTCTTGGCGTCGAAGGCGTCGGCCTGTTCGCGGGCCACGTCGCCGGAGACCTTGAGGAAGGCCTTGATGGACGGTTCGGCGGCCTCGATGACGTCGAGGTGCGCGTCGACCAGCTCACGGCTGGAGACTTCGCCGGCCTTGACCTTGGCGGCCATCTCGGCGGCGGTCAGTTGCACGAGTTCGTTGGTTGCGGTCATAACGGTTCTCACTCCTCGCTTCCCAGAATGCGCGGCGCGACGAACATGCCGGCCTCGGTCTTCGGAGCGCCCGACAGGGCCTCGGCCTGCGTGAGCGGCGTCTCGGCGACGTCCGGACGCAGGTGGGCTTCCAGCGGGATCGGGTTGGCGGTCGGCGGCACGTCATCGGAGGCGACTTCCTGCACCTTGTTGATGGAGTCGGCGATGACGTTCAGCTCGCCCTGCAGACGGGTGATTTCCTCATCGGTGAGCGCGATTCGGGCGAGATCGCCCAAATGCTCGATTTCTTCGCGTGTGAATGTAGGCATGCGCCCTACTATACGATTGATTTGTGACACGCCTCTTACGCCGTCTCACCGCGTCCCAAACGATTAGATACCGACGCCACTGACGCCTGATGCACTCCCCGATAAGGGGAGTCGCGGGATCAGGCAGATTCCACGGCGGCGACATGCATGATATGAGGATCTATCCACGCTCACGCTGATCCACAACGCAATATTCCGCTGCTCCCCCTGATAGGGGGAGCTGTCTGCGAAGCAGACTGAGGGGGTCACCCCCCCGATCTCACAGATGCTGGGCGATGTAGCTGTGCATGGCGACCGCGGCGGCGGCACCGGCGTTGATGGAACGCACGGAACCGAATTGGGAGATGTAGACGACGTCGTCGGCCAGTTCGAGGGCCTTGTCGCTCAGTCCCGGACCTTCCGCGCCGAACAGCATGAGGCAGCGTTTCGGGAACCGGTATGTTTCGATCGGCATCGCTCCGGGGATGATGTCGAGCGCGATGACCTTGGCCGCTTCAAGTTCGCGGATGCGCGCGTCGGCACGCGCGATCTCGGCGGTCGCCTCGGATACCGCGGCCACGGCGGCGGATGCCATCGCATGATCGTCGATCGAAGCCGTCTCCATACCGGACTGCGATGCGATCGTATGCGACTTGATCGCGGCGGCTTTGGCACGGGCGCGCTCGTATGCGATTTCGCCGGCGATGCGGTGGTGCCAGCATTCGACCAGTTCGGTGATGGACGGATGGTTTTCGACGTGCTGGTACAGTTCGGTCATCAGCGCGCCCTTGCGGTTCCATTTGTGCGGGCCGACGATGTGGACTCGGTTCGCGGTGAACGCGTTGGCGGTGCGCACCATCGATCCGATGTTGAAGTCGTGCGTCCAATTTTCGACAGCGACCTCGAAATCATGACGGCCACGTGCGTCCAAATCGGCTTTGATGGCGTCGACAGTCCAATAGCGGTATCGGTCGAGCACGTTGCGCCGGTCGCCCTCGTCCAGCAGTTGCGGATCGAAGCGGGAATCGAAATCCGGCGACGACGGATCGTCCGGACGCGGCTTGCCGGGATGGGTCTGCGCCCATGGGCCGACGCCGACCTCACGGAACTCCGGTTCGCCGGACATCTTGGCGGCCAAAGAGACGGGATTGGGCGTATGCATGTCAGCGCAGTTCGGACTCGTGATAGACCTCGACGAACGGCAGTTCGCGCTCTTCGTCGTCGACCGGGTTGATGACCTTGATGGTCGGCTTGTCCATGTCCACGCCGCCGATCAGCGATGCGATGGCGACCACCTCGGCGCCCTCGTGCTCCACGATGCCGAAGTCGAGGCTCAGCTCGTTGCCGTTGCGCAGGGTGACCAGCGAGGAGGTCTGCACATAGGATTTCTCCGACAGCCACGAATCGAGCAGCACCACGCGCTTGCCCTTGATCGACGGCCCCTTGATGGACGGGTACACGAAGTCCATCACGAATCCGTTCAGGTCCTCGCCGCGGGATACGGCCGCAAGGATCATGGCGGACACGAGCGGCACGGCCGCGGCGGTCAGCGCGCCGACCGCGTCGAAGTCATCGACCGAATAGCCCTGCTCCTCCAGCGTATCGAGCAGAATATGGCCGACGATGGCGGCCCCGCGATGGTCGAAGGTCACGTTCGACAGTTCGCAGAACGGTTTGCCGTTCAGTTCCTTCGTGAGCAGTTGCTTGAGCTGGTCACGCGGGTCGAGCAGCGCGAACGGCGTTTCGGCAGGAGCCGCAGCAGTATCGGAGTTCACGGCCGGCGCGGCGCCGGTCTTGCGGAAGGATTTCTCTTCGGTCATGGTTGTTAGCCTATCTTCTCGTGCCGTCAATCGGCGTTGTCGTCGGATTGGGTTTCCGGGGCGGTCAGCTCACGCACATCGGCCTTGCCGGGGTCGATCATGTCCACCGGTTCGATGATCTTGCCGGCGTCGATCTTCTGCAGTTTGCGGGCGGTGACGAGCACGCGCGATTCGAGCGACGTGGCGAACTGGTTGTACGCGCCGACCGTCTTGGTGATGGCCGCGCCCAGTTTGGTGGCACGTTCGCCCAGCACCGCGAACCGCTCGTACAGTTCGCGAGACAGGTCGAACAGCTTCTTCGCATCGTCGGTCAGGCTCTGCTGCTGCCACGCGTAGGCGACCGACTTCAGCACCGCCCACAGCGTCACCGGCGAGGTCAACGCCACCTTGCGCGCGAAGGCGTCGTCCATCAGCGTCGGGTCGGATTCGAGCGCCGCCTGCAGCAGCGCCTCGTTCGGGATGAAGGCGACCACGAAGTCCGGTGCGATGTCGAACGCGTTCCAGTACGCCTTGTCTCCCAGGGTCTTCACGTGTTCGCGCAGCGCTTTGGCATGCGCCCTCAACAGATCGGCGCGACGGTCCAACTCCTCTGGCGACGCGGTTTCGGGAATCTCGCACGCCCGCTGGTAATCCGCATACGGCACCTTCGCGTCGATCGGGATCGTCTTGCCGCCCGGCAGATGCACGATCATGTCCGGACGCTGGATGCGCCCATCCTGACCGGTGACCACCACCTGCGTATCGAAATCGACGTGTTCCAGCAGACCGGCCGATTCCACGATGTTGCGCAGCTGCGCCTCGCCCCATGCGCCGCGCACCTTGTTGTTGCGCAACGCCGCCGACAGCGAACTCGTCTCGCGGTCCAGACGGGCCTGCTGCTCGCCCAGCCCTTTGAGTTGCTCGCCGAGCGCTCCCATCTCGCGCTTACGTCCCTCCTCGATTTGCGAGACCTTGGCCTGCAACGCGTCAAGGTTCTTCTGCACGGGAGCCAGCGCGGAAAGCACCTTGCTCTGCTCCTCCATCGAACGCGCCTGTTTCACGCGCTCCCGTTCGGCGTCGGCGGCCGCCTTGTCTCGCTCGTGCTGGATGCGCACCTGTTCGGCCTGCTGGGCCTGTGCCAGCTGCGATTTGGCGAATGACAGCTGCTGGCTCAGACCATCGATCTGGCCGCGCAGCTCGGCCGCCTGGGCGGTCAGCTGCATCACCTGCGCATGCGCCGCGTCGCCGTCCGCCTTCGCGGCCTCCAATTCGCCGATCCGAGCGTCGCGGGCCATCTCCTGACCACGCGACCTACCCAGCGCGAACCCGGCAGCCAACCCCAGCGCCGCAGCCACTACCATCACCGCGATCAGCACGGTCACCGTCATCACATTGTCGAACATATGTTCTAGTGAATCGTACGGCATGGACCGAACCGTCCTCGCGTGTCGCGATTTTTACGACTTCACCAGCCGCGCGATCGCCGCCGACGCCTCGCGCAGCTTGTCGTCAGCAACCTCGCCGCCTTCGGCCGACGCCTCACGCACGCAATGGTTCAGATGGTCGTCCAGCAGCAGCAACGCCACCGATTTGAGCGCCGAATTGGCCGCGGAGATCTGCGTCAGCACGTCGATGCAGTACTTGTCGTCCTCCACCATCTGCGTCACGGCGCGAATCTGCCCCTCGATCCGCCGCAGCCGCGCGATCACCTTCGCCTTGTCCTCGCCATACCCGTGCATCGCAACCTCCAATCACCACCGATTCACCCGACGGCGCAATCGCAACACTCATTATACCCCATAGGGGTATTGGGTATATTCTGGTGAACAGCGATACGATATCCAGAGGAAGGCAGAAGGAGCGAGTCATGGAACTGAACATCTTTCTTATCGCAGCCGCGGCGCTGGTCGCCGCCGCGCTCACATGGCTGATCATCCGGTTCTTCTTCGCCCGGCAGCAGGGCACCGCCGGCACGATGGCAAACGGCATGCAGACCGCGACGATCACCGTCAAGGGCGGCTACTCCCCCGCCGTGATCGAGATGCGGGCCGGCACGCCGATCACGCTCACGTTCGACCGGCAGGAGACCGGCGAATGCACGTCGCACGTCGTGTTCGGCGATCTCGCGCTCGACGCGATGCTGCCCGGCAACACGCGCACCGACGTGCGGCTTCCCGCATTGCCGGCCGGCGAGTACCCGTTCGCCTGTGGTATGAATATGGTGCACGGGCTGTTGCGCGTGACCGGCGACGCAGGCAGTGGAACGGCGAACGTTGACACTGAGCGTGTCGATGGAAGAGCCAGGAAAGATTTCTCCGCTCCGCTGCGCTCCGGTCGAAATGACACAGCGGAATCCCGCGTTGTCTCCGGCCAAAACGGCACGGGCGCATTGCCGACCGATGCGCTTGCCGCGGAACGCCGCGAGTCGGAGGAACGCACCAAGGAGATCCGTCAGCTCACCAAGCTGGTCGTCATCGGCACCGTGCTCACGCTGCCGGTGTTCGTGCCGATGATGGTCATGCTGCTGCCCGGCGGCCACGCCATCGTGCCGATGTGGCTGATGAACCCGTGGCTGCAGGCGCTGCTCATCACCCCGGTTATGTTCTACTGCGGCGCGCCAATCCACCGTGTCGGCTGGCCGGCGCTGATGCACCGCGCTCCCGATATGAACTCGTTGGTCACGCTCGGCACGACCGCCGCCTATGCGTACAGCCTCGCGCTGTGCGTGATGTCGTCGCTGTTTCCGGAAGGCTCGCGCGAACCGTATTTCGAATCGGTCGGCGTGGTGATCACGCTGGTGCTGGTCGGCCGTCTGCTCGAGACGAAGGCCCGTGAAGGCACCGGCAAGGCCGTGCAGTCGCTGATCAAGCTGCGCCCGCGCACCGCGCATATCCTGACGGTCGACGATTCCGCCGATCATGCGGACTGGAAAAGCAACGCAAACGTTCGCGATATCACCATCGACGATGTGAAGGCCGGCGACCTGCTGGTCGTCCGCGCCGGCGAGCGCATTCCGGTCGACGGCGAAATCGTCGCGGGCGAGGCCACCGTGGACGAGTCGATGATCACCGGCGAGTCGAAGCCGGTCGTCAAAACCGCCGACGCGCACGCCGACGACCGCAACGGCGACTCGCGCTCCCTGACCGGCGCAACGATGCTGCTCAAGGGCGATCTGCTCATGCGCGCCACGCAGGTGGGCGGCGAGACGGTGCTGGCGCAGATCATCGCGATGGTGTCGCGCGCGCAGGCTACGAAGGCCCCGGTGCAGAAGCTGGCCGACAAGATCGCCCGCATCTTCGTGCCGGCGGTGATGATCGTGGCGGTGTGGACGTTCGCGATCTGGTTCGCGGTCGGCCCCGAGCCGCGTCTGGCGCATGCGCTGGTGACGGCGGTGAGCGTGCTGATCATCGCATGCCCGTGCGCGTTGGGCCTGGCCACGCCGCTGTCGGTGACGGCCGCGATGGGCTTGGGCGCGACGAACGGCGTGCTGGTCACGTCGGCGAAGGCGTTGGAGCAGGCGCGTGAGATTCGCACGGTCGTGTTCGACAAGACCGGTACGATCACGCGCGGCGTGGTGGACACGCCGGCGGATGGCGATGCGGAGACGGCCGGACACGACGCGAAGCCGAGCTACGAGCATGATCCGGTCAAGGATGGTTCGCGCGAGGCCGTGGCCGCGTTGCGAGCGGCCGGCATTCGCACGGTGATGCTGTCGGGTGACCGCGCCGAGGTCGCCGCTCGCATCGCCCGTGAGGTCGGCATCGATACGGTGATCGCACAGGTCAAGCCGGATGGCAAGGCGTACTGGATTCGTCAGTTGCAGACCGCGCGCGATCGTGCGCACGGTACGAACGCCGATCATACGGACGTGTCTGCGCCGGCAAGCACGACAGTCGCAACGTCAGCGTCGCCGACGATCGGCGATGTTCCGGACGGTCTGATCGCAATGGTCGGCGACGGCATCAATGATGCGCCGGCGCTCGCACAAGCCGATCTCGGCATTGCGATCGGCACCGGTACGGATGTGGCGATGCAGTCGGCCGACGTGACGTTGATGAACGGCGACCTGCGCGGCGTGCTGAAGACGATCAACCTGTCGAACGCGACGATGCGCAACATTCGCGAGAATCTGGCATGGGCGTTCGGATACAACGTGATCGGTATCCCGGTCGCGGCCGGCGTGCTGTACCCGTTCACCGGCTGGCTGCTCAGCCCGATGATCGCGGGACTGGCGATGGCGTTGAGCTCGGTGTGCCTGGTGCTGAACGCGAACCGGCTGCACGGCGTGCGAATCAGCGACATCGCGGTGCTATCCGACGTCGACGCGACGCACGACGACTCGACCGACACCGCCGCACCGGCCGTTCGCGAACCGCACGTCATCATCGACGAGCACACCGAACTCACGCACTTGGAACCGAACGGCAACGCCAACGGCTCCGACAGTACAATGTCCACCAATTCCAACGATAAGGAGCATCCTATGGATATGCATCACATGCACATGAACACCGCGCCGACCGACGGCGAGACCGCCACCGATCCGGTGTGCGGCATGACCGTCGCCGTGACCGCGGACGCGATCACCCGCGAATACGAGGGCAAGACCTACTACTTCTGCGGCGAGCACTGCGCAAACAACTTCGCCAAGGCCCCGCAGATCTTCCTCGAGCAGTAGCCGGCGCTCGCGCACAAAACACAACAAGGCCCGGAAGGAGAATATCCTTCCGGTCCTTCGTCAATCGCGTCAGTCGCGCAGATCGGAATCGCGCTTCGCTCGATCGTTATCAAGTGGCACTAACGTGCCACAGTACCCCACCCGTCAGCTTCGCTGCCACCCTCCCCTGAAAGGGGAGGGAAAGCCAAAAATCTCTCTCCCCCTTTCAGGGGAGGGCGCTATGCATGATACCGAGAAGCGGAAGCTGATCACTTCCCTCCCCTTTCAGGGGAGGGTGCCCGGCCATGCCGGGCGGGTTGGGGTACTCGCAGCACGTTAGTGCTGCTTTACACAGCATCGCGCGAAGCGCGATTCCATCTCGCCACAAGCTCCGCACCGGCACCCAACAACCCCAGATCAGTCGGTCTTCACGCTATCCACATGCACCGAGCCGTCGTCGTCCGGGTCGGTCGGCATGGCGTTGAGCTCGAGGTGGTCGCCGCCGGTCTGGTCGACGAACACCGTGTCGCCGTCGTGCACCTTGCCGGCGAGCAACATGCGGGCCAGCTGGTCGCCGACCTCGGTCTGCACCAAGCGACGCAGCGGACGCGCGCCGTACGCCGGATCGTAACCGGTGTCGGCAAGCCATTCGCGCGCGGCGTCGGTGACGTCGAGGCGGATGCGGCGATCGGTGAGGCGAGAGGCGACCTGCGCGACTTGGATGTTCACGATGCCGCCCAGCTCCTCGCGGGTGAGCGGATGGAACATGACGATCTCGTCGAGGCGGTTGAGGAACTCCGGCTTGAAGTTCATGTGCACCGCGTCCATCACGGCCTTCTTCTTGGCGTCCGCATCCATGTCCTGATTGACGAGGAACTGCGAACCCAAGTTGGAGGTCATGATGAGGATCGTGTTCTTGAAGTCCACGGTCCGGCCCTGACCATCGGTCAGGCGGCCGTCGTCAAGCACCTGCAGCAGCACGTCGAAGACTTCCGGATTGGCCTTCTCGACCTCGTCGAACAGCACCACCGAATACGGGCGACGCCGCACGGCCTCGGTCAGCTGGCCGCCCTCCTCGTAGCCGACGTAGCCCGGCGCGGCACCGATCAGACGCGACACGGAGGCCTTCTCCATGTACTCGCTCATATCGATGCGTACCATCGCCTTCTCGTCGTCGAACAGGAAGTCGGCGAGCGCCTTCGCCAGTTCGGTCTTGCCCACGCCGGTCGGGCCGAGGAACAGGAACGAGCCGGTCGGACGGTTCGGGTCGGAGATGCCGGCACGCGAGCGGCGCACCGCGTCGGAGACGGCCTGGATGGCTTCCTTCTGGCCGATCACGCGCTTGCCGAGGTACTCCTCCATGTGCAGGAGCTTCTCGTTTTCGCCCTGCATGAGGCGGCCGACGGGGATGCCGGTCCATTCGGAGACGATGCCGGCCACCGAATCGGCGTCGACATGGTCGGGCACCATCGGTTCGGGCTTGTTCGCGCCGTTCGCGGTGTCTTCGGCGTCGGCCTTCTCGGCCGCGTCGAGCTGCTTCTGGATCGCCGGAATCTCGCCGTACAGGATGCGGCTCGCCTCCGCGAGGTTGCCTTCGCGAGTGAACTTGTCGGCCTTCACGCGCAGCGCATCCATCTGGGCGCGCAGATCACCGACCTTGTTATGGCCGGCCTTCTCCGCATCCCAGCGGGCCTTGAGCCCCGCGAGCTTCTCGCGCGCATCGGCCATTTCGGCCTGCAGCTTGCCAAGACGCTCCTTGCTCGCCGGGTCCTCGGCCTTCTTGAGCTGCATTTCCTCCATCTCGTAGCGCGTCACCTTGCGCTGGAGCTCATCGATCTCCTCCGGGGAGGAGTCGAGTTCCATCCTCAGGTGCGCGGCCGCCTCATCGACCAGATCAATGGCCTTATCAGGCAGCTGACGACCGGAAATGTAACGGTTCGACAGCGTCGCCGCGGCGACCAGCGCATCGTCGCCGATCGTCACCTTGTGGTGCGCCTCGTAACGCTGCTTCAGGCCGCGCAGAATCGCGATCGTGTCCTCGACGGAAGGCTCGCCGACGTACACCTGCTGGAAACGACGCTCCAGCGCCGGGTCCTTTTCGATGTTCTCACGGTACTCGTCGAGCGTGGTCGCGCCGATCAGACGCAGCTCGCCGCGCGCCAGCATAGGCTTCAACATATTGCCGGCGTCCATCGAGCCTTCGGCCGCACCCGCGCCGACGATCGTGTGGATCTCGTCGATGAACGTGATGATCTCGCCGTTCGCGTTCTTGATCTCGTTGAGAACGGCCTTGAGACGTTCCTCGAATTCGCCACGGTACTTGGAGCCGGCCACCATCGACCCGAGGTCGAGGGAGATCAGCTTCTTGTTCTGCAGCGTGGTCGGCACATCGCCGGCGACGATGCGCTGCGCGAGGCCTTCGACGACGGCGGTCTTGCCGACGCCCGGCTCGCCGATCAGCACCGGGTTGTTCTTGGTGCGGCGGCTCAGGATCTGGATGACGCGGCGGATCTCCTGATCACGGCCGATCACCGGGTCGAGCTTGCCTTCCTTCGCGGCGGCCGTCAGGTCGGTCGAGTACTTTTCGAGCGCCTTGTACGAGCCTTCCGCGTCCGGGCTGGTGACCTTCGCGCCGCCGCGGATGGACGGCACGGCCTTGCGCAGCGCCTCCGGGGTCACGCCGTTCTGGCGCAGGATGTCGGCCGACTGGTTCGGCGCGCTTGCGGCGATGCCGATGAGCAGATGCTCGGTGGAGACGTATTCGTCGCCCATGGCCTGCATTTCCTTCTCGGCCTGTGCGAGCGCGGCGGTCAGCTGGCGGCTGGCCTGCGGCTGCGACGTGGTGGAGCCGGACGCGCTCGGCAAGGCGACGAGCGCGTTGCGCACGGCCGCGCCGATGGCCTGCGGATTGCCGCCCGCGGCCTGGATGAGTCCTTGGATGACGCCGTTCTCCTGGCGCAGGAGCGCGTCCATGACGTGCAGGGTCTCGACCTGCGCGTTGCCCGCGGCGGACGCGCTTTGGATCGCGTCGCCGATCACTTGCTGGGCCATCGTGGTGAACTTCTGTTCCATAACAACCTCCCAAAAGTCTTGTACTGCGCCCGGACCGCATCGGTCAAGCCGAGCCGCACGGCATCGTCCGCACGCCGCAGCCTGACCGCCCGCCGGATCGCAGGTTTTCGTTCGTTTCTGACTTACTCAACCGGTCTGCCACCCATTCTATTCCCAAAACTTGAGCCCAACACGCTCAAGTTTACAAAACCATCGTCCTTCCACACCGCAACACGGAGACCCCGTCCGCAACATATCCGCGCCTAGACTATGCACCGGAACCACCCACCAGAGAGACTTCGAGAAACGACCATCATGATCTTCCAATCCGGCGCCCTGCTCATCGCCATCCTCGGCACGTACGCACTCAAGCACCTGCACATCTTCGGCGAGCGCGACTACAAGGTGGCACAGGGCATCGTGTTCAACATGACTCTGCCGTGCGCGATCATCCTGTCGTTCGCCACGAACAAGCATGACATGCGCATGCTGTGGATCGTATTATTCGGCTTCTTCGCCTGCGCGATCCCGCTGTTCGTCGTGTTTCTCGGCTCGCGCGGCGACGAGCGCAACTACCGCGCGTTCCAGATGCTCAACGCGTCCGGCCTGAACCTCGGTGCGTTCTGTCTGCCGGTGGTGCAGACGTTCATGGGAGCGTCGGCCGGTCTGCCGATCATCATGCTGGACATCGGCAACGCGACGGTCGCCACGGCGGGATCGTTGACGATCACGCGCACGCTGCTGCACATGGACGACAATTTTCGATCATTGCCGCTCAGTCTGCGGCTGCGCAACATCGCGCATGATTTTCTGGGATCGATTTCGTTCGACATCTACATGCTGATGCTGGTGTTCATGTTCCTGCACATCACCATTCCGCAGCCGATCATCACGTTGATCACGCCGTTCGCCAACGCGAACGCGTTCTGCGCGATGGCGATGATCGGACTCATGATGGAGATTCCCGACAACCGCAAGGATCGGATCGAACTGCTCAAGGTGATCGCGTGGCGTGCCGTGTTCGGCGTGATCATCGCGGTTGCGGCGTGGTTCATCCTGCCGTTCGACATGCGCATCCGCGAGATCATCGTGCTCGGCTCGTTCGCGCCGATCACGATCTTCTCGACCAAGTTCACCGATTCGCTCACCGGCAACGCGAAGCTCGCCGGCTTCTCCCTGACCGTCACCGCGATCCTCAGCCTCATCGTCATGACGATCCTGCACGCCCTGCTGCCGGGGGCGTAAAAAAAGCGAACGTAGCGGGCCTCGGCTCCCTCGGCTGAGGGAGCTGGCCGAATTACGCTGAACGGTAGTTGGCTGTTCTACTTGGCTCCCTCGGCTGAGGGAGCTGGCAGCCGTAAGGCTGACTGAGGGAGCGTGTACACGCTACTACCACGTTCATAGCTGCTGAACGCTGTAACGCCTACGCTCCCTCAGTCTCACGTACGTTCGACAGCTCCCTCAGCCGAGGGAGCCGAGGCTTGCTGCGCCCGTTAATGCATAGCCTTGAATCATCCTGCAATTTCGGACGGCCTACGGCCGACTCAACATGGCCTCGCTCACGCTCGGCTCGTGCAGGACGAAAGCCCACCGGGCTTTCGCTTAACCCTGCACGGTCCCGCAATTTCGGACGGCCTACGGCCGACTCAACATGGCCTCGCTCACGCTCGGCTCGTGCAGGACGAAAGCCCACAGGGCTTTCGTTTAACCCTGCACGACCACGTTGCGCAAGGAACCGATGCCTTCGACGTGGACGATCGGCTCGTCGCCCGGGTCGAGATGGCCGGAGGCGTTCGGCGTGCCGGTCATGATGACGTCGCCCGGCAGCAGCGTGGCAAAGCTCGAGATCGCGGCGATCTGCTCGGGGATGCCGTGGATGAGGTTCGCCGTGGTGCCGCTCGCCATCGGCACGTCCTCGCCGTTCAACGTGAACGAGATCTTCGCGTCACGCCAGTTGAGGTCGTCGCGCGCCACGATCCACGGACCGAGCGGGCAGGACGTGTCGAAGCCCTTCGCGCGCGTCCACGTCGGATCGAGACCCTGCAGATCGCGCAGCGTCACGTCGTTGACGCAGGTGAAACCAAGCACGTAGTCCATCGCCTTCTCGACCGGCACGTTCTTGGCGATGCGGCCCATCACCACGGCGACCTCCGGTTCGAAGTTCATGTCGTGGCTGTACGGCGGGATGACGATCGGATCGTCGGGGCCGATCACCGACGTGGACGGCTTGGTGAAGATCACCATGTTCTCCGGCGCGTGGGCGATCTCGGAATGACCGACCTCGTGCATGAACTGGGCGTGCGCCTCGTAGTTCTTGGCCAGACCGTACACCTTCGACGGCAGCACCGGGGCGAGCAGCCGCACGCCGTCGGCGTCGATGGCGTAGCGTTCGCCGGTGGGCTGCATGGTTCCGGCACCGAACGGGTAGCCGTCCAGTTCGATCAGATAGTCCTTGTGATCGGTCGGGTCGTTCTGGACGAATGCGTACCGCGGGGTACCGTTGAGGGAAAATCGTGCAATTCTCATGCTGCCCAGTGTAGTAGTCAGCCTAACCGTCTTGCCGCCGGCAGAACCTACCGCGGCCGCCACGCCGCATGCCGCATCACCGTCCACGGCGCATGCCGCAGCCGCGTCACGATCGCCACCAGCAGCCATCCGCCGAGCAGCGTGCCGCCGACCGCGAGAATCGCATCGGTGCGACTGTCGTGTACATCCCCCGGTTCGGGCGCCGGCACAGGAATCTTGACACGATGCCCGCTCACCAGCAGACGATGCGTGTTCACGCCGTACGGCGTGCAGGTCATCAGCGTCAGCCGGTCCTCGCCCTTGACGATCTTCAGCTGGCTCGTGTCGTCCGGCAGGATCACGCTGATCCGGTCAACCTGGTAGCCGATCGTCTCGCCCATCACCTCGACGTACATGAAGTCGCCCTTCTTCACCTCGTCGAGTCGCGTGAACATCAGCGCCTCGACCAGTCCGCGATGCCCGGTGATGACCGAATGCGTGGACTCGCCGCCGACCGGCAGACTCGTACCGTACAGGTGCCCCGCACCCGAGGCGAGCGCCTCCTCGGACGTGCCGTGGTAGATCGGCAGTTCGATCGACACGGTCGGCACCTTGATCGTGCCCATCACCCCGTTGCCCGCGTCGAGCAGCGACTGATACTCCTTGTCCTTGCTGGCCGCGGAATCCTCGCCCTTGGCATGGGAGCCGCCGCCCTGCGAGGAGAACGGATCAACCGCTTCACCCAAGATCGGCTGGCCGGACGCGGCGAGCGTGCGATTGTACGCGTGCGCGGCCTTGAGCGCGTCCTCGGCCTGCGGATACGGCCATCCTTCGACGTGCTTGGCGGACAGCTGCGAGGTCTGCGCAAGCTGCAGCGAACTGCGGTATTGCAGCGCGACCGGAAAACCCGCCACGCCGATCGCCGCGATCAACAGCAGCACCGTGAACACGCGCATGATCAGCAGCGACCGTTGCAGCCGGCGACGTTCGGCGGCGACATCGGCGACGTTGACGATCTGATCGAACGACTGGTCACCGTATGACCGCGCACGTCCGGCGGCACCGGCACGCCGGTCATGTCGGGATTGCCGATGCCTGGGCTGAGACACCGCTGATGAACGATTCAGATGCTTCACGGCGGCACCCACCTCAGATGAACGCGCGCTCGCCGAAGATGGCGGTGCCGACGCGCACGATGGTGGAGCCTTCCGCGATGGCGAGCGCCATGTCGTGCGTCATGCCCATCGACAGTTCGGTGCAGTGCTCGGTGCCGGGGGCGCCGGCGGCAAGGATCTGGTCGCGGGTCTTGCGCAGGTGCGCGAAGCCGCGGCGGATGGTGCGTTCGTCGTCGACGTGCGCGCCGATGGTCATGAGTCCCTGCAGTTCGATGCCGTCGAGCGTGCCGATACGTTGGGCGAGCATGATCGCATGTGCCGGATCGCAGCCTGACTTGGATGCTTCGCCGGATTCGTTGACTTCGAGCAGCACGCCGACCGTAAGACCGTGCATGACGGCGCGGCGGGCGATTTTTTCGGCCAGTTCGATCGAGTCGACCGATTCGATGGTGTTGACGACCGGCAGCACTTTACCGATCTTGTTCGATTGCAGTTGGCCGATCAGATGGAACGGGATATGCGTTGCCGCAGCGGTGGCCTGCTGGTCCGCCGGATGATCGTTGTTGTCCGGCACGCCCAGCGTGAAGCCTCGTTCGGCGCACTGCCGCCGCAGTCCGGCGGCCTTGACGGCCACTTCCTGCGGTCGGTTTTCGCCGATCATGCGCACGCCGGCATCGATCGCGGCCATGATCTCGCCGACATCACGGGTTTTCGTGGCGGCGAGCAGCTTCACCGAACCGGCGTCCCGTCCGGCATCCGATTCCGCTTGCGCCACCGTGTCAAGTACCCGGTGTACGCCGTCCGCGATCTCCTTCGCGCGCGTGGCGTCGATCGTCTCGTTGGCGAGATCCTTGTGGTCCATATATGCCGTCATGCCGTCACTCCCCTGCTACCGTCCATTCCCGCCCCAGTGTAGTCGGCCCGGCGACGCAACCGTCGCCATTGCCCAACGTTGTCACGACGATCAGGCCTCGGCATTCCTGCAATTAAGGACAGCCTTACGGCTGACTGTTTGCTGGCTCGCCTGTCGGCTCGCACATTGCCTACAAACAGCTCTACTGTTTGCTTAACGGCAATGTCCCGGCTGAGGGCCGAGCCGTGAAGCAAACGCCGGCGGCGTTTGTAGGCGAGGTGCGAGCGACAGCGAGCCGGCAAGACGCGGCCACAGGCCGTCCGCAATTGCAGGACGCTGTCAGCCGCAGGCTGACTGAGGGAGCGTCACACCCATTCGCTCGCTCACTCCGCGAACGGATTATCCGGCACACGCCGGTCCTGCGCCCGCGCCGCGACCTTGCGCCAATCGAACACGTCCAGCAGATCGCGCGCCCCGCACGGCTGTGGCTCGTCCAGCAATCCCAGCAGCCATCCGCAATAGCCGATCACCTGCGAAGCGGTAACGTCCTGCGAGCGCAGCACGCCCATGTCGAGCGACCGTTGCCGTTTGGCCAACCGCTTGCCGGCCGCATTGTCGATCAACGGCAGATGCGCGAACGCCGGAACGGCCATGCAGCCGTCGTCATTTCGAACAAAACGCAGCTCCCCATATTGGCCATTCCGAACGGAACGCAACTCACCATATTGGTCATTTCGAGCGGAGCGAAGCGAAGTCGAGAAATCTGTACTTTCTCTCCCCCATCCGCCGTCAATCAGCCGTTCGCGGATATACAGCTGCAACGCGGTCGATCGCAGCAGGTCACGACCGCGCACGATGTCGGTCACGCCCATGTCGAGATCGTCCACGGTGACGGCCAGCTGGTAGGCGAACAGTCCGTCCGCGCGTTTCATCACCGTGTCCCCGAGATCGTGCGCAATATTGAACGTCTGCGGTCCGAACACACAGTCGGCAAACGTCACGTCACGGTCCGGCGCATACAGTCTGAGCGAGTGCTGACGCCCAGCATCCAACCGCTGCCGCACCTCGGCCGGATCGTCGCACAGCAGAGCACGGCAGGTGCCGGGATAGACGACGAATCCGTCGCCTTCCTGAGGCGCGGACGCGGCGCGGATATCGGCACGCGAGCAGAAACACGGATAGATCGTATCCGACCGGTACCGCAATATGGCAACGTTCGCATCCGGTCCGCAATCGTCACCGTCCGCAGACAACGTATCCGCAGCGTTCGTCGAACCATCACCGGTACGGTCGCCATCACTGCCGTCGCATAGCGTACGCAACGCCGCCTCGTACCGATCCAGCCGATCGGACTGGTACACCGGCTCCCCGTCCCAGTCCAGTCCGAGCCACGTCAGATCGTCCATGATCCACCGGTCGGCGTCCTGCAGCACGCGCGGCCGGTCGATGTCTTCGATACGCAGGATCATCCGCCCGCCGGCCGCGTGCGCGGACAGCCAAGCGGCCAGCATCGCGTAGATGTTGCCGATGTGCATACGTCCGGACGGCGTGGGCGCGAACCGGCCCGTCACCGGCTTGTCAGCAAGCTGATCGGTCATCTGTCCGGCCGACCGGTCGGTCATCTGCTCGTTCGTCGATCGCCCAGCCATCAGCCGACCCACAGTTCGTGGTCGAGCGGCCATTCGTTGGGCACGCAGCCGTCCAGGTGCATGGATTGCTCCTGCATGAGCGGCGCACGCTGGCCCGCACCCGCGCAGGTCGTCTCATTGTCGATATGCCCGAGACGATGGCCGACCTCGTGGTTGACGACCATTTCGCGGTAGCGGCTGAGCGTGCCGCCCGCGTCGAGCCATGCGTCGACGGACCCGTTCCAGCGGTCGTCGTTGATGATGACCTGCTGGCCGACGCGGCAGCTGTAGTGTACCGAGCACATGGTCGAGAAATCGGTCATATATTGCGCTTCGGAGAGGATGATGTCCATGTCCGCGCTGCCGCAGTCGGCCTCGGAGGTCTGCTCGAAGGTGACGCCGGCGCGCGGCCAGCCTTTGGTGTTGTTGAGCGTGGAGAACACGATGTTGGCGAATGCTGTGGTGTTGCCGACGTTGCCTTTGGTCTGCAGACAGTACGTGTAGTGGTACGGTCCCGCGCCCGTTTTGTCGGCCGCGGCTTGGGCTGTCGATGTTGCCTGATCGAGGATGTGCGTTTTCTCGTGATCGCTCAGCGGTTGCGCGGACTTGTCTGCTGCCAGCGTTTTCGCGATATCGGCGGCTTTGGCGTCGGTTGTGTCGGATGATGTGCCGGATGCGCCGTTTGACGAGTTGGTGCCGGAGGCGTTCTGTTTGCCGGATGACGAACCGTCGGACGTATCGGATGAATTCGATTGGCCGGATTGACCGGACTTGTCTGATTCCTTGGATGCAGCCGACTGATCGGAACTGTCGCCGTCGTTCTTCTTGTCCGACGGTCCCGAACCGTCCGTCTGAGCCAACGTATTCAACGCATCGTCCGAGCCACGGTACTGCGCGAGCGTGCGATCGGCCGTCGCCGTGCTCGTGATCGTCAGTACGATCACTAGAACGGCCGCGACCACGGCCGCAACGCAACGCACGATCATCGATGGTCCCTGTCCCGTACCGGACGCAAACGTATGCCAGAGTCGAGGCATAATCGGTCGTTTCATCATCTTGTCCCCTCAGCTCTTCTCTTCACGCATCCACATTCCATCGACGGCCGCCCGTCGTGCATCGTGCCGGCCGCCGAACCATCGCCCAGTATACGCAACCCCCAAATACGAACGGCGGCTCCCCATATCGGAGAACCGCCGTAGATCTATCTGCGTTCCCCTGAGGGGGGGGAACTGTTCTGAGGCTGCTGGACGAACACGCAGCACTGCAACTTTGCTCCCCCTGAAGGGGGAGCTGTCAGCAAAGCTGACTGAGGGGGCGATAATGTCATCACAGTGAATCCGGCAGATCACCAATCCTCATCACGTGAAGACGCAGCTACGCGCGCAACGTCACGCAAAGAACGCGTTGAACAGCCACGCACCGACGATCGCGCCCACGATCGGAGCGACAACCGGAATCCACGCCTCGTTCCAACGCGAGGTACCCTTGGACGGGATCGGCAGAATGGCGTGCAGGAGTCGCGGCATGAGGTCGCGGGCCGGGTTCAGACCAGGGCCGGTCGGGCCGCCCATCGAAGTGACGAGGCCCCACACGATGAAGCCGACGACGATCGCGGCCGCGGCCGGGTCCTTCTCGCCCCACGGGTCCATCAGGCAGCACAGCGCGCCGAAGACGAGCACAAGGGTGCCGAACATCTCGTTGACGAAGTAGTTGAGCTTCTTGTTGTCGGCGTCGGTGGTGCAGAAGGTGGCGAGGATCGCCTCGGCGTCCTCGGTCTCCTTGTAGTGCGGGTAGTAGGTCAGGTAGACGATGAACTGGCCGAGCGCCGCGCCGAGCAGCTGCGCGATGATGTACGGCAGCACCTCGTTCCACGGGAACATGCCGTTGATGGCCTGCGCGATGGTCATGGCCGGGTTGATGTGCGCGCCGGAGACGGCACCGAACATGAGAACCGGGAACATGACGCCGAAGCCGTAGCCCATGGCGATGTTCAGCCAGCCGGCGTGGTGGCCTTTGGTGTTCTTGAGTTCGACGTTGGCGACGGAGCCGTTGCCGAAGATCATGAGGATGGCGGTGCCGAAGAACTCGGCCGCCAGCTTGGTGAAGAGGGAGTATTCCACAGCTGTTTCTTTTCTCTCTTAAGCGGTTAATGGCGATGACGATTGGCACCTCGAAGGCGTCAAGCAAACGGCACAAGTGTACGCCAAGGGCTGAACCGGATAAGACCCACGTTTCTTTACTTAACCCGAACCGGATGGATGCGGACGACGACGCTGGAATACGAGAAAGGCCGGAATCTTTCGATTCCAGCCTTGACCGTGCCCCCGCAGGGATTCGAACCCTGGACACGCTGATTAAGAGTCAGCTGCTCTAACCAACTGAGCTACAGGGGCAAGCTCAGCGCCGCACGCTTCCGTGCAACGAGTGACTAATATACACGCGATCACCAGCAAAGCAAACTTCGGCGTGTCGCACTTGTGCCGAAATAGCCCTTCAACAGTCAGGCAATATGCGAACGGCCGACACGCACACACAACACACCTGTTGAGACACCCCGGTTCACGAGCCGCTCGTCAGAGAATCACACCGACTCGTCAGTATTGATTAGGAACGAGCACAAGTCTGCCTTCGACGACGTCCTCGAGGTGTTTTCCATACGGGCTATTGCCATACCGACGGGCGGACTCGAGCAGCTCGTCCTTGCTGATCCACCCGTTCTGATAGGCGATCTCCTCGACCACCGCGATCGGCAGACCCTGCGCACGCTGAACCGTACGCACGAACTCGCCCGCCTCAAACAGCGAATCCATCGTGCCCGTGTCCAGCCACGCATACCCACGGCCCAACGTGCGTACACGCAGCGCGTCGGCATCGAGGTACATCTTGATCAGATCAGTGACCTCCAGCTCACCGCGGGCAGACGGCCGCACCTGCTTGGTAAACTCGACCACGCGATCGTCGTAGAAGTACAGTCCGGTCACCGCGTAATGCGACTTCGGCGCTATCGGCTTCTCCTCGATCGACACGACGTTGCTGTGATCGTCAAACTCGACCACACCGTATCGCTCCGGATGATCCTCGTAATATCCAAAGATGGTCGCCCCTTCTCCGAGCTCGGCTCGAGAGACCGCCTTACGCAACGTGGTTCCCAAACCGTTGCCGTAGAAGATATTGTCGCCCAGCACGAGCGCGCACGGCTCGCCGCCGATGAACTCCTCACCCAGCAGGAACGCCTGCGCGAGGCCATCCGGCGACGGTTGCACCTTGTAACTGAACCGCACACCGTACCGTCTGCCGTCACCGAGCAGGTGCTCGAAGTTCGGCAGGTCCTTCGGCGTGGAGATGATCAGGATATCGCGGATGCCGGCGAGCATAAGCACACTGAGCGGATAGTAGATCATCGGCTTGTCGTACACCGGCAGCAACTGCTTCGACGTGACCGCGGTGAGTGGATACAGCCGCGTGCCGGAACCGCCGGCGAGAATGATGCCCTTCATCGTCAGCTCCTTACTGTTTGGCGCCTCTCGTTCAGCTCCTCGGTGATGTATTGTGCAAGGGATTCCTCCCAATTTGCCGGCACATAACCGGTCTGCATAATTTTCGTCAAATTGAGTGTGGAATGCAACGGATGCGGGACGGCCGGCTCGGTTTCTTCAGCGATATATTCACTCGTGCTGATTGGTTTGACTTTGTTGCCGTTGCCGTTCGTCTGTTCGAACACGGCCGCCGCGATCTGGGCCCAGTTCTTGACCGCGCCGGAACCGGTCAGGTTGTATGTGCCGTACGGCGCGTGACTGTCGAGTAGGTGGAAGATCGCCTCGGCCATGTCCCGGGTGAACGTCAGACGACCATACTGGTCGTCGACCACGCTCACCTGGTCCAACGGGTCGACCGGATCAGCGACGCGGTTCGACAGCATCATCATGGTCTTGACGAAGTTGTGGCCCTCGCCGATCACCCAACTGCTACGGAGAATGTAGTGTTCCGGCGCGTTCGCCACAGCGATGTCGCCCGCGGCCTTGGACTGGCCGTACACGCCGAGCGGCGCAAACGGCTCGGTCTCCGTATGCTCCTCGGAGGTGCCGTCGAACACGTAGTCGGAACTCACATGCACGAGCGTGATGTGATGCTCCTTGGCCACCCTGGCGAGCAAGGCCGGCCCCTGCGCGTTCGCCTTCCACGCGACCGGACGACCTTCCGCAGTCTCGGCCTTGTCCACGGCCGTATACGCGCCCGCGTTGATGATCGTGCCATACAACGACCAATCATACTTGTCATAGGCCGCCGGATCCGAGAAATCAAACTCGTCGATGTCCGTATACTCGAAACCCTCAAGACCGTGCGCCTCCGCGTACGCGCGGATCGCGTGACCGAGCTGGCCATTGCAACCCGTCACCAAAGTCCGCTTCGGAGCCATCGGCCTGGCATCCCTGAGCAACGGATGATGCAGATCAGCCTCGCTCCGCTCCGACTCGAACAGCGGAATCGGCCAGGCGATGTTCAGCTCGGGGTCCTCGAGGTTCACGAACGTGTACGTCTTCTTCTGCTCAAGCGACCAATGCGCGTTCACCAGATACGTGTACACCGTGCCGTCCTCGAGCGCCTGGAAGCTGTTGCCCACGCCACGCGGCACATAGATCGCCTTCGACGGATCCAAGCGCGTCGTGAACACCTGGCCGAAGCTCTCGCCCGGACGCAGATCGACCCACGCGCCGAAAATCTCGCCGGCCGCGATAGAAATGTACTTGTCCCACGGCTCGGCGTGGATGCCGCGCGTCACGCCCTTCGTCGCGTTGAAGCTGATGTTGTTCTGCACCGGACCGAAGTCCGGCAAGCCAAGCGCGGTCATCTTCGCACGCTGCCAGTTCTCCTTGAACCAACCACGATTATCCCCATGCACCGGCAGATCGAACACCAGTAGTCCGGGGATGTTCGTCTCAGTGACCTTCAGTTCCTTTTCAAAATCCATGTCAGTCATCCTCATCATGGAGGCTCCCCCGGAAACGATCCAGAGAAGCCGCATGTCTTCATTCAATCGGCGCCGATCACTGGCCTTGTGCCTTGTACTTGGCTTCGGTCGCGGCCTTGGCCGGCTCCCACCACGCACGGTTCTCCGTGTACCAGGCGATCGTCTGCTCAAGACCCTTCTGGAAGTCCGTGTGCACCGGCCTCCAGCCGAGCTCGGTCTGCAGCTTGGTCGAGTCGATCGCATACCGGCGGTCGTGACCCGGACGGTCCTTCACCCAATCGAAATCATCCGGGTCCTTGCCCATCACGGTCAGGATGTCACGCAACACGGTCAGATTGTTGCGCTCCCCATTCGCGCCGATCAGATACGTCTCACCCAGACGACCCCGGGTCAGGATCGTCCACACGGCCGAGGAGTGGTCCTCCGTATGGATCCAATCACGCACGTTCAGGCCGTTGCCGTACAGCTTCGGCTTCAACCCGTCCAAAATGTTCGTGATCTGACGCGGGATGAACTTCTCGACATGCTGGTACGGACCGTAGTTGTTCGAACAGTTCGAGATCGTCATGCGGATGCCGAACGTTCGATGCCACGCGCGCACCAGCAGATCCGAACTCGCCTTCGTCGAGCTATACGGGGAAGACGGATGATACGGGGTCTCCTCCGTGAACTTCGCCGGATCATCCAACGCGAGGTCGCCGTACACCTCGTCCGTGCTCACGTGATGATAACGCACGTCATACTTGCGGCACGCCTCGAGCAGACGGAACGTACCCTCCACATTCGTCTTCAAAAACGGCTCCGGATTCGCGATCGAATTATCATTATGCGACTCCGCCGCATAATGCACGATCGCGTCATGCCCCGGCACGATCCGATCCAACAACTCCGCATCACAGATATTCCCATGCACGAAATCAACACGATCACCCAAAATCGACCGGATGTTCTCGAGATTACCCGCGTAGGTCAATGCGTCAAGCACCGTGATGTGCACGTCGGGATGGTTGTTGTACACGTAATGCACGAAATTCGAACCAATGAACCCACAGCCACCGGTCACAATGATGTTACAGGGAACAAACAATCCGTCAGCCATACGCCCAAGCATAGCGGTTGCCACATATGGAACGAGCCGACATAGCCAGCAAGCCATCCACATCATCCGTTCGAGGGGCACAGCAGGGTGCACCGCGTCGAGATCCAGTGCGCACTCAGTACAGATCATCTGCCATAAACAACACCATCGGATTGTCGTTCGCACACCGATTGAACACGTCTTTTACAGTGCCGTACTTACCTACGTTATAGGCAAGGTAACCAAACACAGTTAAGGATCATTCGCCCCCGCACTATTCGCCGCTACCGGAGAAAAAGAAGGACACGATCAACGGCAAAGCAATCTTATCAACGATAGAATCAATCCTGTCATTGATAAGATTAAATAGGAAGCTGAAATCAATGAATGATGATTTACACATTCCTCGCAAGGAATCCCTTCACACAGAATTCAAAAGCGAACAGTCAGAGCCAGTCGACGATTCAGTGATCATTGCCAATGTAGTCGCATTCGCCAACACCGAAGGCGGTACGTTATATCTTGGGGTGGAAGATGACGGTACTCCGACTGGAGTCAGTCACGAGCATAGGAATATAACCCAACTGGCGGCATATGTTTTCAATAACACCGTGCCCCCGGTTCAAGTAAGACCCGTCGTGCTTGACGACAACGGGCGGCGTGTGGTCGCCATCAGAGTAGACGAATCCTCGCAACTAACCTGCATGAAAAACGGCAGAGTCGTCCATCGCGTATTGAAAGCGGATGGTGAGCCTGAAGTCATCACCATGTATCCATATGAATTCGTCTCCCGCCTGTCATCAATCGGCAACTATGATTACAGCGCGCAACCGGCTCCCGGAGCGGTTTTGACGGATCTCGACCCGCAAGCCAGGGATACGTTACGAGAAGGGATCGCGAGAACACACGCGGACGACGCAATACTGTCGCTATCAGACATGGATTTCGATGGCGCCTTAGGGTTGGCAACCAGACAAACCCGGGAAGGTGACACCATACCAACGGTCGCCGGCATCGTAACGATCGGCACAAAACAGGCGCTCAAACGCTGTATGCCGACCGCGACCGCAACATTCCAAGTCATGAGAAACGGCTCGCCGATCGTAGATGAACAGTTGCGAGAACCCTTGGTCCACACATTCCGACGCATAGAGGAACTGATGACGCCTTGGAATCCACAAACGGAGATCATGATCGGAGCTCAGCACGTCAACTTCAACTCCTACGATAGAGGAGCATTCCGCGAAGCTATGGCCAATGCATTCTGCCATCGTGACTATACCATCATGGCACCGGTACGATTCCAACTAGACGAAGCAGGTCTCACCATAGCCAATCCGGGCGGATTCATGCGTGGTGTCAATCACAGCAATCTCCTCACCGTGTCGCCGATGCCTAGAAACCCGCGCTTGGCAGATATTTTGAAACGTTGCGGTTATGTAGAACGAACAGGACGTGGCATTGATCGTATTTTCACAAGAACTGTTCTCTCGGGACGCCCCTTACCGAATTATTCGCAATCCACTTCCGAAGAAGTCGTCTTGTTCTTACGAAACGCGTCAGTAGATGAGTCATTCATCCGATTAATCGACAAAGTCTCCATCAAACGCGGCGCTCCGATGCCAGTCGAATCATTGATCACACTTGCAACCTTGCACCAATATGGGACACTGGATGATGCCGAAATCGGCAGACGAACCAGCCTTGATCGCGAACGCGTCTCTTTGGCATTACACGACCTATCGTCCCTAAGTTTGATCACACTTTGCGGAAAGAACACCTACAGAATGTCCGATCATGATGGACGGAGGATCAATTCCCGGGAGGCCCCGCAGTCAAAGGTCGACCGCATCGTTCAAATCCTTCACGCTTTGGGAGACTCTGCTTCAGTGCCGCAGATCGCCGAACATTACGGCAAAAGCTATGCCACTACACTGCGGCTGTTGAAACGAATGGAGTCCGAGGGGAAGGTACACCATCGCGGTAACACCAAGTCCTCCGAGTACTACTTATGACGCCATGCCGAGCAACCCGACAAGTCTTGATCAGAGCTTCAAAAGCACTGTTCGGAAGGTGCATGGATGACGAGCACTTCCAACGAATGGTCGATGCAACGCTGCCTCGACATGTCTCGACTCGGTGAGACCGCACCCGAAACGAACTGATCATCGCTATCGGAACAGGCGAAAACCGAAGTGCGCAAGATTTCGGGCACGACCAAAGCTCTGGCTTTCCGCATGATCGAAGAACCAGAGCTTAGTCTATAAGTATTCATTCCTTTTCGAAAAACTCTAATCAGCTAGGGCATTCTTGAGGAAGGCAAAAGATTCCGAACCCGCATTCTTCAGTTTTTCACTGACCGGATCATAGTTAATGTGCCGTATAGCGTCAGTAGATTCCGGCAAGTCACCCAATCCAACCAATTCCAGCAAACTGGCAAGACGCGAATTGGCATTCCCCTTTTTCACTGCCAGTACTGGCATGAAATCGCGCTGGGTGAGCAGCGAGAAACATACACCGTGGAAAGAGCTGGTAATAACGCAGTCAGCATTCTTGAAGTATCCAACAAACTCACGAGGCGTGGCAGAGAATACGTTCTTTACATCCTTGACCGGCTTCATCGAATAGGAGTGAATGAAGACAACCGGAATGCCTCGCTGTGCCGCGATCCTTTGCGCACGGGTTACTACTTCATCTTGCATCGTAACGGCATAAGCCAAAACATATCGTTCAGGCGCATGTGCCGGCTTCTGGGCAAATTCGAACCATTGATCGCTAGGCAAGAGCAACGTGGGATCGAGGACCTGAACCGCATCACGACCGGTGAGTTTCCGAACGATATCAATGCCCTGATTTTCACGGACGCTGATCTCATCAAAATCAGACAAATAACGGCCAGCCTCATCCGCACAGTCTTCGTCAAAAGTAGCCTTGCCGAAACTCGCTGCGTAGGAAACCTTTTTAACCCCATCAACAGTTCCTGGAAGGAAGTACTGCATATCCTTATTGGTCAGATATGTGCTCCATACCTGGTCACTGCCCACAACCACAGCGTCCAGTCCCTCGCACTGATCAATGAGGTTTTTATTGCTGTCAACATCCCAGAATGTCAAGAAGTGCTTATCACTATTGCGGAACTTCTTCTGCTTAATCGCACGCATGCTATAGGTATAAGGCCACTTAATCAGTTCCTTAATGCTCCTGCAGCTCGTCAGCGGCTTCGGACGCTCGTATTCCGTGACGGACTTGCATTTATAATCGATTACTTCAGGTGTATGACCCAGAGATTGAATCGCACGATACAAGGCATAGCATTGTAAAGTTGCGCCATAATTGAGCGTATTCTGAAATGTCAGAATACCAACTTTCTTACTCATAATGATCCTTTCTGATATTTATCTAGATCGTTTATAAACTATTGTTTTGCGTGCTTAAGTTTTTTGCGATTCAAGGAAGAAGCAATCTGCCGTTTCTCATCTTGATTAAAAGTCCATTTCCATGCTATGAGGAAATATATCAGTGTATATACGATGCCAATAATCACGAACATCATAATATTGCTCACAGGATATAGAAATACATAAATTCCTGGAATGATGATTGATATAATAGCTCCTAAGAACAGGGGTGCCATTTGCCTCCAGAAATAGAACATATCAAGTCCGATTTTGACCTGATAGTACCAGTTCATGAAAATCCATGTTCCAAGAACAGCACTGACTACGAAACCAATAGCAGTTCCCCAATACCCTATGACAGGTATCAATACAATAGAGAGCGCGACATTGAGAACTGCCACTAGAATATAGACAATGCTACGAGCCTTGTGCCGATTTTTCGCTCGTTGGATCTCGATGCCGAGATTCTGAACCATCGGCACCAAAATAGCCGGAACCGTGAACAGACAGAGCCAATACACATCTGCGTTCCTGTCGCCCGCCCAAATATGAACAAAGTACTGCCCCAGTAGGATGAATCCACCGAAGACATACATAAACATGAACATCTGGTATCGGCCGATTCGTGCCATGAGATGCACAAGTTCTGTATTGTCATCAGACTTTGCGACCATAAGGTTTGTTTTCGGAGCAAATACGCCAACGATCGATCCTGATAGCGTGGTGAACATGTTGCGAATCTGGATAGACATGGAATAAACCGTTACAATCTGCGAGCCAGCCATCGCACCGAGCAGGAAATTTGGTACATTGTTATTTGCCATGTCAAAGACCTGGTTCAGGAAGATCCAGAAACTAAAAACGGCAACCTCTTTCAGCAATTGCACGTCGAATGACGAAAAATCGAAACTCATGTGCAGTTTACTGAATGAATATCTGATATTCGATACCATAAGGGCTGCGGTCAGTATCGTCTGGATCACTGCAACGCCCATTACGCCTGAGCCAAGAAACAGGAAGACAACCGCACCGATTGGAGTGCCCAACGACAACACGAGCTGACGTGTCTGGCGATACAAGAATCGTTCGTTGGCGAGAATGAATGAATCAAATACCGTGCTGGGGAATGTCATGGCAATATTTACAACCATGACAATCATAAGTCCTCTTGCCAATTGAATTTCGCTTGGCGTCAGGCCGCTAGAGAATAATGCCTGAGTATTCGCTACTAAAAAGGCACCGGCAATCAAACATATGATTGCCATACACATGAACACCAGCATATACATGCCATTAAGACGTGCAATGCCTTTTTGATCATTATGCACAGCTCGTTGCGAGTAAAACCTCACATAAGCAGTATTGAATCCCATACTAAGTAGCGTCAGCGAAAATACAACGGAATTCGTCATCTGGAATACGCCATAATCCGCCTGACCGACAAAGTGAAGCAAAAGCGGAGTATAAAACAGATTAACGATGTTCTTGGCAAGAATCGTTGTATAGTTCAGCACTAATCCAATTTTTCGTTGGCTTTTCAAACGAGAACCTCACGTACCTCTTTCGGCAACATCAAAATTCAGCGTAGTCTGGTGCTAACGCACGATTTTCTTAATCGATTGCACCATTGAAGCCGGAACGATCTTCTTCACGAGACGCTTGGTTTCCGCTTTCAATGTCTTTGCCGTGTCAATATGCTCCAGAAGTTCCTTCGCGGCATCATCATTGGCAGCAGTCGTGAAGCACTCGAACAAAATCGGTGCGTCGGAGTCGTTGCTCAGGAACTCTCCCTTAGCCTGTTCAAACTCGTCTTTGGTCCGAGCGCTGAGATAGCGGAAGCCCAGAGCCTCTGCCCATCCCTTGGCTGCTGAGACAAACGGACGATCAGTGTGGAAATGATCGATGTTGTGATATGCCGCAGCAATATAGTCATTGGCCTGCTGGCCAAATTGCGAAGCAATATGAGTCGACATGCGGAACTCAGCACCAACATTATTATTCACCAGCAGGATGCGTACATTCTTACCGAGATTATGATTGCCCAATACATCCATGTCGTAGAAGAACGCAAGATCTCCGACTGCAGCAAAACACAATGCATCAGGTCGAGCAAGACTGGCTCCAACCAGTGTAGAGACAACACCATCAATACCGAATCCACCGACATTGGACATGGTAGTGACTGTCGGTTTAACCGCAAAGTTATTCCAACTGCGGAGAGAATTCAGAATGCCAAGGTGCAGGATTGATCCATCAGGAATCTCCTTGGAGAGAGTCTTCGCGATCCAAGGATTCGAGAACGGCATTTCCGGGAACCGCTTGCGCAAACCAGCATCATACGTCTTCCAGGAGTCTACGTAGGAATGAGCAGAAATCTCGGGAAGATTATTCGAATAATGGTCAAAGAACTGGACCATATCTGTCTGGAACACGTAATCAAGACGGGGGAATCGTTTCTTAAATTCGCCATCGAGGCTGACTCTCCACACGGGCGTATGACAAGAAGATATGTACCCAATAGTCGGGTAATCACCTGAAACTTCACCGATATGGATGACCAAATCCGGTTTCAATGCATTATGATTCGGATTGTCTCCATTGAGCTGGACGCATGCCAAGGCCCCCTGAAGTGAGTATTGCTCGCCATGATAACCGCTCGTGCAGCTGGTCAGCACGACCGCGTTGTGTGTACTGGCGAATCGCTCAATGGCAGTCTTTTCTGCATCGGAGAAATCTCGATGTGCACCCAGAACAATGGCTACGCGCTTTTCCGCAGGAAGTTCAGGCCAAACGTCCTGTTCCGACAGGGTGAGTCGCGTGATCTTACGTACGTCAGGCAGCTGAGGCGTGGTGAAAGTGCCACAATAGTCAGACACCAGCTGGATGTGAACTGGACCACCGCCATCACGAGTAAGCTCAGACAGAGCGATGTTCATACGTAATGCGGCATCGTCAAATTCACGCTGTGAATATACTGGGTCGATGTTGACCGAGCAACGGGCGATATCCTTTTGGATCACCGAGCGATCGATGACTTGTTCCATCAGCTTTCCGACATCACTACGCAGGTGCATGGACGTGACTGCCAGAACCGGCAGCTTGCGATAATACGCTTCAGTCAGTCCTGGAACATAATTGCGTGACGCAGTGGCACCGGTGCATGACAGCACAACCGGTTCTCCTGATTCGGCGGCCAGCCCACAGGCGATATACGCAGCAGAACGTTCATCCACAACGGAATACAGCTCGAAATAGGGGTCGTTCTGCACGCTGCCGGAAATTGGAATATTGGTACTTCCAGGTGAGAGAACCATCTTCCTAATACCGTACTTCTTCAACAAGCTCAGCAGAATCTGGGCATTCTTCTCATCTGTGTAGTTCACCATGTCTCATCCTCACAGGTCAAGCGGGTACGAACTCAGTCTAGGCCACGCCATATATCAACTATGTTCACGCTACTATTACGGGGGTACAGTATCATGAAAATCATTACAGTGTGCTTACTGTATCGGAAATCTCATAAGGAGTACATGTGACCGGAGAGAAAGTACTGCTCTTAGGCGGAACAGGAGCTATCGGAACCTATGTGGCGCAAGAACTCTTGAATCTGGGATTCAAGGTAGATGTCACATCTCGTTCACATCATGAAACCACAAACAACAATCTGCGTTATATACAAGGCAATGCCAGAGAGCGTGCGTTCGTTGATGAACTCCTCCATAATAGATACGATTCAGTCGTTGATTTCATGATTTACCCCACGAAGGATTTCGAGACACGATACACCGATTTCCTCAACGCAACCGGTCAGTATGTATATCTTTCGTCATATCGTGTGTTCGCTGACTCACCTGTTATTACGGAAGATTCTCCACGATTACTTGATGTTTCCACAAATCAGGCATACCTGCAGACCGATGAATATTCCCTCGCCAAAGCACGTCAGGAGAATCTTCTCACTCATTCTGGCAAGAATAATTACACTATTCTACGTCCTTCAATCACGTTCTCGAAGGAACGTTTCCAATTGGGAATACTCGAAAGCGAGCATTGGCTATGGCGTGCGCTGCACGGCAAAAAAATTGCTTTTCTGCCCCAGATGCTGAACCGACAGACCACGCTCACTTGGACCAAGGACTCGGCGGTTATGATCTCCCGTTTGATCAATAATCCTCAAGCTCTTGGAGAAACTTTTAATGTTGCAACGTCACAACACATGGCATGGCAAGACGTACTGAATATATATCAAGAAGCACTTGGAAGAGAAATCTCCATTGTTCCGGTGAACAAGGAAGATTTCATTGCAATCACAGGTGCTGGATATCAGATCTCGTATGATCGCATGTTCAACCGAATAATGGACAATTCAAAAATTCTTGCAGCAACAGGACTTACTCAGCATGATATGCATGATTCATCTGAAGCTCTAAGAAATGAACTTCTTCATTTCCTTAAGCATCCGCATTTTCGTCCGATCAATTGTGTATTCACGGCGAAAATGGATCATGCAACTAACGATTTTACTGCGACCGAATTCCATCGGAAGCAGCTGGTCAAATATCTAATGTATCGACTCATGCCAATTTCCTATAAGCGTCCTTCCTTGCAAGAACTAGGTTTATAAATCTACTATGAGGCCGTCAAGATACGCCTTGACGGCCTCATACTTATGGTCGTTTCAGGAATTTTTTCACGATCTCCTTTATTTGTGATATCGCAGAATCGAATTTTTGCAATACTTTCGCCATAAGAACAGCAACGTGAGTGAGTGCTTCCGAACCTGTTAGCAGCCCAATGGAGAACAACCTCAAAGATTTCTCAATGTGAGTAGACCAATGACCTCTGCGGGAATGGGAGAATGACTCACGAATAAGCGGGTCAGTCGCGAGTTGTCTAATGAGTTTGGATCTTTCCTCACGCGAATAATGTTCTTTCTGCCGGTACATTGATTCAACATATAGGCGCGTCTGATTAGCAAGTCCACGAGCGAATATGCTCAATGACGGCTCATACCAATCACGCATCGTAGCAAAATCGAATTTGGTAACCGCATAAGCATCTTCAAACCGTTTAGTGGTATAGGACGAATGCAACAAACTTCCTTCACGGACTGTGTAACGATACAATGATCTACTTGTACTGGATACACAGGTTGCATGCTTGTACAACGGGTGCACAAAGAACGAATCTTCACCAACTGCTACTCCGACTGCGAATCGAGCACCAGTTTTCACTACAAAATCACGTAGATACAGCTTATTCCAAGCAGTAAGCAGATATATAGAGTCAGCGAGAACAAACAGACTCTGTTTGAATGCAGCAGGTCCGAGACCGGAGAAATCGACACCGTCAAAGCCTGAAACCCGAATTGGGCTGCCTTGATCATCGTAAAAGTTGTCAGTGTGATTGTAGAAGAGTATTTGGCTGTGGTCGTGTTCGGCGCGGGCGACCAGATACTCCAAGGCATCCGGCTCCAGAAAATCATCACTGTCCAGGAAACACAGGTACTTACCCCGAGCGGCATCCATACCCACGTTACGGCTGTCCCCGCTGCCCGTGTTCTCCTTATGAATCACACGCACACGAGCATCCTCGGCCGAAAGACGATCAAGCACCGCACCCGTGCCATCCGTGGAACCATCATCGACGACCACCAGCTCCCAATCCGCAAAAGACTGGGACAACACACTCCTCAACGAAGCCTCAACCGTCGACACGGCATTAAACACCGGAACAACAACACTCACCACACACACAACAACACCCCTAAATCAATTCTGACGACTGGACGATTCCCGGTAAACACGAATTCGTCGTACGGCGGTCAAATATAGTTCCATCAGCAATGTGCTACGTGTCTTGGCAACAGCCGTAAACACACGTTGACCACCGTAAGGCATGCGACCAGCTCTCTTCACCGCAACCATAAAGACCGAATCATGGATCATGGAACTAAGAAGAACGGTCCGTTCACGATGACTGATCGCATCAAGAAGCGCAAACATGAAATTTTGCACTTGAACTACAAAATCACGAGCATAGATCGAAACACCCGGTTCATACCACTGGCCAATGATTCGATCCGCTTCCTTATATACATACCGTGCATCTTGATATCGTTTCCGAGAAAAGGAATGCAACAAGCTACCGTTATGAATAGCATATCGATAGAAAGAACGATCCGAGCAAGAAACTCTTTGAACTGCACAATATAGTGGAAGCGTAAAAAGCATATCCTCACCGACCTTAATGTCAGTAGCAAATCGCGCCTTCACACTCATGACGAATTCGCGAAGATACAGCTTGTTCCACGAAGTGAACAAATATCGAGCTTCACCTAATTTCAGAAAATGCTTCTTCAGACCGTCATTGTCCGTCACATCAAAGGCATATCCATCATGCGCCTCAACATGATCGACTTGACCTTGGTCATCATAATATGTATCCGAATTATTGTAGAAGAGTATTTGGCTGTGGTCGTGTTCGGCGCGGGCGACCAGATACTCCAAGGCATCCGGCTCCAGAAAATCATCACTGTCCAGGAAACACAGGTACTTACCCCGAGCGGCATCCATACCCACGTTACGGCTGTCCCCGCTGCCCGTGTTCTCCTTATGAATCACACGCACACGAGCATCCTCGGCCGAAAGACGATCAAGCACCGCACCCGTGCCATCCGTGGAACCATCATCGACGACCACCAGCTCCCAATCCGCAAAAGACTGGGACAACACACTCCTCAACGAAGCCTCAACCGTCGACACGGCATTAAACACCGGAACAACAACACTCACCACACACATACAAGCACCACCGTTATAGACACGTTACAGTATTTGCAACAGAAGGACCCGGGAAAATCAAGTTATGACAGCATTTATTATGCTTAAGACAGCATTTTGTAGTAAAAAATAAAGAAATTACAGATATATAATCACAAATCATCAAAACAACATTTTGATAGATCCAATTAAAGATTGCATTTTTTTCCCAAGCCTTACTATATACATAGCAAAGAAAGGGAATCCCAGTCTTATAAAGAATAAAGAAATTCTTTGCATGCGATTAAACGATTTAATTATACTATCATCAATCTGAGTTCGCTTTAAATAGTCTATACACTTATTCCTAAAGTCCGTCACTTCTTTACCTTTTGCTTTTGTAACAAAAGTAAACATAACAGTCCGATAGTATGCTTTATATTTTTGCGAATCACAAATAGGTGCTAAAGAAGGAATACTTTTTGCTATACTTTCGCTACGTTCAATAAAAGCCTCAAGTAAATCTTTGACAGAAGAAATACTCGGAGAATGCATGATAGATCCACCACGCTGACGATAAAAATACAGTTTCTTATTTACAAAAGAAACCTTACGCGAATTTTCCAATATTTTATAGACCGTCGAAATGTCTTCAAACAATTTCCCCTCAGGAAATCTAATATTAAATGAATTCCAAATACTTCTCTTAAACATAAATCGCCAAGCAAAATTCTGAAAACGGTCTTCAAGGAGATATTGCAGCGCAGTTTTGTTATCCACACAAACATTATCAGGAAAAACCGGAGCTTCAGCATCGTCCGGCAACAATGATTTATCTTCACTCACCAACTGATAAGTGAAAACCACACAATCTGATTTATTGATATCAATACTTCTTACACACTCTGAAATAGCATTTGGTGATTTTAAATAATCATCAGAATCAACAAACAATAAATAATCGCCCGATGATTTCAATGCGCCGTAATTTCGAGCGCTTGATAAACCACCATTAGGCTTATGAAATGTTTTGACATTACTGTATCTTTTCGCATATGCATCACATAATAGTCCACATTCATCCGGAGAACCATCATCCACGAGAATAATTTCCAAATCAGAATAGTCCTGACTCACTAAACTGTTAATGCAGTCCGGAAGATAATCTTTTACCTTATACACAGGAACAATAATGGAAATTCTCAACATTTAATCCTCCTACATTTAGGATAAAAAATATCAAACGAATAAAATATTTTCATGAGGAAAATAAAAAACTACCCACAAATATAATAAGATATCTTAATATAGAAAACTTTTCTCTCCTAAACCATAATATCTATACACACAAATCATTAATATGATCATAAAAGGATTAACTTGATACTCAATAGCATGCGTTTCGATTATTCCATAGAAAAGCATTGCGAAGCTAATCGAAATTAGATAGTTTTTCAACAAAGTATTTTGAATACTATCGGTTTCTATAATTATATAATTAAAATTAAGAATAATAATAAACAGAAAAAGAGAAAATAACAGACCGCAAAAGATGGGAATGGATATATATAAAGAATCAATGGGCATTCCATAGAAGTTTCCAGATTCATCAGAAAAAAGAATATCCCCTTTTCGCGATAATAGCGTAAAGGAAAAGTTCTGAAGTACCATATCCCATATATAAGGTCTAGAACTCAAAGCAACATTGAGCTTTTCACCAAGGCCAAAAGGATCAATTCGATAAAAATATATCATCGCATAATTAATTATTGCAGGCAAAATCGAAATAACAATAATAAGAATAGGATGCTTTGCCAATATATTTTTTGGCCGTATAATAAAAATTATCGCAAGAACAGTCGATATAAGGAATCCTGCACTGGAATTTGTAAAATAGTTCAATACTGGAATAAGTAAAACAAAAGGGAAAATTATAAATCTATACCGAGGATACAATGCACAATAAAGAAGCAACAAAATTTGTATTCCGACTAAATAGCCAGAAGCCAGATTTGCATGATAGAAACCCCAGAATCCGCCAAATCTACTTCCAAAAATATAAGAAGAAATAACCGTTATAACAAAGAACGCCGAATATACAAATAGCATTTGTCTGACAAGAGATTTAAGAGATTCTTTCGCAAAGCTAAAACCTACAATAAAGGGAATAAGCAAATAAAACTTTTTAATATCAACACTCAAAGAAATGATTAAGAGACCAAAAAGAATCCAAGAAAGTTTTTCATATAAAAAATTATACCTTTTATTACCAGAAATTGAAAAGAAATAAAACGCAAAACTAAGCAAAACCGCCACAATTAACAGAACAATACGATAGCCTGTTACATCATAATATTTCGTAAAAGCCCACGATTGAAAATATGAAATAAAAGAAATTAACACAATAATCAAAAAAGACATAACGATCCCTTATTAAGCTTTTTCCAAGAATAAAGAGCATACCTTTTTTTGAGAATTTGTAATTGAATACTCCGTAGCAAAGCATTTATCATGCTTCTCTCTTCTACTTTTAGCAGAAGAGAAACCATTTCTTATAAGCTGCAAACAAGAATCTATCCATTCATTCTTTTCTAAAATAAGATATTGGATATCTGTTAGATTTATATCTTTAGGAATATTATCAGACACAATACATGGCAATCCAGCAGCTTGCGCTTCAATAGCGGCTATTCCAAAGCCTTCAAACTTCGAGGGAAACAAAAAAGCATCCATCGCAGAATAATATTCTGCAACATTGGTTACCGATCCAGTTAAGATAACCTTATCGGAAATTCCGTATTTCTGAATCCGATCAATAATCTTTGCCCGAAGGTAACCATCGCCGATAAGCAATAATCTAACATGTGAATTTACTTTACAAATTTCAGCAAATACATCAATCAAGAACATATGGTTTTTTTGCTCTTCGAATCTTCCCACATGTCCAAATACAAAAACATTATTTTTGATGCCGAATCGTTTCCGTATACGGGAACGACTATCTAACGAAAACACGAAATCAGCCATCATGATAGCATTTGGAATTACTTCAATACGTTGAATCGGTATATCAGGAAAGAGCCATTTTCCAGCTACCTGAGAACAAGCCCAGCAGTCAGTTGCAATATTTTCTATCACTTTATAATTAATGGCGTGTAAAATTTTCCTGATCAATCCCCTCGGCGTATCATTGTTATGGGAGTGAGCGATTATTCTTTTCACGCGTTTATTGGCAATGATAAAAGGAAGCACATTGGCGGCTGATAACATATTTACATAAGCAACATCATAAGATTTGCGCTTTAGAAGTAAAGACACACCTCTCGCGTATCCAATTGGGTTTTTTTTAAAATTAGGAACATGATAAACATGGGCTCCCATTGCTTCAAATTCATCTTCTAATGCCATCCTAGGATATGGAGAAATAAAATCGAGATTAATTCCACTCTTAATCATATATGGACAATAACTCTCCATATATTTTTCAACTCCGCCAATCGCATCATGCAGTCCAAAAACAAGACAAGACACCATGTTGTTCTCTCACATTCATTGTAGATGCAGTTAAAGTTATATTAAGCACAAATCCACTTAACACATATTGTCGCCCATCGGTATATCTCTTCTTTTATTGATAGATTTCGACGGGTTAAACATATAACCATGTTTCTTAAAGTAATAGATAAGTCCAGCAATATGCTTCACATTAGTGCTACTGATCAACTTCTTATGCGAAATGCGCTGGTAGTCATGCATGATCTCCGCTGAATCACAGAAGACCACTCGCAGTCCTGCTTGATGTATGCGTACACAAAAATCAACATCTTCTGGTGCATAGAAAATCTTTTCATCCAGCAATCCTACCCTTTGGATCGTTGAATACGGCATAAACCAACAAGCTGATAACAAATAACCAACATCCTGCAGATGATTCACTACTGGAGCTTGCGGAATCTCCATCTGGGCTCCACGCTGCTTCACAAAACCAATCGGGCATGCCTTGCGTAGCTTGATTCCGACAGTGGACAAATTACGGCCGCTAAGCTGCCATTCACCTTTACTGTTATGCATGTGAGGACCGATCACGCCAATTGACTGTTCAACGTCCTGTACAAGTTTGTCTGTGAGCTCTTCGAAGGCCACTGCATTGACTTCCGTATCAGAATCAAGCACACACACATAATCCGTTGTCGATTCAATTCTTTTCAGTGCCAGATTTCGCGACTTCGTGGTACCCTCATTATCCTTGAGCGTAATAAGATTGATTCGAGAGTCATGTTCTGTAATATCATGTATGATCTTCAACGTGTTGTCTTGGGAACCATTATCGACCACGAACACAGATAGTTTCTTAAATGGCAACGACAGTACAGACTTCAAGCACTTATCGACATATT
This sequence comes from Bifidobacterium sp. LH_230, assembly GCF_056357555.1. Taxonomy (NCBI): domain Bacteria; kingdom Bacillati; phylum Actinomycetota; class Actinomycetes; order Bifidobacteriales; family Bifidobacteriaceae; genus Bifidobacterium; species Bifidobacterium sp. LH_230. The sequence goes on from NZ_JBKEWJ010000012.1 coordinate 71,328, forward strand.
TCTGTGAATTCCACGTCAAGATAACAAACGCAGCTGACGCATCACTCATTTCAGGTCTCATATCCATACTCCCTTACATCCATATCAGAGATCATTCTACGGGGGCATAGGGAGAAACGGAAGTCATCCTACGGCAGCACATATCATTCAGATGTGTGCATACGGAGGAGATGTCACAAATAACGCATTATTGCACACGATATTCTTACTGCCGCAATACATAATTTACTCCACGGCCCCTTCCCTGCCGTTGAATCAATCCTTTGCCGATCAGCTTCCTAAGCACGTACTTCGCTTTTTGATGCACTCGCGCCAAGTAGCTGCTCTACTTGTGTGCGCGTAATAGGTTCTTGCTTATCTTGCATGTAGGAAAGCACCACCTCACACGCATCTGCGCCATCCTCAACAAGGTAGGGGTCATGAAACATGAGTTTCATGACCCCTACTCGTCAGTTACCTATAGTCGGAATCATTGGACAGTGATGGTAATAACTGCGATTTGACCATTCGTCTCGGCAGTAATCGTGTTTACGCCTGGCTGCACGCCATACACGTTTCCTATACCAGTTACGGCCACAGCAGCTCCATCCGATGACCATGTAATCTTGCCGGTCGGCGCGTTCTCCAACTTAAGTTGAACGAGACTACCTTTTTTCAGAGTCAGCTTGCCACGGCTTACACCCGTGCCTGTGATCAGCGGAATTTCACCGGGGATGCTACCGTCCAGCGTTGCTTTGGGAGAGGACCACGATACACCAATTCGTGTGCCATCCACCATGTTCGTGATGATACGATCTACCGTCGGGTCCCATGTTAGTTTTCCGGTTGCGGAGACTTTGACAAGACGGAATTTCAGCGTTGCGCCCTTCTTCATGGTCAATGTTCCGGATTGCGAAGAAGTTCCCTCCAACTTGACCGCCGATTTAAGACTCCACGCGTTCGACTGTCCCCAATCTCCAAAGGCGTACAACTGTTCGCCAGATTGTAATGCGATTCCCGATCGGATTGTCACTGTCGCAATCGCTGGATCAGGTTTGGGGTCCGGATCAGGATCAGGCGTGGCCTTGCAAGGCGCTACCGTGCTGAGTTTGCCGTTCTCGATCACGATGGTGGAGCCGGATGACACGTAGTTCTTGCCGCCGTTGTTGTCCCAGTTGCCGCCGTTGTCGGTGATGTCGAATTCGAGCCGCTGACCGTCGGTGCGGATCGTGGCCTTGACCCAACCGTCACATGCCTCCTCGAACTTCACGCGGCCGTTCACGTCGGAATCCCACTTGCCGTTCACGCCGTTGCCCACCTTGTAGTGCAGGTAGTAGCCGGCCCAGCCGTTCGTGGTCGTGTAGTACACGGTCGTCATTGCGGTGGTCGGAATCTCGCCGGTTAGCGTGAGCTTCAACGTCGCGGACTTGCCTCCGGCCGTCGCCGTAATCGTCGCGGTACCTGCCTTCAGGCCGGTCACTACGCCGTCCGCGTTCACGGTCGCCACGGACTCGTCGCTCGACTTCCACGTCACTGTCTTGGCCGACGCGTTGCTCGGCGTCGCGATCGCAGTCAATTGCGCGGACGTCATCTTGGCCAGATCCATGCTGAGCGTGCCGTTCTTCACGCCGTCGCCGGAGATCGCGACCGACGTCACGTCGATCTGCTTGGTCTTCGTGTACGAATACGTATGCGACACGGTCTTGCCGTTGTTGCCTGTGCCCTTCACGGTCACTGTCACCTTGCTACCGCCCTTGGTCTTGCTGCCGACCGTGACGATCTTGCCATCGGTGAGCGTGCCGGAATCGCCTTCAGATGTGGTGTAGGTGGCGTTCTTCATGTTGAATGAGCGCATGGTCACGTCGAGTGTGTCCTCGAATTCGCCAGTGTTCGGCATCGCCTCAGCCGACGAGATCTTAGTGTGCTTGACGGTCGGATTGTAGAACACGGCGATCTGGTTGTTGGCGATGGAGCCGGCCGTGATCTTGCCGTCGGACACGGTGATCGTGGCGCCGGTGACCTCGTCGGTGTATGTGCCGTTGTCGAGCTTGACCGATTGGCCGACCAGCGACGTGCCGCCGTCCTCGTCCGCGGCGACCATCACGCCATCGTTCGCGGCGTTGCCGTCGCTCACATACCGTTCGACCATGATGCAGCCATCATTGCCGCAGTTGCTCAGATTGTCGTCCCGACCTTCCATCCGGTTGCGGAAGTGGTTCACGGCCACGACTTCCGGGTCCTTCCACAGGTCGGAACCGACATCGCCGATATGCGACTTCTCGGAGAACCATTCCTGCGTGCCGCCGGACGCGTACGGACGGCTGAAGAACAGCGACATGCCGTTCTTACGCGCGGTGATCACCGCCCAGCCGAGCTTGATCTGGTCGTCGGTGAGCTTCTCGGATTGACGATCGCAGTAGTTATCATGCGATTCGACCCATGTGACCATGTTCTCAGGATCGGTCTCGACCTGATAGTCGGTGAAGAAACGCGTGTTGAGACTGTGGTCGTTGAGCGCGTTACGTACCTCGTGACCGTAGTTCGACGTGGTGATGCCACCGCCGCCGACCGCGGAATTCGCGAACATGGTCGCGTAGTCGCTTTCGCGCACGTTCGCATCCTGCAACACCTCGCCGTACTGGAATTGCGCGCCGTTCGGCAGAATCGTCTTCCAATACTGGGAGCCGCCGAACTCGTCGGTCAGTTCGATGTGCTTGGCGGCGTCAAAGCGGAAACCGTCGGCGCCGTCGGCGACCGTGCGCTGAAGCAGATCGTGCATCTTGTTGGCGACAGTCATGTTCTGCGTGTTGAGATCCCACAGACCGGAGAGTGTGTTCTGTGTGCAGTCCTCGCGGTTGTTGTAGTCGCTGATGGCCTTCTGCGCGTGGAAATATGCCTTGTTCTGCCATTCGGGGTCGATCGCGTCCCAATCGGAGGTGAAGTGGTTCGAGACGGAGTCGACGATGATGCGGATGCCGTACTTGTGGGCCTCCTCGCACAGGGTCTTGAAGTCGTCTTCGGTTCCCATCACATAATTGCCGATGTTCATGCTGATCGGCTGGTATACGTAATACCAGTTGAGGTACCAGCGACCCTTGCCGAGTTCGCGGTTGTCCTTGATCTCCACGATCGGTTCGGTCTGGATGGAGGTGTAGCCGGCTTCGGCGATTTCAGGCAGATGCTCCTGAATGGTTTTGAACGACCACATGAATGCGTGGAGCGTAGCGCCGTTGCGCATCTCCTTGGCGAGGCCGTACTGTTTGCGGGCGGCTTCGAACGCGGTGTTGCCGACGGTGTCGGAGTAGCTGTCACGGGTGGTGGCGGCTTCGGCGGTGTGGGTGGTTATTGCGGTAGTGGCGGTGAGACCGGCGAACATGGTGGCGGTGACGGCCAGCCATATGGCGGTTTTCTTGCTAATGGAGGTCAGCCAAGTTGGGTATTGCATATGTGAGTTGCCTTTAAAAATGGGCTGTTCCTGGAACGTGGTGTTCTGGGAACAGCCCATGGTTGGTTGTGGGTTTGGTGGTTACTTGATGGTGATGGTGATGGTTGCGGTTTTGCCTCCCACTGTGGCGGTGACCGTGTTAGTACCGGCTTGCACGCCGTACACGTTGCCGGTACCAGTAACGGCGACAGCTGCACCATCAGAAGACCAGATGACCTTGCCAGTGGGCGCGTTCTCCAGTTTGAGCTGAACCAGCTTGCCCTTGGACATAGTCAGCTTGCCACGGCTGACACCAGAACCAGTAATCAGAATCTCTTCGGAAGGAAGAGTACCATCAGTCGTGACCTTGGCAGAAGACCACGCTACACCGATCGTCTTAGTCCCAGTCACATTCTTGACAATACGATCCGTAACCGGGTCCCAAGTCAGTCCACCAGTAGCTGAGACCTTAACCAATCGGAAGGTCAGCGTCTTGCCTTCTTTCATCTCAACGGTGCCGGATTGAGAAGATGCACCAGACAACTTAACCGCGGACTTAATGCTCCACGCGTTCGTCTGTCCCCAGTCGCCAAATGCATACAGCGTCTCACCGGACTTCAACGATACTTTCGCATTGATCTTGACTACCGCCAGATCGCTAACCGTCTTCGAATTCCATGTCACGTTCAAGGTTTTTGCACCTGTGATTTTGCCCATGGCATGATCACGAGCAGGGTCCCACGCATATGCTCCATTCGCTGAAATCTTCACCAAACGGAACGTAAGGTTGTTACCCTCTGGAACGTTAATAACGCCAGTCTTCGTGGTGTTCCCAGTCAGTTTGACTGCGGACTTGATGCTCCAGGTGTTCGTCTGTCCCCAGTCGCCAAATGCATACAGCGTCTCACCGGACTTAAGATCAGCTGTGGCATTGATCGTTACTGCAACAGCCGGTTTAGTCACCGTCAGCTTGACCGTGGCCTTCACACCAGCAGACTCAGCCGTGATGGTCACCGTACCAGCCTTCTTGGCGGTCACCTCGCCCGTACCCATCACAGTCGCAACCGACGAGTCAGAGGAGGACCAGGAAACACGGGCCGTGTTCTGCGAGGAGGCGGGGGTGACGGTGGCCTTGAGGGTGGTGGACTTGCCCACTTGGAGCGAGAGCTTGCCGTCCTTCACGCCGTCGCCGGAGATCGCGATCTTCTCGACGGTCGCCACGCAGGGGCTCACGGAGCCGAGCTGGCCGTCCTTGAGCACGATGGTCGCGCCGGACGCCTTGTAGTTCTGGCCGCCGTTGTTGTCCCACTGACCGGAGCCGTTGGTCACCACGAACTCGACTTGCTGCTCCTTCACGTCCTTAATCGTGGTGGAGACCCAGCCGTCGCACGCCGCGGTCATCTTCACGCCCGGAACGGTGGTCCATGCACCGGAACCGACGCGGTAGTGCAGGTAGGTGGAGTTCGCGCCGAAGCCAGCGCTCGGATAGAACACGGTCGTGTTGTTCGCCACGGGCTTGACGCCGGTCACGGTCACGGCAACGGTCGCGGACTTGCCGCCGGCGGTCGCCGTAATCGTCGCGGTGCCCTTCTTCACGAACGTCACGAGGCCGTTCTTGTCCACGGTCGCAACCGCGGTGTTCGACGACTTCCACGTGACCTTCTTGTTGGTCGCGTTGTCCGGCTTGACGGTCGCGGTCAGTTGCGCGGTCGCGGCACCCGCAGACAGATCGGCCGTCAGCTTTCCGGACTTCACGCCGTCACCAGAGATTGTCACGGAAGTAACCTTCACGGTCGTATCGCCGTCACCGGAACCGGAATCACCGGAGCCGGAGCCGCCGATGCGCGCGAAGTTCACGGTGAAGTTGTCCTGATCGGACTTCTCGAAGCTGTTGTTCTCCTGCGAGCCGGCCGAATCGTCCAGATCGGCGTTGTCGTTCACCGCGAGATCGTACGGGAGCGCGTCCATGCCGGACTTGCCCATCGTGGCGACCAGCTGCACGCCAAGACCGCTCTTCGCGATCTTCGCTGCGTCGGTGCCGAGCTCGCTCAGCGGGATGGACATCTCATAGTGGAAGTCCATCGTGGACGAATTGTGGCCCTTCTCGTTGAAGTTGACCCAGTTCGCCTTGCCGTCGGCCTTCATGTCGCCGGGCACACGGCCGTTGTTGGTGCCGTACGCGCCGTCGATGCCGTTGACCTGCGAGCTCAGAATACCGGTGCCGTACTTGAACACGATGCCGGACTTCTCGGTCTCGGTCTTCGCGTTGGCCGCCGGGCCGTACTGCGCGTTCGCGTTCAGGCCGTCGCTGTCGCCGCCGTAGATCCACGGGCCGTTCGCGCCGTTCGTGGAGATCGCGAGCACCTTGTTGAGCTTGTTCTGCCAGGTGATGCCGGAATCCCACAGCGTGCCGCCGGTGTTGAGCTGCGCGCTCTTGCCGATGCGCGTGGAGCTGTCGCCGGTGTCGAACGCGAAGAAGAACGGGACGTTCATGTTGTTGAACAGCGTGCCCTGCGTGAGCGGGTAGTTGTCGTTGGGGGCGACCACGTCCTGGACGTTGGTCATCTCCCACATCAGGTACAGGTTGTCGTCGTCGTACGTGCCGTACAGCGTGTACAGATCGATCGGGACCTCGTACATCGAGTTCGGACGGTAGACGCGCGGGTCGTCGTTCGCGGCGCCCTGCGCAATGATCATCGAGCTGTCCCAGTCGTTCGTCTTGCCGTCGACCGTGATGGTCTTCTTCGTGGCGTTCGTCTTGGTCTGGTACTGGCTGGCGAGATTCTGCGCCTCGACCTCGGTCTTCGTGTACGTGTACGTGTTCTTGAGCGTCTCGCCGGTCTCCGCGTTGGTGGCGGTGACGGTCACGGTGACCTTCTCGCCGATCTTCAGGGAGCCGCCGACCTCGATGGTGTCGCCGTCCTTGAACGAGCCGGACTTGCCTTCGGAGGTGGTGTACTTGGCGTTCTTCACGTTCTTCGCGTACAGCGTGACGGTGGTGGAGTCGGTGCTGAACGACTTGGACGCGGTGGCGGAGACGGAGGCGACCTTCGCGGTGCTGCCTTCGGCGTCGTAGTAGACGCTCACGGCGTTGCCCTTGGCGGTGCCGGCCGTGATCTTGCCGCCGGCGACGGTGATGGTGCCGCCGTTGACCTGGTCCTTGTACGTGCCATCGTCCAGCGTGGTGGCCGAGCCGACGAGGCTCGTGTCGCCGCCCATGTTCGCGATCACGACGCCGTCGTTGGCATGGTTGCCGTCCGCGACGTAGCGCTCGACCATGAGGCAGGAGTTCTGGCCGCTGCAGTTGCGCAGGTACTCGGCCTCGCCGTCCATCGCGTTGCGGAAGTGGTTGACCGCGACGACGGACTTGTCCTTCCACATATCGTCGCCGGCGTCACCGAGCTGGCTCTTCTCCGCAAACTGCGGGTTCGAACCGCCGGAGCCGACCGGACGGTTGAAGTACAGCGGCGCACCGGCCTGACGGGAGGCGACGAGCGCCCAGCCCATCTTCAGCTGGTAGTCGTTGAGGTACGTGGATTCCTTGTCGCCGTTCGCGTAGTTGTCGTGCGATTCGACCCACGTGACGAGCTGATCGTTCTTCGCGCCGCCGTTCGACAAGTTGTTGAGGGTGCCGGCGCTCAGGTTGCCGTTCTTGATCGCGGCGCGCACGGTCTGGCCGTAGCTGGACGCGGTGTTGCCGCCGCCGTCCGACGAGTACTTGGTGAACAGGTCGGCGTAGCCCTTGTAGTTCAAGCTGGAGTCGCCCTGCAGCACCTCGCCGTACTGGTACTGCGCACCGTTCTGCAGGATCGTATCCCAGTAGATCGAGTGCTCGCCCAGCTCGTCCGGCAGCTCGACGTGCTTGGCGGCGTCGAAGCGGAATCCATCTACGCCGTCAGCGACGGCCTGCACGAGGAATTCCTTCATCTTGTTCGCGGCGGTCTGGTTCTGCGTGTTGATGTCCCACAGGCCGAGCAGGTGGCACTGGGTGACCTGCCAGCGGTTGGAATAGTTGATGTTGTCGCCGTTCGCGCCGGAGCAGTTGGTGCGCTTGTGGAAGAGGCTGGTGTCCTTCCAGTCGGAGTCGATGGCGTTCCAGTCGGAGGTGAAGTGGTTGGCGACCACGTCGACGATGATGCGCACGCCGTACTTGTGCGCCTCGGCGGTGAGCGCCTTGAGATCGTCCTCAGTGCCGACGACGAAATTGCCGATCTTCGTGTTCGTGGGCTGATAGACGTAGTACCAGTTTTCGGTGAACTTCTTGCCGTTGGCGGTGTTCACCTTGATGTGGCTCATCGGTTCGGTCTGCACGGAGGTGTAGCCGGCCTCAGCGATGGCGGCCATGTTCTCCTTGATGGTGTTGAACGACCACATCCAGGCGTGCAGGATGGCGCCGGAATCCATTGATTCGGTCAGGCCGTACTTTTCGCGGGCGGCCTCGAACGTGGCGTTGCCGCGGGTGTTGGCGTAGCTGTCGGTCACGCCTTCGTCGGCCGTGGCCGACATGGTGGCGACGGAGATGCCGCCGAGCAATGTGGCGGCCGCGGCGATCCATGCGACCGCTTTTTTGCCAACCTTTGCAAACGGGGACTTGCGGCGGGCGCGACGCGGTTCTAACGAACGCGCACTGCCTTCCGAATCCGATGGATAGCCGGTGTACATGCTGCTCCTTTGCTTCTGTGGTCTCGCAAACGCACGGACTGACGTTGGGCTATGCACACGTTCCCATGTGTTTTGCTTGACGAAAATCGCTGTTTACTGCCGATTTTCACCGCTGTTGCAGTATATTGGCGGCTATATTTCGACAACGTTTGCACTATTGGGTTATGTCGAGGGCAATACCTTGCTGTTCCGGTGGGCTTGTGGCTCCGGTTCATTCCGGTGCTGTGGAGAGGAACGCTCTCTTCAGCGTCTTTGCTTACTCTTGCCTTTCATGGTAACCCATTTTTGCAAGCGTTGTCAATTTGCGGGGGTACAAAAAGACCCCACCTGAGGCAGGGTCTTTTCGCTGAAGCCGTATCGATCCGGTCTACTTGTCCGTGCGGCCTTCGATCTGCGGGGTCTGACGCAGAGTCAGAGGCGTCTCGACGCCCGGCGCGGACTGGACATGCACGGTAATCTCGTAGGATTCGCCGGGACTGAGCAGGAACGTCTTCACACCCACCGTGAGTCCATCGTGCACGGTGATGCCGTCGAACTGGCTACCGTCACTGAGCTTCCAATCAACCAATCGACCACCGGCCGGAGCGTACACGAACGCGGCGGTCTTGATCTGACCGTTCGCAATGCCTTGCAGTTGGTCGCCGAGCACGTACTGCGGCGTGGACGCCACCTGATCGGCGGCCATCATGTTCGTCAGCTTGATGTGCACGGTGTACTGGTTCGCGCCGTTCGCGGCCACCTTGTCGAACTCGGTGGTCACTTCACGCTTGAGATACCAGTCCATCTTCGACTGCGTGATATCGGAGAAGTACACACCCACCTGCGGGTCCGACGCGGCGGTGACGAGATTGCCGGAGATCTTCGTCGTTTCAAGCAGCTTCTGCTCGTCGGCGTTCGCGTTCCACACGAGCATGTGGCCCTGCGAGATCGACGTGGTGACAGCCTTCATGAACGCCTTCGGATCGCCGGACTGCTGCACGATATGCTTGAACGCGCTCGACGCGGCGGCGCTGAAGTATTCGTCCTGATCGCTCACGGATTGCTGCGAGTACACGTCGCTGAGTAGGAACTTTGCGGCGTTTGTACCGTCGATCGTCGTGCCGTCCTCGAGCGTCACGCCGCCGGTCACGGCGAGCATGTTCTGCAGGAACACCGGATCAATGGCGATCACACCGTTCACTTGGGTCTGGTATTTGCTGGCCCATAGTGCCTTCGCGATCTCGCCGGTGCGCGGGAAGTCGGGGGTGAAGTTCACGTCCTGCGGCACGCGACCGAGCTTGTCGGTGAACAACGTGCGTTCCTCGGCGGTCAGGTCGACGACCGGACTGTCTGGCGCCGGAATAGACGTTTCGGCCACGAACTCCTGCATGTCAACCTTGCCGTTGGTCACCGTCATCGTGCCCCACGAACCCGGCATACCGCCGGTCGGACGAATCTCCGAATTCGTCTGAGCCAGAATCAGGTACGTGCGAGTCTGACCGTCCATCGCCAGCATCTTCGGCGCGATCTGGGCGAATACGGATGCATTGTGCACGGTATCGGTGAGCCTGGCCAAATACGTCTTGGCCTGGCTCATGGCATCGGCCACCTGCGCGACATGCGGCGTGGGCGCTGCGATCACGGACTGGTTCGCGGCAGAGATCACCGAATCCGCTTGCTTAATGCCTTCGGCGGCGTCGGACAGACCAGGAACGCTGATCGTGCTGTCCTTGATCGTGATGCTGTTGAGATCGAGCTTGCCCAACGAATCAGTGAGCGCGGGCAACGCCTGCGACGAGATATTCTCCAGCGACGTGACGGCAGTGCGCACGGCGGTGATATCGTCACCGATGTACGGCACGCGAGCGGCAACAGCCCACAGCACCGAGCTGGTCTGACCGTACGCCGCGTTGACGTGAGTCGTGAAATCCGCCACTTGTGTATTGAGCTTGGCGGAATCACCGCTGAGCATCGTCTCCTGCAAGCCACTTGCGGAAGACACCGCCTGCTGGATTTCGTTCTTGGTCTTCATCGCAGAAACGCCGAACCATGCGGCTAGCGCGATGAGCACCAACAGCAGCACGCCGACACCGATCATGATACGACGCCGGCGGCGCCGACGCTTGATGCGGCGAATATGCTGCGGGCTCATCCGCCGACGATGATGATGCTCCGGCTGAACCGGCTGTTCGCCGTCCGGTGCCGGGCTCGCTGCCCCGTCCGTCATGAACGTGAATTCGCCGGGATCGTTGCCGGCATTCGCGTTGCCGGAAAAATTGGCGAATGCGTCATTCAAATCATCGTCAGACGTGTGCTCAGTCACCGCGAGCCACCGTTCCTTCCCCCATCAGTCCAGCACCAGAGCCGGATTCGGATCAGTTCACAAACCGAAGTCCCAGTGTAGTAGAGGGGGATGATTGACGGCTCTTATCGTGGCAATACGCGATAAATATCAGTACGCGCCCTTGGGATTGAGCATCACGCCGACGGTACGGAAGATGTACACCAAATCGCCCAGAATCGACCAGTTCTGCACATACGCAACATCAAGCTGACGGCTTTCCTCATCGCTCAGATCGTTGCGACCGGACACCTGCCACGGGCCGGTAATGCCGGGCTTGACCAGCAGTCGCGTCGCATACACCGGATCATATTCGTCCACCTCATACTGGCGCTGCGGACGAGGGCCGACCACGCTCATCGTACCGAGGAACGAGTTGAAGAACTGCGGCAGCTCGTCCAGCGAGGTCTTGCGGATGAAATGGCCGACCTTGGTGATGCGCGGATCGTCCTTCACCTTGAAGCGGGCGCCCAGTTCCTGACCGTTCGCGGCGGCGACCTGTGCGTCGAGCTTGTCGGCATTCACTCGCATCGAACGGAACTTGTAGATCTTAAACGGCTTGCCTCGCAAACCGATACGCTCCTGCTTGTACAGGATCGGGCCGTGATCGTCAAGCTTGATCGCGATCGCCACGCCGATCATAAACGGCGAGGTGAGCACGATCAGGATCGCGGAGACGATGATGTCGAACAGACGCTTGACGATGCGCGTCGCCACGCCGTACTGGGCAAGGCTGATCGTCAGGATGTTCACGCCCTTGAGCGTGCGCACAGTCAACTGGTGACCGGCGATGTCAGCCGCCGACGAGAACAGGGCGATCTCCAGTCCCAGCGACTCGAGCGGCAGGGAGAACGCGGCGAAATCATCCGACTCGCGGTGCAACACATCGGTCACCATCACGGTCTGCGCCTTCATACGCACCGCGGTCTCCGCCAGCTTGCCATCATAGGCGAGCACCGGCAGATCAGCGACATCCCAGACACTGACCAGCTGTTGCAGTTCGTCATCGCTAAGCCGTGCGGATTCGATCACGCCTGTGCTCGGATTCTTCCGGATCGGGCAGATCGCCACCGGCTTGTAGTTGAGCTGCTGACGATCCTCAAGGAACTTCAGCGTGTCGGCGATGCCCTTCGGGGAACCGACGACGATCGTCGAATACGTGTACGCGCCCTTTTGACGGTCACGGGTGATGACCGCGCGCGCGACCATGCGCTCCCCGATCGTCAGCAGACAGGAGAACACGATCATCACGGTCACGGCCCACAGCGACAGGTTCACGTGGAACATGAAGTTGACCGCGCACAATGTCACCCAGCTGACCGCCGAACCCTTGATGATCATCGGCACCAGCTGATAACCGTCACCCATCACGTGACGGTGGTAGATGCCGGCGTGGCGCAGACAGAACGCCCATACGAACGCACCGATAACCAGATACACCGTGGTGCTCAGGATCGGTGAATCCACGAACGTCACGCTCTCGTCGTGACGGAACAGCAGCAGTGCGGTGGCCGAACCGATGATGAACATCGCCGTGTCGCACAGCATCAGAGCGAGATTCAGGAAGAAGCGCCAATACTGGACGCGGGAATACTGGCCGGCGCTCATGTCGTTGAGCAGCCGAGATGAACCAGTACTGATTGGTTGCCCGGAATGAGTATTCCCCGAAGTACCGGTGCCAGCGATTCTGCGTTCATTCCCCTGCTCGCCTGTCGCGGTCTGGTCAGATCGTATAGCTGCCATCAGCGTCTCCCATTTATCCTCTCATGCATGGCCTGTAACCATACTTATCCGGTAAGGTACACCGCACACATAACCAGATGCGTGCACTATCACAAACCGGACAACAGTCCCTCGCATACTATACCCCCGATAGCGCACGTACACGAATATTATAGGGGCGCATCTCATAATGCGTCGTTCATCACGACCGTCTTGTGAGCGATTCGGCAAGAATGGAAGCTCTCGCGAAAAACAAACATCTGCAATGTTATAAACTGACAGGACGGTGACTATTATGCAGTGGTTACGCAAACATAGCCGTGTCCGCTCCTTATGCAGACCTGCCGAACATCATCACGGAAATTGCCACGATTGCCCATATATAGGTGTAGGCTATTTGAGTTTTCAACGACCGTGTATGGGAAGAATGTGGCGTATGGGGCAGATGATGAATCGCGGGGACAAGGCGAGTCGATTGGGACGCTCTCTGAATCGCTCACGGGCGCTGACCAGCGCCGAGACCTACGTGAACGGCCATCTGACGCCAGTGGCGTTCACCTCGATCGCGATCCTCACATTCATCACGTTCGTCGGCAACTTCACGCAATTGCAGCTGAGCGCGGCCCTGCCGACCATCGTCTCGGAATTCGGCATCTCGGTGACCACCGGGCAGTGGCTCACGTCGATCTTCCAGCTCGTGATGGGTGTGATGGTGCCGCTCACCGCGTATCTGACGCGCCGCTATTCCACCCGCCAGATCGTCATCACGTCGATGATCGTGTTCACGATCGGCTCGTTGCTCGCCTGGGTCGGTTCGTCGTTCCTCGTGGTGTTGCTTGGCCGTCTGCTGGAGGCGGTGGGCACCGGCGTGATGTGGCCGGTCCTGCAGATCACCGTGTTCTCCATCTACCCGCTGTCGCGCCGCGGCATGGCGATGGGCACGGTCGGCATGGCCATGAGCGTGGCGCCGGCCATCGGCCCGACCATCGGCGGCTGGCAGACCGACGCGAACGGCTGGCGCTCCATCTTCCTCACGCTCACCGTGATCGGCGTGGTCTCACTGCTGCTCGCCATGTTCGAGCTGCACAACTTCGGCGAACACGACCCGGACGCGCACGCGGACTTCTTCTCCGTGGGACTGTCGGTGATCGGTTTCGGCGGACTGATGTTCGGGTTTACGAACATCGAGGCGTATCCGTTCACGCATCCGATGGTGTGGGGTGCGGTGCTGGTCGGCATCGCCGGCATCGTGTGGTTCGTGATGCGGCAGGTGCACGGGGCGCGGGCGTTCAATGCGGCAAAGGCCACGGCGCAGCCCGCGCAAACGGCAGCACCGGCACAAGCCAGCCGCAAGCCAGTCAATCCCCCACTGCTCGATCTCGGCGTCCTGAAAAACCGCAGCTTCACGGTCGGCACGATCTGCGCGGCGCTGAGCTTCTTCGCGTTCAGTTCGATCATGGTCATCATGCCGCTGTACATCCAGAACGACCGCGGCTATTCCGCCACGATCAGCGGTCTGGTGATGATGCCCGGCGCGTTCGGCATGTGCATCTCGCAGTTCTTCGGCGGCAAGCTCCTCGACCGGCTCGGGGCGCGTCCCGTCGCGATCACCGGCACCGGCATCCTGCTGTTCGGCACCATCATGATGAGCCTGATCGACCGCAACACGTGGATCTGGTGGGTGTCGATCTGGCAGTTCGTGCGGCAGATCGGCATGGGCTTCATCATCATGCCGATCACCACATGGTCGCTCAACTGTCTCGACCACAGCGAGGTATCCGCCGGTTCGGCCGTCACCAACACGGTACGTCAGATCGCCGGCGCGATCGGCGCCCCGGTGCTCGTCATCCTGATGGAGACGCTGATGCAGGTGCACGGCGGCAACAAGATCGACGCCAGCATCTTCGGCACGCAGTGGACGCTGCGCGTGAGCGCGTTCCTCGTGTTCGTCCAGATGATGATCGTGATCTTCGGCGTCAAGGGTGCGGGGGCCGGCTCGTCGCACGAGGCGGCGCAGAAGGCCGTGGCGCACTTCCACGAGGCGCGCGTCGCGCGCACCCGATAAGAGGGGAAAAGAACTCTTTCTCCAAACTATGAGGCAGTTTCGCCGTTCCGCAGGGGTCTTCCCGCAAACCTTGAGGCAGCCCACCCTGCCAAATACCCGCAATCAGCCCGGAATCGATACCAAAACAGGCTCGACGCACGGTCTGGCTGCCTCAGAGTTCGCAGAAAGACCTCCACACGCGTGAGATTCTGCCTCAAAGTTCGCAGAAAGCCTCACAAAACCGCCCCGATCAACAACCCGACACAATGCTATCTTCGGAACTCACGCGCAACGGTGCTCGTCACGCCTTGCCAAGCACCGTCAACACGATCAACAACACATTCAGCGCCACAATCAGCGCCGCCACGCCAATGAAGACCACATGCTTGGCAGTCCCGTCAACATACTCCCCCATCAACTCCTTATCATGCGTGTACCGCATGAGCGGAATAATCGCGAACGGAATGCCGATCGACAAAATCACCTGACCAACCACCAACGCCTGTGTCGGGTTCGGCGCGAACCACAGCACGATCAACGCCGGCACCAGCGTGACCACGCGGCACGCCCACATCGGTGCCTTGATGCGCAGCAGTCCGTGCATGATCTCCGAACCGGCGTACGTGCCGACCGACGTGGAACTCAGCGACGACGCCAGCAAGCCGATCGAAAAGATCGTGCCGACCACCGGCCCCAACACGCTCACGATCGCGTGCTGCGCGCCCTCGATCGAATCGGTGCCCTTCATGCCATATAGCGAATTGGCCGCGATGATCAGCAGCGACACATTCACCGAACCGGCGAGAATCAGCGCCCACGCCACGTCGATCTTCGAACCATGCAACAACTGACGCACGGTCGGCTTGGCCTCCCCCGGCGCGTAATGGTCGTTCACCAGCGTGGAATGCAGGTAGATCGCGTGCGGCATAACCGTCGCGCCCAGCATCGATGTGGCCATAAGCACCGAATCGGTGGTCGTGAAGTGCGGGATCAGCCCGCCGAACACGGCTGCCGGGTCCGGTGGCGCGATGAACAGGCCGAAGATGAATCCGAACGTGATGACCAGCAGCAGCGCGATCACGATCTTTTCGAACAGGCGATGCGTCTTGCCGCCCTGGAACCACAGCAGCACCGTGGAAATGGCGCCGATTACGAGGCCACCCATGAACAGCGGGATGCCGAACAGCAGGTTCAGCGCGATCGCACCGCCGATCACCTCGGCCAGATCGGTCGCGATGGCGATGACCTCGGCCTGCATGAAGAACATGAATCGTCCGGCGTCGCTCATGCGTTCGCCAAGCAGCTCCGGCAACGATTTGCCGGTGACGATGCCGAGTTTCGCGGACTGGTACTGAATAAGCACGCTCATCGCGTTCGCGAGCACGAGCACCCACACCAGCAGGTACCCGTAGCGCGCGCCGGACGTGATGTTCGCCGCCACGTTGCCCGGGTCGACGTAGGCGACGGCCGCCACGAACGCGGGGCCAAGGATGCTGGCGAGCGCATGGCCTTTGCGCCCGTTGGCGCGTTTGCCGCCGCGCTGCCGTTCCTGTCCCTCGCGTACGTGAGCGCGTTCGACCTCCAGTTCGGCGGCCGGCCGCTCGATCGGGTTCATGGTTGTTGTGACTGTATCGTTACCGTTATTCTCTTCCATACCGCGCACCGTTATAGCGCCGGCATGTTACAAATGCCGGGATTTGTCCCGCGGTTTCACGGAAGTTCATGTACGTTCACGTACAATTCCGCGACGCTCACGGCAATTGCTCGTTCGGGCATCCGACGAGCACTGCCCGCATGGCCTGTTGTTCACGACTGGTGACGGTCAGCGCGTACTCGGTTTTGACCGCGATCTGCCGGGCGACGTAGGCGCAGCGGTAGTCGCCGTTAGTCGGCAGCCAGTATGCGGCCGATGCGGAGCCTTTGTCCTGGTTGGCCGGACCGTCGACGGCAAGCAGGTTGTTCGGATCGTTGGCGAACCGGTAGCGTTTGGCGGTGTCCCAGTCGCGCGCGCCGGACTGCCACGCGTTTTCGAGTGCGACGACATGGTCGATCTGCACGGCCGAGCTGGTCTGCGGCCCGCGCACGAAACGGATGGTCTGCCCGGTGTACGGATCGTCCAAGATACCGGATTTGACCTTGCAACTGCCGGCGGACACGTATCTCACGTCGGTCAGGTCGCGGGCGAGTATGTCTTCGCGCACGTCGCAGCCGTTGCCGTCGTCGTCGGTTTGCCGGTAGCCGAACAGGTCACGATCGTAGCCGGCTGTATTCGGTTCGTCGTTGACGATGAGTTGGTTGAGCGCGGCCGCCGCCGATCCGCTTGCCGCATATTCGCCGGTGAGCCGGCCGACGGTCGGACTGATGTTGGGTAGTCCGATGCCGATGAATATGCCGACGACCACGGCGATGACCAGCAGGATCAGGATGCGTTCGAACGGGCTGGTCGCGGTGAACCGGCGGCGGGAGAAGTGCGTGCGGGAGTTACGTGGATGATGCGGTTGGGGCATGTTCGGACTGCATGTCTTTATATCTGGGCGTAACGTTCGCTGCTCGCTCGGGCGCATTGCCGGGTGTCGGCTTTCATCATCGGAAGCTGACACCCGGCAGCGGGCGATATCACGCGTACGTGAACTTCATCGGATCGTGGCCGGCGCGCTTCGGACCGTCGAGCTTGTCGATGGCCGCGTGTTCCTCGAGGGTGAGCGCGAAGCCGAACAGGTCGAGGTTCTGGCGCTGGCGTTCCTCATGCACCGACTTGGGGATGATGATCGTGCCGTTTTCGATGTGCCAGCGAAGGATCACCTGGGCCGGGCTCACATTGTGCGCTTCGGCGATCTTCGCGATCACGCCGTCGCCGGCGTTGAGATCGGCGCCGCGGGCCATCGGCGAATAGGCTTCGACCGCAATGCCGTGCTGCTGGCAGAATTCCACGACGCCGCGCTGCTGCCACGTCGGATGCAGTTCGATCTGGTTGACGGCCGGCCATTCGCCGGTCTCGTCATGCAGCCGTTCGAGATGTTCGGGCAGGAAGTTGCACACGCCGAGCGTCTTCACACGGCCTTCCTCGCGCAGCTTGGCGAACGCCTTCCAGGTTTCGCCGCTGCGCCAGTCGAACGGCGTCGGCCAGTGGATCATGTACATGTCCACATAGTCGACCTGCAGCAGCTTGAGCGAGTCGTCGAACGCGCTCAGCGCGGAATCGTAGCCCTGCTGGGAGTCGCGCAGCTTGGTGGTCAGCCACAGCTTCTTGCGCTGTTCGCCCGTGTTGTAGCCGGTCGCGGCGAGCGCACGGCCCACACCGCCCTCGTTGTTGTATCCGGCCGCGCCATCGATGTGACGGTAGCCGAGTTCGAGCGCCGATTCCACGACCGGCGCGACCGCGTCGTCCTCGATGCGCAGCACGCCGAGTCCGACCTGCGGAATCGCGTTGCCGTCGTTCAGCTTGATGTCCGGCACGGTCGCGGCTGCAGCCGCCACGGCAAGATCACTGGTTCCCAACATGGCAAACCTCCTGTGCAAAAAGTTCCTTCCCTCCACAATACACGGTGGCCTTATCAGCGCGAATGCGCCCGGTACGTTGCCGGGCGTAAACTGACCGCCACCCTTGTTCCTGGCTTCCTTGTCAGGGGAACTGTCAGCGAAGCTGACCGAGAGGTAGTCGCGCACCATCACATTAGACTGACTGACCTGCGCCACGCTCGCCGTTTCACGCACTGAGTCACTCCCCAACACATTGGGCCGACACAGCACTGGGCTGGTTGGGAACCACGTCCTGCATAATGCCACACTGCCGGCCGGCGTACCGCAGACATCTCCGCATCCATCCGCCGATAAGCCGCCCTATATACCCTCCTAAACCCAATTATGTACGTTCGTACATTTATACTGTGTGCCCGTATCTTGCCCTCCGACGCCGCAAAGGAGCCTTATCATGACCGCCGAGAACGCATCCGCCATCCCACCTGTCGAGCTGCGCATGCCCCGCGCTTCGGAGCGCGAGGAGATGCTCGCCGGCAAACTGTACAACTGCGCGGACCCGGAGCTGTGCCGGCTGCGCGACCATGCGGCCGACCTGTGCACGAAGTTCAACTCGCTACCGCGTGGCGACGCCGCCACCCGGGCCACGGTGCTGGACGAACTGCTGCCCGGTCACGGTACGGATATGTGCCTGATGGGACCGGTGTTCTTCGACTACGGCTGCCACACCAAGATCGGCGACCGCGTGTTCGCGAACTTCAATTTCACGGTGCTGGACTGCGCACCGGTGACGATCGGCGACGACGTGCTGTTCGGGCCGAACGTGTCGCTACTGCCGCCGATGCATCCGATGCGCTGGCAGGACCGCAATTCGCGTGTCGCGCCGGACGGTTCGTCGTACGACTACGAGTACGGCAAGCCGATCACGATCGGTTCGAACTGCTGGTTCGGCGGCAATGTGACCGTGGTGGGCGGCGTGACGATCGGCGACGGCTGCGTGATCGGCGCGGGCGCGGTGGTGACGCACGACATTCCGGCCAATTCGGTGGCCGTGGGCGTACCGGCCCGCGTGATCCGCACGATCACCGACGCCGACGCCTCCATTTACCAGGAATACGCGCAGTAATCAGACCGTTCGTATCATGATGTGCCCTGATACGAGTTTCAATCCCTCCCCTCTCGGGAGAGAGAATCATCGAGCATCTGGCCGCAGCCGCTGAAGCCGTTGCTTCCCTCCTCGTTTCCTCTTTTAGAGGAGGGCGTCAGGCACGACAGTGAGGAGATCACCGTAAGGAACGTTCCCTCCCCTCTCAGGGGAGGGTGCCAGCGAAGCTGACGGGTTGGGGTACTGCGGCGTCAGCCGCCACAACACGGCATCGCGCGAAGCGAGATCCCTCTACTTATCCCCGCACCGCAAACAAATACCGCGGCCGCCCAGTCCAGTCGTTTTCGGTACGCGCATCCGTAAAACCGTTCGCCCGCGCGAACGCAACAAGCTGGTCCCCCTGCGAAATATCGTGCTCCATCACCAACGCGCCGCCGGCACGCAACAGTCCGGCCGCACGCAGGATAATGCGTTCGGGAATCGCCGATCCATCCGCCGAACCGCCGTACAACGCCATGTCCGGATCATGATCGCGCACTTCGGGCTGCTCGGGAATCTGCGACAGCGGCACATACGGCGGATTCGTGACGACCAGATCGATCGTGCCGTCGAGCTGCGGCAGGGTGAGCGGACTGGTCGCGTCGCCGCGTTCGAGATGATAGTTGTATCCGGCCGACGGATCACGTTTGGCGACCGCCTCGCGATTGCGTTCGGTCCACGCATACGCCTTGTCGGACAGTTCGACCGCCCACACCTCGGCACCGCGCACCTCGGTCACGACCGACAAGCCGATCGCTCCCGACCCGGCGCACAGATCGACCACGCGCGGCGTATACAGCCGTTCCCGCGTGATCCAGTCAAGTCCGGCCTGCACCACGGTTTCCGTCTCCGGACGCGGAATGAACACGCCCGGTCCGACGGCCAAGTCCAAATAGCGGAACGGCGCATGCCCGACAATGTATTGCAACGGCTCCCGCTTCACCCGTCGCTCGACCATCGATCGGAAACGTTCGTCCGGGGTAAGATCTCTCCGCTCGCTACGCTCGGCCGAGATGACAAGAGAATCGTCCGACCCAGCCGCAATAACGGAAGAATCATTCGCTCCAGTCGAGGTGACGAGGAAATCGTCCGATCCGGTCGAGACGACAGAAGAAGCAGCCTCCTTACTGTCATTTCGAGCGAAGCGAAGCGAAGCCGAGAAATCTTCCCACGCATCGCCCATCAGCATCGCCTTGTCAACGTCGCGCAACTCGCGCCCCGCCGCCTCGGCCAGCAGCAGCTTCGCATCATGCTCGGGCGTATCCACCCCAGCCTCACGCAACGTCTCCGCCGCGGAACGAATTACATCAGCAACAGTCGTCATGTACCAACCCACTTACATTCCGGCTACCAAAACAAACGCAACATACCGCACAAACGAGGGGCGAGACGGAATATATGATGCTCGACCGTAAGACTTGTCCGAGCGGCCCGGAGCGTGTCGAGCATCATATGTCCCGGCGCCGTCCGGTCGCGCACAAAAGATAATTGCGCGGCCCATTCGCCCGATTATGAGGCGAATCTACTTCTGGTTCGCAAGCCGCTCGGCTTCGTCGGCCTGGATGTCCGAATCGATCACGGCCTGCAGGTCGCCGTTGAGCACCGCGTCGAGGTTGTATGCCTTGTAGTTCGTGCGATGGTCGACGATGCGGTTCTCCGGGAAGTTGTACGTGCGGATGCGCTCGGAACGGTCGAGCGAGCGCACCTGCGAGTGACGCATGTCGGCGGCCTCGGCGGCCTCCTGCTCGTGCTTCATGGCGAGCAGTCGCGACTTGAGCACGCGCAGCGCGGCCGCGCGGTTCTGGATCTGCGACTTCTCATCCTGCATGTTCACGGTGATGCCGGTGGGGATATGGGTCATGCGCACCGCGGAATACGTGGTGTTGACCGACTGGCCGCCAGGGCCGGAGCTCATGAAGATGTCGATCTTGAGGTCCTTCGGATCGATTTCGATCTCGTCGTCGTCCTCGTCGGCTTCCGGGAAGACGATCACGCCGGCCGCGGAGGTCTGAATGCGGCCCTGCGATTCGGTGACGGGGATGCGCTGAACGCGGTGCACGCCGCCCTCATACTTGAGGCTCGCCCACACGCCATCCTCCGGCGCGGGTGTGCCCTTGGCGCGGATGGCGATCTGCACGTCCTTGACGCCGCCGAGCTCGGTCGTGTTCTCGGACTGCACGGTGACGATCCAGCCGCGCTTTTCCGCGTAGCGCGTGTACATGCGCAGCAAGTCGCCGGCGAACAGCGCCGCCTCCTCGCCGCCGGTGCCGGCCTTGATCTCCATGATCGTGTCGCGAGCGTCGTCCGGGTCGCGCGGAATGAGTGCGGTGCGCAGTTTCTCCTCGGCGGCAGGCAGTTCGGCTTCAAGACGCTTGGCCTCCTCGGCGAAGTCCTCGTCCTCGCCGGCCATTTCGCGCGCGGCCTCGAGATCGTCGCGGATCTGCAGGTAGCTCTTGTATGCGGACACGATGCCGCCGAGTTCGGCGTGGCGACGGCCGAGTTTGCGGATCTTGTCGGGGTCGGACGCCACGCCGGGGTCCGCCATTTTCGCTTCGAGATCGTGGTATTCCTCAAGCGCGGTCTGCGCGGCGGGGAATTGTTCGTCTGCCATATGTTTCCTTACGATCACACGGGGTGGTTACATTGCCGATGCGAGTATGGTTTATGCACGCTCACGCATAAACCATACTCAAGGAGGAGCGGGGAGTACGTTTCATGTGCCGAACGCACTCATCGGATATACAAAAACGCCAGTCCGCGATCGGGTCGCCGAAGCGACGCCACGACCGCACGGACTGGCGTTGATGAAACTAGTTGGCCTTCTTGCCGTAACGACGCTCGAAGCGAGCGACGCGGCCACCGGTGTCCATGATCTTCTGCTTGCCGGTGTAGAACGGGTGGCAGTTCGAGCAGACGTCGACCGTCATGTGGTCGCCCTTGTAGGTGGAACGGGTGACGAAGGTGTTGCCGCACGAGCACAGGACTTCGACGGCATGATAATCGGGATGGATACCCTGCTTCATGGTGTGTCTCCTAAGGATTCGGGGGACCCGGGTCGTCGCGCCCCTATGGCCGACGTGAACCGGAACCTATGGGAGTATACGCGCGTGCCTCGACTTTGATATGCACCACATGACGAATCAGATCGGCAGCACGTCATTATGAGCGAGCTGAAGCTCTACGATCTCTTTCGCGCCGAACAACAGCCCGGCCGTTGTCACGCAAAAGGAGCAAAGCAGGTTTGGAGGCTGGCCTGTCACGATGTATTGGCATACATTGCACGAATGGGTGTTCTTGCGTGTTACGTGACAGCAAATCTGTCATGCAACACGCAAAAAGCCGGACCAGAGCAAAGCGTGACAATCAGACGATATCAAGACGCCTGCAATATCAACGATCCCCGAACACCATCCCACACGGAGACAGCAGCGACTTGTCACACCACCGCCAAATCGACAGTTCCTGTCGAGGTATGACGTGTTATCCAGTCACACCCCGTATGTAGTCGTGCACAAGAGCAAAGCGAGACAAATCCACATCTTGTCCGCTCTCCATAAAGACCCCTGAGGGCTATAGGAAATAAACGCGATGTTTATGTTCCGGGTTTGGCCTTGTAACAGCAGGCGTGTCGGGGTGGTTTGAATACGATGTCATGCTAAAGACCGCCGGCCCGATCGGCTGGCGCCTATTCGATGAATGTATGAGGACGAAGGCCCGGCTGTGTGCGGTATACGGAAAACCGATAAGGAAGAGCGGAAGGATGAAGACCGGCTCCCAATGCCGGAAGTGTGCGGACTGCTCCCCGGGGAGCGCCGCGCCCACGCCGAATGGAACCAAGCCGACTAGTACTTTGTCGGACTTAATGCGATGGGGGTGACGCTCCCCCGGCGGATTCTAGTGGTGGTTGCAACACCTTTGTTGTTTTCTGGCTTGTTGCGTTGACCGTATCATGATGCGTTGATTAGGTCGAGGATGGCTTCGGATGGTTTCCTGAATCCGAGGGTCTTCCTCGGCCGGTCGTTCAGTTCCTCCGCGACGGCGTCCAGATACTCCCGGGAGTAGACGCCCAGGTCGGTGCCCTTCGGGAAGTACTGGCGCAGCAGGCCGTTCGTGTTCTCGTTCGTGCCGCGTTGCCATGGCGAGTGCGGGTCGCAGAAGTACACGGCCATGTCCAACGCGGTCGAGATGCGCTTGTGGAGCGCGAGCTCGGAGCCCTGGTCCCATGTCAGCGAGTTGCGCAGGAGCTTGGGCAGGTCCCGCATCCTCTCGATGACGGCCTGCTGGACGTGTTCGGCGTCATGGCCGTCGGGCAGGTGCAGCAGGATCGTGAACCGGGTGGCGCGTTCCACGAGCGTGCCGATCGCGGTCTTGTTCTGTTTGCCGCAGATCAGGTCGCCCTCCCAATGGCCGGGCACGGCCCGGTCCTCCACCTCGGCGGGACGTTCCGAGATCATGACCATCGGTTCGCGGAACCGCGGGCGCCGCCCGTTCCCGTCGGTTTTCGGCCTTCGAGCGGCACGGCCGGAGCGCAATGCCTTGGAGACCTCCGAGCTTGTCAAATTGTTTGTGTATGGGTGTTTTTTGTTGTTGTTTTTAGAGGTAGGGTTCCATGCGTTCCGGGTATGCGGCGACGAGTTGGGCGAGGGCCTGTTTCCAGTTGGTGGTGATCCTGCCCTCGATGAGCCGGCATTCGTTTTTCGGTC